>NZ_JBYTEG010000015.1:0-130298 GCF_058792255.1 Cupriavidus sp. CPT47-8839-RL05A | reverse complement strand
GGGGGGGGGTTGGGGGGGGGGGCCGGCCCCTCCCCCAGCCCGCACATGGAGCAGCCGCAGGCGTTCAATGCCGCGCTGCTGGGCCTGATCGCCCGGGCCGCGTCAGGCCAGCAGGCGGTAAGTCCAGAGGCCGAACGCGGTCAGCAGCAGTGAGCCGCCCAGGTGCAGCAGCAGGTGCAGCGCCGCCCAGCCGTAGTCGCCGGCAATCAGGTTCGCCACCACCTCGCTGGAAAAGGTCGAGAACGTGGTCAGCCCGCCAAGGAAGCCGGTGATGGCCAGCAGGCGCCATTCCGGCGGCAGGCCCGCGTGCGTATCGAAGAACCCGACCGCCAGGCCGACCAGGTAGCCGCCCAGCAGGTTGGCCGCCAGCGTGCCATAGGGTAGCGCGGGATTGATCGCGTTCCACAGCACCGCGAAGCCCCAGCGCAGCCACGCACCCGCCGCGGCGCCTAGGCCCACGGCGACAAAGCCGAGCGACCCCATCAGGGCTGGCTCCCGCCCTGCTTCTCCGGTGGTGCGCCAGCATCGTCGCCGCTGGCATTGAACGATGCGATCCCCCAGCGCTGGAGGGCGGCTTCGTCGGTCACGCGGGCGTCGACCCAGCGCGCCCCTTCCGGGGTGTCCTCCTTCTTCCAGAACGGCGCTTCGGACTTGAGGTAGTCCATGATGAACTCGCACGCGGCAAAGGCATTGCCGCGATGCGCCGACGCCACCGCGACCATCACGATCTGGTCCAGCGGCTGCATCGGGCCGACGCGGTGGATGATGGTCACGCCCAGCAGCGCCCAGCGCGCGCACGCAGCCGCCTCGATCTGCGCCAGCGCCTTCTCGGTCATGCCCGGATAGTGCTCCAGCTCCATCGCGCTGACCGCGCTGCCGTCGCTGACATCGCGCACCGTGCCGATAAAGCTGGCCACCGCGCCGACCGCCGGATTGCCGGCACGCAGCGCCGCGACTTCCGCACCGAGATCGAAATCCTCACGCTGCACCCTGACGCTCATCTCAGCCTCCGGTCACTGGTGGGAAAAAGGCGACTTCGCAGCCGTTGGCAATCGCCGTATCGGGGCGCGCCACCGCATGGTCGACGGCCATGCGCAGCGCGCGGCCTTCGGCTAGAGTTTCGGCCCAGGGGCCGCCGCGCTGAATCAGCCAGTGGCGTAATTCGCCCACGGTGCGCACCTCGGCCGGCACCTCGGCGCGCTCTTCGGCCACTCCCAGTTGCTCGCGCACGCTGGCAAAGAATCTGAGTTCGATGATCATCACTGCTTCTGCGTCCTGGTAATACGGGCCGGCTACGCGAGCAGGCCGTCAAACGGAATGAACTGCACGGTATCGCCGCGCGCGATCGGCTGGTTGGGCGGATTGTCGATCAGGCCATCGCCCCATACGGTGGAGGTCAGCACGCCCGAGCTCTGGTTGGGGAACAGGTCCAGCCCCCCCTCGGCATTGATGCGAGCGCGCAGGAACTCATTGCGGCGGTCGCCCTTCTTCAGCTCGAAATCCGCGCGCAGCGGCAGGCGCCGCGGGGTCACGCCGGCCACGCCCTGCAGGCGCAGGATGAACGGGCGCACGAACAGCAGGAAGGTCACGAAGCTGGACACCGGGTTGCCCGGCAAACCCAGGAAGAACGCCGGCTCAGCATCGTTGTTGACCTGCCCGAACGCCAGCGGCTTGCCCGGCTTGATCGCGATCTGCCACATGTCGAGCCGTCCTTCGGCCTCGACCGCGGGCTTGATATGGTCTTCCTCGCCGACCGAAACACCGCCCGAGGTGATGATCAGGTCGTGCCCCTGCGCCGCACGGCGCAGCGTCTCGCGCGTGGTGGCCAGTGTGTCGGGAACGATGCCGAAGTCGCTGACCTCGCAGCCCAGGTTTTCCAGCAGGCCGCGCAGCGTGAAGCGGTTGGAGTTGTAGATGGCGCCCGGCTTGAGCGGCTCGCCCGGCATCGCCAGCTCGTCGCCGGTGAAGAACACGGCCACGCGCACGCGCCGCACCACGTCCAGCTTCGCCTGGCCGACCGATGCGGCCAGCCCCAGCGCCTGCGGCGTCAGCCGCGTGCCGGCCGGCAGGATCACGCTGCCGGCTTCGATATCCTCGCCCGCGCGCCGCACCCATTCACCGGATTGCGGCACGTGGTTGACGATCACGTCCTCGCCCTCGGCGGTGCATTGCTCCTGCATCACCACGGCGTCGGCGCCCGGCGGGATCAGCCCGCCGGTGAAGATGCGCGCGGCGGTGCCGGGTTCCAGCGCGGTGCCGACATGGCCGGCGGGAATCCGTTGCGACACGCGCAGCCGCGTGCCGGCAGCGGGCACATCGCCCGCGCGCATGGCGTAGCCGTCCATCGAGGTATTGTCTGCCGGCGGCACGCGCAGCGTGCTGGTCACGGGCGCGGCCAGCACGCGGCCGTTGGCGTGGAGCGTGTCGATGGATTCAAGCTGCGCCAGCGGACGGGCGGCGCCGAGCAGCGCGTCGAGCGCCTGGGCCATGGTCAGCATCGGGGGGCGGGAAGGTGCTGCGGCTTGGGTCATGGTGCGATGTGGGAAAGTGTTGGCCCACGAAAAACGGCCCGCGCATTGCCGGCACCCACTTGGTTGGGGCAGGCAATCCGGGGGCCGGAGATCGGGCCCGCAGCCTGATTGTAGCGAGTTGGCGCGGGCCCGGCATGCGGCAGCGCCGCAGCGGGCTGCACGCGCCCGCGCGCTTACAGGCCGGTGTGGCCGGCGATGTAGGCCTTGACCTGCGCGGCGTCGGCCGGCATCACTTCAAAGCGCTGCGGCAGGCTCTCGATGCCCTCGAACCTGGCCGGGCGCTCCGGCTCGTGGCCAAGCGCTTCGCGGATGGTGTCGGCGAACTTGGCCGGCAGCGCGGTTTCCAGCACCACCATCGGCACGCCGGCGCTGAGATGCTCGCGCGCCACCTTGACGCCATCGGCGGTATGGGTATCGATGGTGATACCGTAGCGCGACGACAGGTCGCGGATGGTGGCCACGCGGTCGTCATGCGTGCTGCGGCCCGAGACAAAGCCGAACTCGCGGATGCGGTCGAATTCCGGCGTGCCCGACAGGTCGAAGCCGCCCTTCTCTTCCACGTCGCGGAACAGCGCCACCAGCTTGCCGGCGTCCTGGCCGAGCAGGTCGAACACGAAGCGCTCGAAGTTCGAGGCCTTGGAAATATCCATGCTCGGGCTCGAGGTGTGGTACGTCTCGGCCGACTTGCGCACGCGGTAGGCACCGGTGCGGAAGAACTCGTCGAGCACGTCGTTCTCGTTGGTGGCCACTACCAGCTTGTCGATCGGCAGGCCCATCATGCGCGCGATATGGCCGGCGCAGACGTTGCCGAAGTTGCCCGACGGCACGCAGAACGAGACCTTCTGGCCGGGGCCGCTGGTCGCCAGCAGCCAGCCCTTGAAGTAGTACACCACCTGGGCCACGACGCGCGCCCAGTTGATCGAGTTGACGGTGCCGATCTTCTGGCGCGCCTTGTAGTCGAGGTCGTTGGAGACCGCCTTGACGATGTCCTGGCAGTCGTCGAACACGCCTTCGACGGCGAGGTTGAAGATGTTGGCGTCCTGCAGGCTGAACATCTGCGCGGTCTGGAACGCGCTCATCTTGCGGTGCGGGCTCAGCATGAACACGCGGATGCCGCGCTTGCCGCGCATGGCGTATTCTGCCGCGCTGCCGGTATCGCCGGAAGTCGCACCCAGGATGTTCAGCTCCTGCCCGGCGCGGCCCAGCGCGTACTCGAACAGATTGCCGAGCAGCTGCATCGCCATGTCCTTGAAGGCCAGCGTCGGGCCGTTGGACAGGCCCAGCAGTTGCAGCCTGGTGCCGCCCTCTTCACCGAGCGTGCGCAGCGGCGTGATGTCGGCGGTGTTGTCGCCTTCGCGCGCATTGCAGTACACCTCGGGCGTATAGGTCTTGCGCGTCAGCGCGCGCAGGTCCTCGGCAGGAATATCGTCGCAGAACTTGCGCAGGATCTCGTAGGCCAGGTCGGCATACGACAGCTTGCGCCACGCTTCGAGCTCATCGGCGGTGACTTGCGGGTACTGGGTAGGCAGGTACAGCCCGCCGTCCGGCGCCAGGCCGCCCAGCAGGATCTCGGAAAACGATTGCGGCATCTCATGGCCGCGGGTCGACTGGTATTTCATGTGAATCAGCAGGTCCGGCCCTTAGTTCAGTTCTTCCATGCGCAGGCGCGTCACGGCGGACAGCACGGTGGGCAGCGCCTCGATCTTGGCGATCGCCGCGTTGACGTGCTTCTCGCGCGTGATGTGCGTGAGGATGATGATGTCGGTCTGCGGCTCGCCTTCGCGCGATTCCTTCTGCAGCATGGCGTCGATCGAGATGCCGCCCTCGGCCAGGATGCGGGTGATCTCGGCCAGCACGCCGGTCTCGTCGGCCACGCGCATGCGCAGGTAGTACGAGCTGTTGATCTCTTCGATCGGCAGCACCGGCACGCTCGACAGCTCATCCGGCTGGAACGCCAGGTGCGGCACGCGATGGTTCGGGTCGGCGGTGTGCAGGCGGGTCACGTCGACCAGGTCGGCAATCACGGCCGAGGCGGTCGGCTCGGCGCCGGCGCCCTTGCCGTAGTAGAGCGTCGCGCCCACGGCGTCGCCCTGCACCAGCACCGCGTTCATCGCGCCTTCGACGTTGGCGATCAGGCGCGAGGCCGGCACCAGCGTCGGATGCACGCGCAGCTCGACACCGTCGTCGCGGCGGCGGGTGATGCCCAGCAGCTTGATGCGGTAGCCCAGTTCCTCGGCGTACTTGATGTCGATGGCTGACAGCTTGGTGATGCCTTCCACGTGGGCCTTGTCGAACTGCACCGGCATGCCGAAGGCGATCGCGCTCATCAGCGTGACCTTGTGCGCGGCATCGACGCCTTCGATGTCGAAGGTCGGGTCGGCTTCGGCGTAGCCGAGCTGCTGCGCTTCCTTCAGCACCACGTCGAAATCGAGGCCCTTGTCGCGCATCTCGGACAGGATGAAGTTGGTGGTGCCGTTGATGATGCCGGCGATCCACTGGATGCGGTTGGCGGTCAGGCCTTCGCGCAGCGCCTTGATGATGGGGATGCCGCCGGCGACGGCAGCCTCGAACGCCACGATCACGCCCTTGCGGCGCGCGGCTTCGAAGATCTCGTTGCCGTGCACGGCCAGCAGCGCCTTGTTGGCGGTGACCACGTGCTTGCCGTTCTCGATCGCCTTGAGCACCAGCTCGCGCGCGATGCCGTAGCCGCCGATCAGTTCGATGACGATGTCGATGTCGGGGCGGTTGACCACCTCGTTGGCATCGCTGACGATCTCCACTTCCCCGTTGGTCAGTTCGCGCGCGCGTTCGGTGTTGAGATCGGCCACGATGGCAATCTCGATGCCGCGGCCGGCGCGGCGGCGAATTTCTTCCTGATTGCGCTTGAGCACGTTGAACGTGCCGCTACCGACGGTACCGATGCCGAGCAGGCCAACTTTGATGGGGTTCATGGACAATCTTCTGAGTTGCTAAGGATGAATTGCGGCGCGGCCCGCGAAATCAGGCCGCTACCTTGCCGTGGCGTTTTCGGTACGCCTCGAGGAAGCGCGCGATGCGGCCGATGGCCTCGCGCAGGTCTTCCTCGTGCGGCAGGAACACGATGCGGAAATGATCGGGCTTGGCCCAGTTGAAGCCCGAGCCCTGCACCAGCAGCACCTTGGACTCCTGCAGCAGTTCGTAGATGAACTCCTGGTCGTCCTGCACCGGGTACATCGACAGGTCGAGCTTGGGAAACAGGTAAAGCGCCGCCTTGGGCTTGACGCAGGTAACACCGGGGATCGCGGTGATCAGCTCGTAGGCCAGGTCGCGCTGGCGGCGCAGGCGCCCGCCTTCGTTGACCAGGTCGTTGATGCTCTGGTAGCCGCCCAGCGCGGTCTGGATCGCCCACTGGCCCGGAACGTTGGCGCACAGGCGCATCGACGACAGCATGTTCAGGCCTTCGATATAGTCGATGGCCGGGCGCTTGTCGCCCGACACCACCATCCAGCCGGCGCGGTAGCCGCACGAGCGGTAGTTCTTCGACAGGCCGTTGAAGGTCACGGTCAGCACATCGGTCGAGAGCGAGGCGATCGAGGTGTGGGTGTGGCCGTCGTACAGGACCTTGTCGTAGATCTCGTCGGCATAGATGATCAGGCCGTGCTCGCGCGCGATGGCGACGATCTCGAGCAGCAGCTCGTCCGAATACAGCGCCCCGGTGGGGTTGTTCGGGTTGATGATGACGATGGCCTTGGTATGCGGCGTGATGCGGGCGCGGATATCGGCCGGATCGGGCATCCAGTCATTGGACTCGTCGCAGATATAGTGCACCGGCGTGCCGCCCGAAAGGCTCACCGCGGCGGTCCACAGCGGGTAGTCCGGCGCCGGCACCAGCACTTCGTCGCCGGCATTGAGCAGCGCGTTGACGGCCATCACGATCAGTTCGGAGGCACCGTTGCCGACATAAATATCGTCCAGGCCAACGCCTTCGATATTTTTTTGCTGGGTATAGTGCATGATCGCCTTGCGTGCGGCGAAAATACCCTTGGAATCAGAATAACCTGCCGAATTCGGCAGGTTTCGCATCATGTCCTGCTGAATCTCTTCCGGCGCGTCAAAGCCGAACACGGCCAGGTTGCCGATATTCAGCTTGATGATCTTGTGCCCTTCTTCCTCCATCTGCTTGGCCTTTTCCAGCACCGGTCCGCGGATGTCGTAGCAAACGTTATTGAGTTTGTTGGATTTCTGGATGGGTTTCACGGCGATGTCGGGCAAGCGTAGCGTGCCGCGTCGGCGGCACCGGACAGGGAATCTGGGCGAATCTGAATTAATGCCGAAGCCCCGTGCGGAAGCCCCGCGCCGGGGCGACGTCCGCTGCAATGCAACGCGAACGTGGCAGACAGGGAGGCAAAAGCTATAATTTATCGGATTATGACAGACTTCGGCAGGGATTCTTGCATTGCAGCGTGCGCTTGCCGCGCACACGCCAGGCGCCTGCGCACTGTCGTCCATCCTGTCGTCCACACCGTACCCGCCCGGGGTGCCGGCCATCCGCCCCACGGGCCGGCCCGCCAGCCCGCGGCGGCCGCCGCAGAGGCCTCCAAGTGAAACTCCACGCCGACCAGCCCCAGTCGCTCAATACCGTCACGGCCTACGGGCCGGGCTACATCGAGATCAACCTCGTCCGTCACACCAACTCGGTCCTGGTCATGCCCGAGGGCGAAGTCCGGCCCTGGCCGGTCAGCCGCTTCGAAGACCTGGAACCCGCGCATTTCGAGCAGCTGGTGGAACTCGGCCCCGAAGTGGTGCTGCTCGGCACCGGCTCGCGGCTGCGCTTCCCGCACCCGCGCCTGACCGCGTCGCTGTCACGCCGCCATGTCGGGGTGGACGCCATGGACCTGCAGGCCGCCTGCCGCACCTACAACATCCTGATGGCGGAAGGTCGCAAGGTGGCGGCGGTGCTGCTGCTCGAACCCGAAGCCGCCTGATCTTTGCAAAAGTTGAGCCGGCGCCACGCTTGAAGTCCGGCAGGGCGCCCCAATCTGCCCCGCCAAGGTGGCAGCCCCCTCACCCGATTCTCCGATCCCCTGCCCCTCCCCCAGGAGCCACAAGCATGACCGTCAGTCTGAACAAGGCCGTACCCGACTTCAGCGCGCCGATGACCGGCGACGCCACCTTCCGCCTTGCCGACAACCGCGGCAAGACGGTGGTGCTGTACTTCTACCCGAAGGACAACACGCCGGGTTGCACCACGGAGGCCATGAACTTCCGCGACCAGTATGAGGATTTCCAGAAGGCCGGCGTACAGGTGTTCGGCATCTCGCGCGACAGCATCCGCTCGCACGAGAACTTCAAGGCCAAGCTTGAGCTGCCCTTCGAGCTGATCTCCGACGCCGACGAAGCCATGTGCACGCTATTCGATGTCATCAAGATGAAAAAACTCTATGGCAAGGAGCACCGGGGCATCGAGCGCAGCACCTTCATCATCGACGGCAAGGGCATCCTGCGCCACGAGATGCGCGGCATCAAGGTGCCGAGCCATGTTGACGAGGTCCTGGAAATCGTGCGCGGGATCTGAGGTATCACGTCGGTATCGGCCTTGCCTCTGCACGGACGCCAAGCCGGACGTGCTGTGTCGCAACAAGCCGTTGGCAAACCCAATTGCCAAACCCAAAACCTTCGGATACATTGGCCCGTAATGAGTTCAGATTCCGGATGCCACGCTGTTTCGACTCCCCGGCCCAGGCGGTTCGCGCCACAGGCCGGTAGCGGATCTGCCGTGTCGGCAGTCCGCAAAAGAGCCGCCAATCCTGTTATGCAGGCATGGCGGCTTTTTTGTTTGCAGCCGCGTCTGTGCTCATGCCTGTCCGCGCCGGGAGCCTCGCGCATGCATGCCCCGGCCATCGGCCGCCACGACGTATCGCGCCGTCGCGGCACGGACACCCTCGCCCCCTTCTTGTCCCCCTGAAAGGAAAGCCAAGCATGCCGCTGCCTACCATGCCCGCCAAGCCTGCCCAATTGCTGGATCCGAGCGAGTTTGCTCCGGTCTCCGCGGTGCCCAAGGCCAAAGCCGCCACACAGGGCAAGAAACCTGTGCCGGCGCTCGAGCGCGTGGCATTGCTGGAAACCGGCGACACCGAGGTGCCTGAGGTCCAGGCCCGCGCCGCCGGTGGCACCCGTGCCCGCAGCACCGAGACCCCGGCCGTATCGACGCCTGCCGTCAATGCCGCACCGGTCAGCCTGGTCAAGCCGTCCACCGGCCCCACGCGCCGCGCCCGCAAGTCCGAAGGCCCGAGCAAGCTGTTCGTGCTCGACACCAACGTGCTGATGCACGACCCGGCCTCGCTGTTCCGCTTCGAGGAACACGACATCTATCTGCCGATGATGACGCTCGAAGAACTGGACAACCACAAGAAGGGCATGAGCGAAGTCGCGCGCAACGCGCGCATGGTCAGCCGCACGCTCGATTCGCTGGTGGGCGGCACCGACGGCGTGCTCGACGAAGGCCTGCCGCTGGCCAAGCTGGGCAACCGCGATGCGCAGGGCAAGCTGTTCTTCCAGACGCGCCTGAACGACATCAAGTTGCCTGAAGGCCTGCCGCAGGGCAAGGCCGACAACCAGATCCTGGGCGTGGTCAGCGCGCTGCAGCAGCAGTACCCCGAACGCCAGGTCGTGCTGGTGTCGAAAGACATCAACATGCGCATCAAGGCGCGCGCACTGGGCCTGCCGGCCGAAGACTACTTCAACGACCAGGTCCTGGAAGACAAGGACCTGCTCTATGCCGGCGTGCTGCAGCTGCCCGGCGACTTCTGGACCAGGCACGGCAAGGGCGTGGAAAGCTGGCAGGACCCGAAGTCAGGCGCCATGTTCTACCGGCTCACCGGGCCGCTGGTGCCGTCGTTCCTGGTCAACCAGTTCGTCTACCTGGAACCGGTCGACGGCAGCCTGCCGCTGTACGCGCAGGTCAAGGAGATCAACGGCAAGACCGCGCTGCTGCAGACGCTCAAGGACTACACGCACCACAAGAACAATGTGTGGAGCGTTACCGCCCGCAACCGCGAGCAGAACTTCGCGCTCAACCTGCTGATGAACCCGGACATCGACTTCGTCACGCTGCTCGGCCAGGCCGGCACCGGCAAGACCCTGCTGGCGCTGGCAGCCGGGCTGGAACAGGTGCTGGACCAGAAGCAGTACAACGAGATCATCGTCACGCGCGCGACGGTGCCGGTGGGCGAAGACATCGGCTTCCTGCCCGGCACCGAGGAAGAGAAGATGCAGCCCTGGATGGGCGCGTTCGACGACAACCTCGAGGTGCTGCAAAAGAGCGACGACAGCGCCGGCGACTGGGGACGCGCCGCCACGCAGGAGCTGATCCGGTCGCGCATCAAGGTCAAGAGCATGAACTTCATGCGCGGGCGCACCTTCGTCAACAAGTTCGTCATCATCGACGAGGCACAGAACCTGACGCCCAAGCAGATGAAGACGCTGGTGACGCGCGCGGGCCCCGGCACCAAGATCATCTGCCTGGGCAATATCGCGCAGATCGACACGCCGTACCTGACCGAGGGTTCGTCGGGCCTGACCTACGTGGTCGACCGCTTCAAGGGCTGGAGCCACAGCGGCCATATCACGCTGGCGCGCGGCGAACGCTCGCGCCTGGCCGACCACGCCGGCGACGTGCTCTGACACCGGCAACCTGAGGGCGCGCCCAGCCGGTGGCGGGGCGCGCCCGCAGTGCCTGAGCGCCGTCGTCAACGGCAAGCACTTTGGGGCTATGATGGCCCCATGTTTGCCGTTGCCCCCCGCATCCCCACTGGAGGCGTCGATGAATACCCAGCATCTGCCCGGCAGGCATGCGCCTGCCGTTGCCCGCAGCCAGCACAGGCAGCGCCTTGCGCTGGCCATGCTGGCAGCCGCCGGCATCGCGCTGGCCGCCAGCTGGCGCCCGGCCCATGCCGCCGCCGAAGAAATGGTGATCCGCACCATGGGCCCGGTCAGCTACGTCTGCGGCGGTGTCGCCGAGGACGAGCGCCAGGCGCTGGCCGCGAAGGAAAAGGACTTCAACATGGGCATCCTGTTCACACAGGGTGCGAACGGTGAATTCCTGTCGGACGTGGCGGTCAGGCTGGTGCGCGACGAGCAGGAAGTCGCCAGCTTCCGCGCCGCCGGCCCGCGCTGCCTGATACGTGCGCCCGAAGGCAGCTACAATATCGAGGCCAGTTACAAGGGCCAGGCCAAGTCCATCAAGGTCAGCACCGGTACGCGCAACGCCCAGCTACGCTGGTAGCGGCAAGGCTTCCGGTGCGCCGGCAGGCCGGCGACCGGAAACCCAGGATGCCATTGCGCCGTACCCGAATTCCTACCCATCCATTGCGTGCGCAGGGCCTGCTTGTCCAGGTCCGGCTGCCGCTGCTCTGCGCCGCCGCCCTGCTGCTGGCGGCCTGCGCCAGTTCCCCGCCTTCGCGCCACGCCGGCCTGCCGCGCACGCCGGGCAAGCCCATGATCGACCCCAGCGCCGGACTGGAAGAGATTTCGATCCAGGCGATGTCCCTGGTCGGCACACCCTATCGCTACGGCGGCAATACGCCGGACTCCGGCTTCGACTGCAGCGGGCTGGTGCGCTACGTGGTGTCGCGCGCGGCCAATGTGAACCTGCCCCGCACCACCGAGGCGATGGGCACCCGCGGCAGCTCGCTGGACCGCAGCGAGGTGGCATCCGGCGACCTGGTGTTCTTCAACACCACCGGCCGCGCCAATTCGCACGTGGGCATCTACGTCGGACAGAACCGCTTTGTCCATGCACCGTCGTCCGGCGGCACGGTCCGTCTCGAAGACATGGGCAAGCCTTACTGGGCCGCGCGCTACAACGGCGCGCGCCGCGTGGTCGCGGCGGTCAACCAGCCGCCGGCGCCGGTGGCACCCCCGGCCGCGCCACCGCTGCCTGAGCCCGCGCCGGCCCCGCTTCCGGTCGACGACGATCCCATCGCTGCCTTCGCCAACCAGTGAAGCGCCCAAACAAAAAGCCAGGCATCAGCCTGGCTTTTTGTTGGTACGGCCGCCCCTGCCTTACAGGATATGCCGCCCGATCCACCATGCGATCGCCGCCATGAAGGCCGACGCCGGGATCGTCAGCACCCAGGCCCAGACGATATTGCCGGCCACGCCCCAGCGCACCGCCGACATCTTCTGCGCCGAGCCGACGCCGACGATGGCGCCGGTGATGGTATGCGTGGTCGATACCGGCACGCCCAGCGCCGAGGCAAAGAACAGCGTAATCGCCCCGCCCGTCTCGGCGCAGAAGCCGCCGACCGGCTTGAGCTTGGTGATCTTCTGGCCCATGGTGCGCACGATCCGCCAGCCGCCGAACAGCGTGCCCATGCCGATGGCCACGTAGCAGCTGACGATCACCCAGGTCGGCGGCTGGCCGCCGGCCACCACATGGCCGCTGGCGATCAGCAGCATCCAGATGATGCCGATGGTCTTCTGCGCGTCATTGCCGCCGTGGCCCAGGCTGTACAGCGAGGCCGAGACCAGCTGCAGCCGGCGGAACCAGCGGTCCACCCGCGACGGCGGCGTGCGGAAGAAGGTCCAGCCAACCATCACCATCATCAGCGAACCGAGCAGGAAGCCCAGCAACGGCGAGACCAGGATGAACGCCACCGTCTTCAGCAGGCCGCTGCCCACCAGCGCGCCGGTGCCGGCCTTGGCCACCGCCGCGCCCACCAGCCCGCCGATCAGCGCATGCGACGACGACGACGGGATGCCGTAGTACCAGGTGATGACGTTCCAGGCGATCGCCCCGACCAGGGCCCCGAATATCACGTAGTGGTCGACGATATTGACGTCGATGGTGCCGGTCCCCACCGTGGCCGCCACCTTCAGGTGAAAGACAAAGATTGCGACGACGTTGCACATCGCCGCCATTGCCACCGCATGATGCGGCTTGAGCACGCCGGTGGACACCACCGTGGCGATCGAGTTGGCCGCGTCGTGGAAGCCGTTCATGAAGTCGAACAGCAGCGCGAGCGCCACCAGCAAGGCGATCACCCACAGGCTCATTTGTATGGTCTGCATGCCGATTGCCGCCTCAGGCGTTTTCCAGGACGATGCCTTCGATGATGTTGGCGACGTCCTCGCACTTGTCGGTGATCGTCTCGAGCTGTTCGTAGATGGCCTTCAGCTTGATCAGGCGCTTGACGTCGGTCTCGTCGCGGAACAGCTTGGACATCGCCGAGCGCATCACGCGGTCGGCTTCAGATTCAAGCTGGTCAATCTGCTGGGCGGTCTTCAGGATGGTGCTGGCATTGCCCATGTCCTCGAGCAGGCCCACCGCGATCTTGACCTGGTCGCAGCACTGCACGCAGATGGCCGCCAGGCGCAGCGCCTCGTCGGTCAGGTTGGTCACGTCGTACAGCGAGATGGTCTCGGCCACGTCTTCCATCAGGTCCAGGATGTCGTCCATGGTCGTGATGAGCTTGTGGATCTCGTCGCGGTCCAGCGGCGTGATGAAGGTCTTGTGCAGCAGGTCGATGGTGTCGTGCGTGATCCGGTCGGCCTTCTTTTCGGTGGCCTGGACGCGGCGGGCATGGGCCTCGGCGTTGGGCAAGTCGTTGACCAGTGCCTGGAGCTCATGGGCGGCGGTCACCGCGCAGTCGGCATGCTGGTTGAAATATTCGAAGAACTTGCCCTCCGTGGGCATGAATCGGCCGAACATGGAATGTTCCTTGTGGCAGCGTGGTGACGCTGCTGATTGTGTTGCAGGATTGGGCGGACGCGTTGCATGACAGTCGCGGGTGGCGACTGTCATCAAAGCGCAATATTTTACAGGGTTACTGGGACATTGCCCGCGAATTTGGCGCAAACAAGCGGCGCCGCACGGACGATTGCAGGCTGGCTTGACTTCGTCAGGTATCGTTGTCGAAGAAAGCCGGGCCGCCGCTGAAGTTGTCGAACTTGGTGAACTGGCCCAGGAAGGTCAGGCGCACCGTGCCGATCGGGCCGTTACGCTGCTTGCCGATAATGATCTCGGCCGTGCCCTTGTCCTGGGAGTCCGCGTTATAGACTTCGTCGCGGTAGATGAACAGGATCACGTCGGCATCCTGTTCGATAGCGCCGGATTCGCGCAGGTCGGACATCACCGGACGCTTGTTGGGACGCTGTTCCAGGCTTCGGTTCAGCTGCGACAGTGCAATCACCGGACAGTTGAGTTCCTTGGCCAGACCCTTGAGCGAACGGGAGATTTCGGAAATTTCCGTGGCGCGGTTCTCGCCGCCGCCCGAACCTGACATCAGCTGGAGGTAATCGATGATGATCAGGCCAAGCTGCCCGCACTGGCGCGCCAGGCGCCGCGAACGGGCACGCAGCTCCATCGGGTTCAGCGCCGGAGTTTCGTCGATGAACAGCTGGGTGTCGTTCATGCGCTGGATCGCATGCGTCAGCCGCGGCCAGTCTTCATCCAGCAGGCGGCCAGTGCGCAGCCGGTGCTGGTCAAGGCGGCCTACCGAGCCGAGCATACGCATGGCCAGCTGGGTGCCCGCCATTTCCATCGAGAACACGGCCACCGGCAGGCCCTGCTCCACTGCCACATGCTCGCCGATGTTCAGCGAGAACGCGGTCTTGCCCATCGACGGGCGGCCGGCCACGATGATCAGGTCGCCCGGCTGCATGCCGCTGGTCATCTTGTCCAGGTCGATGAAGCCGGTCGGCACGCCGGTGACGTCGGTGGTGGAATCGCGGTGGTACAGCTCGTCGATGCGCTCGACCACCTGGGTCAGCAGCGGCTGGATTTCCTGGAAACCCTTCTGGCCGCGCGAGCCTTCTTCGGCAATCGCAAAGACCTTGGACTCAGCCTCATCCAGCAGCTCGCGCACCTCGCGGCCCTTGGGCGCGAACGCGGCCGAGGCGATATCGTCGGCCGCCGTCACCAGCTTGCGCAGCACCGAGCGCTCACGCACGATCTCCGCGTAGCGGCGGATATTCGCCGCGCTGGGCGTGTTCTGCGCCAGCGAATTCAGGTAGGCCAGCCCGCCCACTTCCTCGGCCTTGCCGGCGACCTGCAGCATTTCATAGACCGTGATCACGTCGGCCGGCTTGGTGGCCGAGATCAACCGGGCGATGCTCTGAAAGATCATCCGGTGGTCAAAACGGTAGAAATCCGCCTCGGAAATGAAGTCCGCAATGCGGTCCCAGGCGGCGTTGTCCAGCAGCAGGCCACCCAGCACCGATTGCTCGGCTTCGATGGAATGCGGCGGGACCTTGAGGTTCTCGAGTTGGGGGTCGGCGACAGGCGCGTTCATGGGGAGGGATTATAACGGCGGGAGGACGCACTTCGCCGGACATTTGGCGACCGGGCAGGCAAAGACAAGCGGGCAACAAAAAAAGGCAGGAGCCGGGGCTCCTGCCTTTTTTGCTTGCGGTGCTTCAGCCGGCGCAGCGCGCCGGCAAGGCGGCACGTCCTTAGACGCTCTCACCCACGACCGACACGGTCACGTCAACCACGACGTCCGTGTGCAGCGCAACGCTGACCGGGTGGTCGCCCACCATCTTCAGCGGACCATTCGGCATGCGAACCTGGGCCTTTTCCAGCTTGAAGCCTTGGCCAGCCAGGGCTTCAGCGATGTCGGCGTTGGTCACGGAACCGAACAGGCGGCCGTCCACACCCGACTTCTGGCTGATCTGGACGCTCAGACCGTTCAGCTTCTCGCCTTCGGCTTGCGCGGCGGCCAGCTTCTCGGCAGCGGCCTTTTCCAGCTCGGCGCGCTTGACTTCGAATTCGGCGATCGCGGTTTGCGTAGCACGGCGGGCCTTCTTGCCCGGGATCAGGAAGTTACGGGCGTAACCGTCCTTCACCTTGACGATGTCACCCAGGTTGCCCAGGTTGATGACTTTTTCCAGCAGAATAATTTGCATCGTATTCTCTCCTTAACGGACCTAGGGCCTGATCAGTTCTTGTGCAGGTCGGTGTACGGCATCAGCGCGAGGAAACGCGCACGCTTGATGGCCGTATCCAGCTGACGCTGATAGTGAGCCTTGGTACCGGTCAGGCGGGCCGGCGTGATCTTGCCGTTGTCGCCGATGAAGTCCTTCAGGGTGTCCAGATCCTTGTAGTCGATCTGTTCCACGCCAGCCACGGTGAAGCGGCAGAAGCGCTTGCGCTTGAACAGCGGGTTCTGTTGCTGGAAGCGCTTCTTGTTCTTGTTGTCACGTTTGACGAATGCCATGATTCAATCCTTTTCGAATGCTTTACATCCAGTGATGTGAAAGACGAGAGCCTTGCTGTTGCGGTGCTTGCGGGCCAGGAATCCTTCGCAGTCGAGCAGCGTGCCGAGCGGTAACCGCTCCAGACGCTGGCCAACCTGTCCGACCCCCATCGCTGCGATTGCAAACTCGACCTGCCGCGGCGTTTGCGCCTCGACGGCCTCGCCGCTGTACTGCAGGATGCAGTTCACGACGGGGACCCCGGCCGGGGTATAGCGCAGGGCATCGCGTTCTGCCAGGGTGGCGGCAAGCCGAAGCTGGTTCAACGCGGGACCTCTTGCTGGTTGCAATCCATGCTGCCGTGGCCGACGCTGTCAGCCATGGCGCGCACCGCAGTCCGCACTCAGGCGGCCTGGCCTTCGGTGGTCGTTTGCGCGGCCTTGCGGGCTTCTTCGCGCTGCACTTCCTTCATCATCGGCGAAGGTGCAGTCTCGGCCTTCTTGGTCTGCACGATCAGGTGGCGCAGGACGGCGTCGTTGAACTTGAACGCGTGTTCCAGTTCAGCCAGCGTTTCCTTGCCGCATTCGATGTTCAGGCAAACGTAGTGAGCCTTGGCCAGCTTCTGGATCATGTAAGCCATCTGGCGACGGCCCCAGTCTTCCACGCGGTGAACGTTGCCGTTCTGCGAGGTCACGAGCTGCTTGTAGCGCTCGATCATGGCCGGCACTTGTTCGCTCTGGTCCGGGTGGACGATGAAGACGATTTCGTAATGACGCATTGACGCTCCTTTTGGATTAGCCACCCGGGCGTCACGAGTCCGGTGTGGCAAGGTTGAATAGCCTTAGATTATAGCCCGCATGGCGGCAAGTGCGCAAGCCGCTGATTACACAGGCAAATCAGGCGTTGGCAAACACGGCCTGCAGCCTTGCCGGATCCCGCGCCAGGCCTGAGTCGGCTGCCAGCGCCAGGGCCAGCAGCACGCGCGTCTTATAGGGATTGAGGTCCGTTGCGGAAACAAAAGCTCCATCCGTCGGGCTGAGCTGGGGCGGAATCGCCACATGGCCGGCCCCGGTGCGGGAACTGCGCACCACGGCCACGCCCGCGGCAGCGGCATCGGCCAGCGCCTCGGCCAGCACCTCATGCACCGAGCCATTGCCGGCGGCAGCCACCACCAGCCCGGCAACACCCGCGCGGACCAGCGCATCCACTGCCACCCTGCCCGGCTGCGCGTAGCTCGCCACGATCTCCACCATCGGCCACGCCGCCGGCATCGGCCCGATCACCCAGGCCACGCGTGGCGCGCGGGCGAAGCGCACGTAGTCGTCCTGCACGAAACCCAGCGGCCCGCAGGCCGAAACAAAGGCGTCCACCGCCGACGTGTGGGCCTTGGCCACATCCCGCGCAGCGTGGATCTGCTGGTTCAGCACCACCAGTACACCCTTGCCGCGCGCATCGGGATGAGCGGCCACGCGCACCGCATCCAGCAGGTTCAGCGGCCCATCGGCCGACAGCGACGTCGACGGCCGCATTGCCGCCGTCATCACCACGGGCACCGGACACGATTGCGTCAGGTGCAGCGCCATCGCAGTTTCTTCCAGCGTATCGGTGCCGTGGGTGATCACGATGCCAGCCACGTCGGGCTGCGCGGACCAGTGCTCAACCCGCGCCGCCAGCGTTTGCCAGAGCGTGAAGGTCATGTCCTTGCTGTCGACCTGGGCCACCTGCTCGGCCTCGATGCGAGCCGCCGACTGCAGCGCGGGCACCGCTGCCAGCAACGACGACACCGGCACGGTCGCCGCCTGGTAGCGTGCGCTGCTGGCAGAGTTTCCGGCCGCGCCAGCAATGGTGCCGCCGGTGGCCAGTACGACGATGCGAGGCAATTGGGTCATGGAGCGTGCAAAGAAAGTGGAAAGGCAGGAATGCCGATTGTAACGGGCGCGCCCCGCCTCGCCGCGGCTCTCGCCGGTGATCCGCATTCCGTCCATGAGACACGCCCCAAAAATTCTGCTTGCGCTCAGGCCGATACTGTATAAAATCACAGCATACTGTTTAAACATACAGTGCCCGGCCAGACGGATGCAGGATAAAGGATCGACCGATCCTCTTACCCGAAACCCCGCGGCCCCGCACGGAACGGCGATCCCATGGCGACCCTGACACCCCGGCAGCAGCAGATTTTCGATCTGATCCGCAACACGATCCGCCGCACCGGCTTTCCGCCCACGCGCGCCGAAATCGCCGCAGAGTTTGGCTTCTCCTCGCCCAATGCCGCGGAAGAACACCTGAGGGCGCTGGCACGCAAGGGCGTGATCGAACTGACCCCGGGCGCTTCACGCGGCATCCGCCTGAAGGTGGCACGCAGCGATTCGGAAATGCCCGACCAGTTTTCGTTGCCGATGGCCGGCGTGATGCAGCTGACGCTGCCGCTGGTGGGCCGCGTTGCCGCCGGCAGCCCGATACTCGCCGCCGAGCATATCGACCGCCAGTACCAGGTCGACGCCTCGGTCTTCGACGAACGCCCCGATTACCTGCTGCGAGTGCGCGGCCTGAGCATGCGCGATGCCGGCATCCTCGACGGCGACCTGCTGGCCGTGCGCCGCGCCAGCGAAGCCGCCAACGGCAAGATCGTGGTGGCGCGCCTGGGTGATGACGTGACCGTCAAGCGCCTGCAGCGTCGCGGTGGCCATATCGAACTGATCGCAGAAAACCCGGACTTCACCAACATCATCGTGGAGCCTGGCGAGGAGTTCTCGCTGGAAGGCATCGCCGTCGGGCTGATCCGATCCTCCGGCTTCTAGCCGGGCACCGCAGGCCAACCGCCTGCGCGGGCCCACCCGCTTCCATTGCTTTGCAGACGCCGCCCGGCTTGCCGGGTGTTGACCCCGCTTTGCCTAAAAGAGGTGCCACCATGCCGCAAATCCACCAAGTCGCCGCCCGTCGCCCGGTCAAGCCTGTGCCGTTCCGCCAGAGCAAGGGCGTACGCGTCTACCAGGGTACGCAGCGCCGCACCATGGTCGGCAGCATGGCGGCGATCTGCCGCATGCTTGAACTCGAAACCGCCGAAAAGCTGGCCGCCTGAAATCTGCCGACTGTCTCCGAGCAGCTGCGGGCGCCGCCCTCAGCTACGCGGCGCACACGCCTTGGCTTCGGCTTCCAGCTCCGTCGGCGTCAGCTGCGGGAACCAAGTATCGCTCTTGCGCAGCTCCAGCGCCGTACCATCCTGCTTCGCCGTCAGCGAAATCAGATAGGCGTATTGGTATTCACCGCCAGACGTGGTCTGGCCGATGCGGATCTCGGTCTGGCTCTTCGCCGGATAGTTGACGACCGCGGCGTCATCGCCCAGATTGTTGCGCAGGCATTTCGCAACCTCACCCATCTTGGCGGGCGTGAACAAGCGCATCGGCGCACGCGCGCGAATGTCCTTTTCAGAAGTGCCGGTGGCACATCCTGCCACCATGGCTGCCATCGCTACGCCAACCGCTGCCGCTCGAACAGACATACCACCCCCGGGAAATGCAGAACGGCGCCCTCGCGAGGCGCCGTTCTGGGAAATGCTTTGGGGTGGCTGATGGGACTCGAACCCACGACAACAGGAATCTCAATCTTAGCCACCAAGCTAATAACGACGCGGGGTTCCGGGTAGTTCGTGGGAATACTGGAAGCCCGCATACGGCTCTAGGTCGGGGATTATATATCGAGTATTCCCACGGGCACACGGCTAATTTGTGTCGCATACCCCACCCGACAGAAATTACCTCTGGCTGCTTTCGCAGCGACCATACGAGTAGCTATACTGTATATCCATACAGTACTCATATATGCCCCGCCATGTCGCCCGAACCTGCAAACTGCCCCATCTGCGGCACTGCCGCCGAGCGCACTCGCGCCCCATCTCATGGCTACCTCTACCGTTGCCCAAGCTGCGGCACCTTCCGCATCACCAGCAGCGCCCTGGTGCGCAAGAAAGACATTCCGAGTTCCGCCCGGGAAAATGTCCGGCTGTTGCGGGCTTACGGCCACCAGCCTCAGATCGAGGTTTCTCGGGACGGCGTGCGCATCGTCCCCGGTCGGAGCTGAGCATGGGCAACAGCAAAAAACGCGCGGCAGGCTGCCATCTTCCGACCGCAACCGCCGAGCCGTTCCCGGCTCCCGGCGCAAACGGCATTCTCAGTCGAGTTCAGGGGCACTACATTGCCGCTGGCCTGCAGACGTTGCCTCGCGCCACGCACGACGGGCCAAGCCATCATGCGGTCCTGGTCGAGGCCGGGCACCTCGGCACCGTGCGACTTTTCATCGAGAAGAAGCTGGCCCGCCACAACCGACACAGCCACTACTACTGGTCGGCCTATCGGGCTGAGCCGGCTGAACGGCAATAGCGCAGCCAGGCAACTACACCCCCGGGAAGCTGGCTGCCGGTAGCGGCACTATATGCAGCATGCCAAAGATGTAGTTGGGCGCGGCCGATCAGGCTTGCTCGTTCATCCGACCGGACTCAGGATGCCTGACGGCCAACCGCTTTCACGCTCGGCGCCCCCTGGCGCCAATCTCAGGGCGTGACTCGAAGCCCACCTCAGTGCGGGCTCCTCTTGTCAGACGGCGCCTGATACCGGACGGCGAGTGGCATGCAGAAACTGGATCCAGCGACTTCAGGAGATGGTCATGCCAGGAAGAAACATACATGTCGTACGAGTCGAAGGTCTTCAATGGATAGTTGAAATTGAGGATGGGTCCACCGACCGTCAATTCTTCCCCTCCCGGGAGGCGGCCATTGATGCAGGTACAGCAATGGCTCGGCAGGAGAAGGCCGATTTGATCATCCATGGCCGTGACGGACTGATTCGCAGGCGAAAGTGCTTTGGCGACGCCGCATGCGGGAGGCGTGCCGTTGCCGGCCGGCTACCGCTTGCACCGACGCTGAGCTGAGTGGCAAGACCTGCCCGCGGAAACGGAGTCTCGCAGTCACTGAAATCAATCTCGTCTCGCCCCCCTGCGCCATGGATCATTAGAGCGGCATCGCGGTCCATTGCCAAATGAACGAGACGGATAGATTGCACGTGCGCGACTTGGATCATCGGTTTCTACGGCCCACTGCGATCCATCAGTCACTGGCACTTGGACAGTAGTGCTCGCCAAATCGTCAAGGTGAAGCGGCCGTAGCCAGCATGTGATTTACGCCAAGTGCATGCGAAATCTCTCGTTGCAATGCGACCCGCGCGACATTAAGGGGTGACGCTGTGGCCAGCCGGCAGCCGCCGGCTGCCTATGCGGCCGAGCGCGGTGACCGGAAAGCAAAACAGCGCCTGTATAAGGCGCTGTTTTGCAAGGATACTTTGGGGTGGCTGATGGGACTCGAACCCACGACGACAGGAATCACAATCCTGGACTCTACCAACTGAGCTACAGCCACCGTAGAGGTCATCAGCGCGTTACGTTGCTGATCGACGAAAACCAAGATTATACAAACAGTTTCCCGGGATGGCTAGTATCCCGCACAATTTTTTTGAGAGAAAAGCTCAGGTTCTGGACGGGCTCCACTTTGCCTCAAGCAGCACTGCCTGCTTGATGGCTTCGACGGCCTCCGCTTCGGTATCGAACTGCCCCAACAGGCGGCGCGACTTGCCGTTCAGCACGGCTTCCTGCAACGCCTTGCCAGCGGCTTCCGAAGTGCCGGGATGCCAGCAGTAGCGTGCCGTCCATTTGCCGTCCTGCAGTTGCTCGGCAACCCAGATCACCCTGAAGTCTTCATAGACAACGCCGAACGGCGCTTCGTTTTCCACGTTTTCTTTTTCCATGCTGCTCCCCCTGCCGGCATCGGTCCGCATGCCATGCCTTGTCTCGCCTGGGGCAATGCGAGGGATCGTATCACGGCCGCCGACCAGGGCGCCCGCCCGGCTGGCACCTTCGCGCCTGCCGCTGATTCGCTCGCGGAAATATGCTGTGCACAGCCCCTACCTCTGCAGGGTTCATGCCGCAAATGCGCGAAGCGATACTTGTGCCTGAGGGACATTGACCCCCCTCGACCTTCCCGTCAGGCGGCCCGCCCCATCGGGCCGCCTGCCTCTTTTTGGCCACCCTGCCTTCTCATTGTCGTGGCGCCAGCACCTGGCGAAGGAACCTCACGAGCATCTGAGAGCCCAATCGACGTCATCGACAAAATCGACACGTCTACGAACGGCAGGAAACGGGAATGCAAATCAAGTGTAGATGGCCTGCGCGGATTCTTGCGCTGACGGCATTGGCGGCCTTGCTCGGCGGATGCGCTGGCGGCGGGGTCGACGGCAGGGAATCGAGCATCACGACCTACGGCACGCTGGACGTAGGCATCAGTCATACGCGCTAGCCTGCTGGCGTGACCAATGGAACTCTTTACGAGGGCAACCGTCTAATCCCCTCGTCAGCGCATGCAAAGCGAGCGCGCAAAAAAAAGAGTCCGCAGCGCGGACTCTTAAATTTAGCGATCTCAAATGCCCTGAAGGCGGTTGCACTGTAACTGCCATCCCGGGAATGCACCATTCGGGTAAACGAAGAGCAACAAGCCTGGCGTAGCAACAAGAGAACGCCGACAAAAAAAAGCCCGCCGAAGCGGGCTAATAATCAGTTGAAGAAAGCCCTGTATTCGAGGGCAGGCACAGTGTATGAAAGTGCCCTGCCTCAGCGAATTAGGGGAATCCCTTTCCTGGCGCCGGTTTCCGGGCGATCAGGCATTGCAAGTGCGGCGCGCGGTACCCCCGTGCAGCCATGCACATTTTCACGATTCGGAGTTAGAGCGCGCCCTCGGCAGAGCGCGCGCAGCCCACGCTCGCTTACGCGGCCAGAGGCTCTTGTGCCTGCGGCTGCAAGTGCGCGCGCGCCTCTTCGAACAGTGCATCCACATCGGCTCGCGTGCGTGTCGCATTCATGCGCTTGGCATCCGACAGCACGCGGCGCCAGCCACGCCCGCCCGCGATGCCACGATGCAGGCCAAGCATGTGGCGCGTGACCGCGCCCATATAGCCACCCCGCTCCACCAGGTCGCCGATATAGCGCTGCATCGCCAGCTCGACATCGAGCCGCGACGGCGCCGGCGCACTCGCATCGCCATAGAAGCGCGCATCCATTTCGGCCAATACATAGGGCTGATGGTATGCCTCGCGACCGATCATCACGCCATCGACGTGCTCGAGGTGGGCCGCCATCTCGTCATAGCTGACGATGCCACCGTTGATCAGGATCTCCAGCTCAGGAAACTCCTGCTTCAGCTGGTACGCCACCTCATAGCGCAGCGGCGGAATCTCACGGTTTTCTTTCGGGCTCAGGCCCTTCAGGATCGCATTGCGCGCGTGGACGATAAACGTGCCGCAACCCGCCTCGGCCACCCGGCCGACGAAATCACGAACAAAATCGTAGTGCTCAATCTTGTCGATGCCGATGCGATGCTTGACGGTGACCGGGATATCCACCGCATCGCGCATCGCCTTGACGCAGTCGGCCACCAGTTGCGGCTCGGCCATCAGGCACGCGCCGAAGGCCCCGCGCTGCACGCGCTCGGACGGGCAGCCGCAGTTCAGGTTGACTTCCGCATAGCCCCATTGCTGGCCCAGCTTGGCCGCCATCGCAAGATCTGCCGGCTCGCTCCCGCCCAACTGCAGCGCGACCGGGTGTTCGGCCGCATCGAAATCCAGATGGCGCGGGACGTCGCCATGCAGCAGCGCGCCGGTGGTCACCATCTCGGTGTACAGCCAGGTGTGGCGGCTGAGCTGGCGGTGGAACATGCGGCAATGGCGGTCGGTCCAGTCCATCATCGGGGCCACGGACACCCGGCGCGGGCTTGCAGCAGCGATCTTCCCTTGATAATCAGTCATTTCACAACGATCCGCCTGGACCGATATTCCTACTATAGAAAAACTCAAAAACTGCCTCGTCAGCCTGCCGGGAAACGGCAAGTTCGCTGATGAGCGGAAGCGCTTGAGTTTACCATCGAGGGCAGATCGGGATCGATCGAAGCAACGCAGGTGCACTCGCGATGCTGAAACGCCCCCTTGGCATCATTCCGCGTGTACGGCTTAACTGGGGCTAGGTCAGCACGGCCATCCAATGTCACAAGAAATAGAAGACGTGCAGCACAGATAACATGCACATTCGGACTACGCTGATTGATTCCCGAAGCCCTCTGCGTGCAAATGGGAACGTGCGCGCCCGCCCCTGACAGGGGCCCCACACCACCGCGCGGCAGGATGATTTTCAACGCTGGGAAGTTACAAGCATCTTCAACAGAGCTGCCTGCATTCTCAGGCTCATCAACATCAAGGCCGGGCGATGGCCGGCTGTACGACAGCCTGGGGAACCCGGCGCATTGGGTTGCAGCCACGCCCGGGGACAAACGTGTTTGGCCGAGGCAATTTCACGATCCATGGCGGAAGCTACCCTGGCTCTGCAGGTTGCATCGACCTCACCAGTTCAATGAATTCCTTTGCCAAGGAGTTTTTGTACTATGCCAAAGACATGGAACTGGAAGTTCGCTATTAAGGCTGTCGGTTCCAGCATCCTCGGTCTCGTCGCCATGCTGATGCTGGTAGTGATATGGGGAGCCTGGACAGGCCCTGAGAACTATCCGTTCGGCGGCCAAGGACCATCTGCGGCGATGTTGGCATATCAATCACAGGCGAACTACCTGCTGTCGTGCTTCGCACTCCTGCTTGGTTGCTCACTTGCAATTTGGGCGTTGCTGGCAATGAACCGCAGCATTTGGCTGCGCTCGCTGGCCGGGATGCCGGTGCTTCTCCTCTGGGCATGGATGGCACTCGACGGTTCTCGACTCGACCTCTGACCGTTCGCTGACAGGAGCCGGGGCGGATGCGCACGCCTTCGTAACCTGACACGTCCCCCCAACCGCGGTTACAGGCTACCGCGTCGAGGTTCACAGCGCCCCGCCCCGGCAGTATCAGCGCGGCGCAGTCCGCTCGATCCAGCCTGCAAACGTCGTCAGAAATTTGCCGAGAAAGCCCTTGGTCGATTCGTTGGCGATCCCGCCCTGCTCATCAAGCAGCTTGTCGACCCCGCTGATATACGCCTCAGGCTGCTGCAGCATCGGGACATTGAGGAACACCATCGACTGGCGCAGGTGCTGGTTGGCACCGAAGCCACCGATGGCGCCGGGCGAAGCGCTGATGACGGCGCCAGGCTTGCCGTCCCAGACGCTGCTGCCATAGGGCCGCGAGCCCACGTCGATGGCGTTCTTCAGCGGCGCGGGCACGGAGCGGTTGTATTCCGGGGTCACGAACAACACGGCGTCGGCGCGGCGGACGCGGTCGCGGAACGTGGTCCAGGCCTGGGTAGGTTTGTCGTCCAGGTCCTGGTTGTACAGCTGCAGCTCGCCGATCTCGACAATCTCCAGCTTGAGTTGCTGCGGCGCCAGCGCGATCAGCGCCTTGGCCAGTTTGCGGTTGTATGACTCCTTGCGCAGGCTTCCCACCAGTACAACGACATCACGAGGATTACTCATTGCGGCTCCTTTGACTGTGTGGACGGAATGACGCGGACGGCGCACGCGGCCAGGGTTGGCCTGGCCGCGTGCGCCGGTCCAGCCGTCACTCTACCCCGAGTCGGCGCCGCCACGTCCTGCGCAGCGGATGTCAGGCAGTCTTGCCGAGCGACGCCAGCGGATGTTCCTCGGCGCGCCACGGGCTGTCGAAGAACGACAGCACCTTCTCGCGGCTGACATCATCAAGCCGCGCATGCTGCCAGCGCGGCTTGTGGTCCTTGTCGACAGCCAGTGCGCGGATGCCCTCGACACCGTCGCCGTTGCGGAACACGTAATGCATCATGTCCAGTTCCATGCGCAGTTCGTCTTCGAGCGACATGCTGCGCGCACGGCGGATCTGCTCCAGCGTCACGCACAGCATCAGCGGCGAGCGGCTGCGCAGCATGGCGGCGGTCTGCGCGGCCCAGTCGCCCGGGGCGTCGCTGACGGCGGCGAGGATGTCCGGCATGGTGTTGCCAGCGAACAGGCTGTCGATCTGTGCCGACAGCCCGGCCAGCGTGCTGTGCGCCGGCGCGCAGTCATCGCGGTGCGCAGCGGTAAAGCCTTCGATGTGCGCCAGCACGGCGTCGCCGCTGGCAAACTGCTGCGTGCGCAGCGAATCGACCAGCTCGGCCAGCCGGTTGCCCGGCAGATAGGCATCGGCCAGCCCGGCGTAGAGCGCGTCGGCGGCATGGATCACGGTGCCGGTCAGCCCCAGGTACTCGCCGATGCGGCCCGGCGTGCGCGCCAGGAACCATCCGCCGCCCACATCCGGGAACAGGCCGATATTGGTTTCCGGCATCGCCATCTTGGTGCGATCGGTGACCAGGCGCAGCCGCGCCCCTTGCGAGATGCCCATGCCGCCGCCCATCACCACGCCGTCCATCAGTGCGATATAGGGCTTGGCATAGCGGTGGATCAGGAAGTTCAGCGCGTATTCCTCGACAAAGAACTGGTCGAGCAGCGGGTTGCCTTCGTGCGCAGCCTTGTGGAAATAGCGGATATCGCCCCCGGCGCAGAAGGCCTTGCCGCCGGCACCGGCGACCACCACGGCCGCCACCTCGGGTGCGGCGGCCCAGGTCTGCAGCGCCTGGGTGATGGCGCGGATCATGTCGAGCGACAGGGCGTTGAGCGCCTGCGGGCGGTTCAGCGTCAGGTATCCGATGCCACCGCGGACCTCGGTCGTGACGAATTCAGTCATGTCGTACTCCTCCAATGCAACTCGCGATTTTACGCCAGTCGCATCGGCGAGCGCACCCCTGTGGGCAGCTTGCTGCGCATGTGCAGTCACTGCGCATGCGCCCGGCACCGTCAGGCCAGCCGGAACGTCGCCACCAGCGAGGTCAGGCGCTGCGCCTGGTCTTCGAGCGATGCCGCCGCGGCGGCCGCCTGCTCCACCAGCGCCGCATTCTGCTGCGTCATGCTGTCCATCTGCGACACCGCCACGTTGACCTGCTCGATGCCGTTGGACTGCTCGTCCGAGGCCGCGCTGATATCGCCGATGATGGCGCTGACACGCTGCACCGCGTCGACGATGTCCTGCATCGCCCGGCCGGCGTCATCGACCAGCTCCGAGCCCTCACGCACATTGGCCACCGAGGCGCCGATCAGCGCGCGGATCTCCTTCGATGCGCCGGCGCAGCGCTGCGCCAGGTCGCGCACATCGCCGGCCACCACGGCAAACCCCCGGCCGTGCTCGCCGGCACGCGCGGCTTCCACGGCCGCGTTCAGCGCCAGGATATTGGTCTGGAACGCAACCTTCTCGATCACGTCGATGATGTCGACGATCTTGCCCGAGCTGGCATCGATCGATTGCATGACGTTGACCACGCGCAGCACGGCCTCGCTGCCGCGCTCGGCCAGGGTCGCGGCATCCGTTGCGAGCCCGCGGGCCTCGCGCGCGCTGTCGGCATTCTGGCGCACGGTACTGGTCAGTTCCTCCATGCTGGAGGCGGTCTCTTCCAGCGAGGCCGCCTGCTGCTCGGTACGCTGCGACAGGTCGGCGTTGCCGCTGGCGATCTGCTTGCTGGCCGAGGCAATCGAGTCCGCGCCGCCACGCACGTCGCCCACCATGGCCACCAGGCTGGCCTGCATCCGGCCCAGCATGCCGAGCATGCGCGCGGTCTCGTTGCGCGCCGACTCATCGGCCAGCACCTCGCCGCCGGAAGCGGCGACGCTCAGGTCGCCACCCGCGATCTTCTCGAAACGCCCGATCGCAGTATCCAGCGGCTGCACGATCGAACGGCGCAGGCGCCATGCCACCACGGTGCTGAATGCCAGGCCCACTGCCAGCACGCATGCCGACAGCGCGAACAGGTTGCGATAGCGTTGCTGCGATGCCTCGTAGACCTGCTTGGCGCTGGCCACCTGCAGCTTGTTCAGTTCGGCATTGACGGCGGTGAAGGCGATGTCGAGCTGCGGGATGGTTTCGAGCACGGCCTTCATCACGCCATCGCGGTCGCCGGCATGCAGCGCAGTGATCATCGGCGCGACACCCTGCTTGAAGAGCGCATCGCGCTTGGCGGTGACATCCTCCACCGCCCTGGCTTCGTCAGCCGAGCGCGGCAAGGCGAGATATGCCTGCCAGGCCTTCTCTGAATCGCGCGCAAAGCCTTCCGCGGTCGCGGCGCGCGCCTTGGCATCGGCGGGGTCCGTGGCGAAGGTCGCCTGGTCCAGCAGTACGCGCACCAGCAGCTGGTTCGAACGCGCTTCGGCCAGGTTGACCGCGGCCGACAGCTGCTGCCCATAGATCTGGTGCGTCGCCTCGTTGCTGCGCGACATGCCGAGCCAACCCACTGCGCCGACAATCAACAACAACAAGTTTGTGACGATGGTGAGGAACCACAATCTGGCTCCGATGGTAGTGTTCTTGAACATGAAGGCTCCGGGGGAAGAGGAATCGGGGAAATCGGGAGCGCGAGCCGCGCCGCCGCCCTGTTCAACTACGGCACGCTGGCTGCGTCCTTTACCGGTATTCACCACCTTCACACGCGTGACAGAATTGCGTGGCAGTACAGCAATCCACCATGTGGCGGATGCGCCGCGAAACCCCGCGCGGCGCCGTTTGGAGGAACCCCTCGTGGCAATTCCGCGCGGAATATGCAAACTGGCGGCATGAACACTGAATCGCTCGATCCCGGACTGGTGCTGCTGGCCTTTGCGCCAGTGTTCCTGCTGACCATCGGCGCCGAGGCCTGGTACTGGGCCCGCCGCGACCCGACCGTCTACAGTCCGCGCGACACCGTATCCAACGCAGCGCTGGCGCTGATGCACCAGGCCTCGGATGCGTTCTTCCTCTGGCTGATGATCCGCACGGTCTATACCTGGTGCTACCAGCACGGCCTGCGCGCCATGCCCGAGACCCTGTGGTCATTCGCGCTGCTATTGCTGCTGCAGGACTTTCTCTATTACTGGTTCCACCGCGCCAGCCACCGCGTGCGCTGGCTGTGGGCTTCGCACGTGACGCACCATTCGTCGGAAGGCATGAATTTCTCGACGGCGTTCCGGCAGAGCCTGACGTATCCGCTCTCAGGCATGTGGCTGTTCTGGATTCCGCTGGCATGGATCGGCTTCACGCCAGACTGGGTGATCCTGGCGGTCGGCGTGAACCTGGCCTTCCAGTTCTTCGTGCATACGCGGCTGGGGCAACGCTGGCCGCTGATCGAGTCGCTACTGAATACGCCATCGGTCCATCGCGTCCACCATGCGAAGAACCCGCAGTACATCGACCGCAACTACGCCGGTGTGCTGACGACCTGGGATCGCCTGTTCGGCACCTTCGTCCCCGAGCATGAGGCCCCCGTGTACGGCATCACCCGCCAGGTGCGCACCCATAACCCGCTGACGCTGACCTTCCACGAATGGCGCGACATGTTCGCCGATACCTGGCGCGACCGCGACCTGCGCTACCTGTGGAAGCCGCCCGAGTGGCGCAGCCCGCGCGCACCGGCGCTGGAGGTCGTGCCTGGCACGCAACAGCCATCGCCTCCACAAGTTTCCGAAGGAACCAGACTGTTGAATTCTGCGCAGAAAATACGAAATTGACCGGCCGCCGGCACCGGCATTTACTTCCATCCGGTGCCCGTGCCGATGCAGCGCGTTGCTGCGCATCGTAGCGATCCTCGACAGGGGCAGGCAAAGCACCCGATGTGGAGATCGCGGCAATGGCGTGCGCATGGTCGAGATTCACCGCCGTAACGATGGGCGCGCTCGCGGTGGCTGCCGCCCAGTTGCTGCCCTGCCTACGCGCAGAAGGCCATCTCGGGTGACGGCATCACCCAGATCGACCTGCGGCAGCCGGCATCGTTCAGCACCTATACCGTCACCGGCGGCACGGCGCCCGGCACCACCGGCCTGCGCATTGTCAATGCCGGCGGCGCGGGCGCGCTGACCACGGCCAACGGCATAGTGGTGGTCGATACTGTCAACGCCGGCACCACCGCGCCCGCCGCGTTCGCGCTGGACGGCCGCGCCGTGGCCGGCGCTTACGAATACCGCCTGTTCCGCGGCGGCACGGACGGCAGCAATCCGCAGGCCTGGTACCTGCGTTCGGCAAAGCCGCCGCAACCGGCGTCACCGGGTCCCGGCCCCACGCCCTCGCCGCCCGAACCGCCTGCGCCACCTGCGCCGCCGCAGCCCCATACCGCCCTGAAGTCGCCGCCTACCTCGCCAACCAGCGGCTGGTCGGGCAGATGTTCGTGCATAGCCTGCATGACCGCGTCGGCGAGCCGCAATACGCCGAAGGCATGGCTGCCCGCAGCGTCCCTGACAGCGCCCGTGGCAGCATCCGTTCGGGCTGGCTGCGCGCGCTCGGCAATTGGGAAGGCAGCCGCAGCCGCGACGGCAATTTCAAGGTCGGCACTGAAGCATTCCTGCTGCAGGGCGGCGTCGAACTGGCGCGCTGGCGCGTGGCCACGGGCTCCGATCGCTTGCATGTGGGCGCAATGGGCAGCTACGACAACGCCGGCAGTGATGCCCACGCCGACGGCAATCCGGCGCGCGCCAAGGGCAGCGTGCAGGGTTGGAGCATCGGCGCCTACGGCACCTGGTACCAGAACGACGAGCACAAGCTCGGCGTCAATGCCGATATCGGCAAGCGCTGGAGCGGCTGGGCCAATGTGGCCGGCGCGTGGGGGGCGCAGAGTTTCTATCAGTACGCGCTGCGTGCCGGGGTGAAGTACGCATGGTAAGCAGGTGCCCCGTTGTCCCCCCGCCAACAAAAAACCGCGCTCACAGGCGCGGTTTCTTGTTGGCACAGCCAGCGCTTATGCGCCTTCGCGGGAAGCGCGCTTGCGCTCGTGCTCCTTCAGGTGGCGCTTGCGCAGGCGGATGCTCTTGGGCGTGAGTTCGACCAGCTCATCGTCGGCGATGAATTCCACCGCGTATTCGAGCGACATCTGGATCGGCGGCACCAGGCGCACGGCTTCGTCGGTACCCGAAGCACGCACGTTGGTCAGCTGCTTGCCCTTGATCGGGTTGACCACCAGGTCGTTGTCGCGGCTGTGGATGCCGATGATCATGCCTTCGTACAGCGCATCGCCCGGCTTGACGAACATGCGGCCGCGGTCCTGCAGCTTCCACAGCGCGTAGGCCACGGCGTCGCCATCGTCCTGCGAGATCAGCACGCCGTTGTGGCGCTCGCCCAGGCCGCCCTCGCGCACCGGTGCGTAGTCGTCGAAGATATGGCTGATCAGGCCGGTGCCGCGCGTCAGGGTCATGAACTCGCCCTGGAAACCGATCAGGCCACGGGCCGGGATGCGGTATTCCAGGCGGGTACGGCCCTTGCCGTCTGAAGCCATGTCGAGCAGTTCGCCCTTGCGGCGGCCCAGCTCTTCCATCACGCCGCCCTGGTGGCTGTCTTCGACGTCCACGGTCAGCAGTTCGTACGGCTCGCACTTGACGCCGTCGATTTCCTTGAACACCACGCGCGGACGCGACACGGCCAGCTCGTAGCCTTCGCGGCGCATGTTTTCCAGCAGGATGGTCAGGTGCAGTTCGCCGCGGCCAGACACTTCAAAGATGGTGTCGTCGCCGGTATCGGCCACGCGCAGCGCAACGTTGGACTTCAGTTCGCGGTCCAGGCGCTCGCGCAGCTGGCGGCTGGTCACGAACTTGCCTTCACGGCCGGCCAGTGGCGAGGTGTTGACGCAGAAGTTCATGGTCAGCGTCGGCTCGTCCACCTTCAGCATCGGCAGCGCGTCCTGGGCGTCCGGCGCGCACACGGTGCAGCCGATCCCCAGTTCTTCGATGCCGTTGATCAGCACGATGTCGCCGGCTTCGGCCTCGGACACGATCTCGCGCTCCAGGCCCTGGAACTTCAGCACCTGGTTGATGCGGCCCTTGATCGGGTTGCCTTCCGGGCCGAACTTGACCACCACGTCCTGCAGCGGACGGGCGCGGCCACGCGAAATGCGGCCCACGCCGATCTTGCCGACGTAGCTGGAGTAGTCCAGCGAGATGATCTGCAGCTGCAGCGGGCCGTCCCGATCGTCGTCACGCACCGGCACCTTGTCCAGCACGGTCTCGAACAGCGGCTTCATGTCGCCGTCGCGCACGTCTTCGGTCAGGCCGGCAAAGCCGTTCAGGCCCGAGGCGTAGATCACCGGGAAGTCCAGCTGCTCGTCGGTGGCGCCCAGCTTGTCGAACAGGTCGAAGGTCTGGTTGATGACCCAGTCCGGGCGCGCGCCCGGGCGGTCGATCTTGTTGACCACCACGATCGGCTTCAGGCCCAGCGCCAGCGCCTTGCGCGTGACGAAGCGGGTCTGGGGCATCGGGCCCTCGACTGCGTCGACCAGCAGCAGCACGCCGTCGACCATCGACAGCACGCGCTCAACTTCACCGCCGAAGTCGGCGTGGCCCGGGGTGTCGACGATATTGATATGGGTGCCGTTGTATTCGACAGCACAGTTCTTCGCGAGAATCGTGATCCCGCGTTCCTTTTCCAGGTCGTTCGAGTCCATCACCCGCTCGGCGACTTGCTGGTTGTCGCGGAAGGTGCCTGCCTGGCGCAGGAGCTGGTCGACCAGGGTGGTCTTGCCATGATCGACGTGGGCGATGATGGCGATATTTCGGATGGCGCGGGTCATTGCTGCGTCTCGCTTTGGAGAATCTGAGGTAACCCAATATTCTAGCATGTTGCAGCGCAAGACGCGTTGATCCGAACCGCCACTTACCGAATGAATATCATTGCGAAAAGTGGAATAACCAATTTCCGTTCTTGCTTATCATTAAACGTGAACATATATTTGCCTCAGCAAAGATTGCAAAGGCAAAGATGTCACGGCTCCCTTCCTCCGATCAACCAGCCGAATCCACGGCCGGCCAGTTCGATCCCACCCAGTACCAGATGTGCGACAGCGTCGGCTACCTGATGCAGCGCGCCAAGAACATGCTGGCGCACGGGGTCGAGCAGGAAGTCAGCAGCCTGGACATCACGCAGGCACAAGCCAGCTGCCTGATGATGCTGGCCACCGGCCGCGCCTCGACCGTCACCGACCTGGGCCGCGAACTGAATACCGACATGGGCTCGGTCACGCGCCTGCTCAGCCGCATGGAAAAACGCGGGCTGATCGAACGCCGGCGCCGCGACGCCGACCGCCGGGTGGTCGACCTGTCGGTCACGCCACAGGGCCAGGAACTGGTGGAACGGCTGCCCGCCATCTTCTGCAAGGTACTTGCCCACCACTTCCGCGGTTTTTCCGAGGATGAGATCCAACTGCTGCGCAGCATGCTGCGACGGATCATCGAAAACAACAGCGGGTAGCGGGCGTACCTGCCGGCTTCCGGCAAGCCAGAACGTCCGGTCAACCGGACCCCGCAACAGCCCGTAGAAGAAACAGCATGGCTCCGGCAACGGAGCGTCATCATGAAACCAGCTCTCTCCCCCCAAGTCTCCCAGCCAGCCCGTACAAGCGCGCTCGTGCGCCGCGCCGGCACACTGGCGCTGACCGCCGTGGCCGCGGCGGTGCTGGCCGGCTGCGCGGCCCTTGGCAATTCGCACAGCACGCAGACCGTGGCCGACCCGGCCACGATGGCCACGTCGCAGACCTTGCCCGACGAGCATGGCCAGTGGCCCTCGCAGGACTGGGTCGCGCAGTTCAAGGACCCCCAGCTGAGCGCCCTGGTCGATGAGGCGATCAAGGACAACCCGAGCCTGCAGGCCGCGTTCGCCCGCGTGGAAGCCTCGCGCGCCATGGCCGATGTCACCCGCAGCGCGCTCTATCCGCACCTGGAGTTCGAAGGCAGCCTGATCCGCCAGCGCTTCTCCGAGAAAGACCTGTTCGAAGGCACCCCGCTGGCGGGATCGTGGCAAAACCAGTCGCGCCTGCAGGTGGGCCTGTCCTATGACTTCGATTTCTGGGGCAAGAACCGCGATGCGCTTGAAGCCGCGCTCTCCGACGACCGCGCCGCCGAAGCGGAAAGCCAGGCCTCGCGCCTGATCCTGGCCACCTCGATCGCCCGCAACTACGCCCGCCTGGCGGCGCTGTATGCCCAGCACGACGTGGCCGAGCGCGCCATCGCCCAGCGCAGCGACCTGACCGAGCTGTCGCGCCAGCGCCTGGCCGCCGGCCTCGACACCCAGGTCGAGACCACGCAGGCGCGCGGCACGGTGGCTGCTTCGCGCACCGACCTGCAGCGCGTGGACGAGGAAATCGCCCTGGCGCGCAACCAGCTTGCAGCGCTGCTGGGCAAGGGCCCGGACCGTGGCCTGCAGATCCAGCGCCCGGTGCTGCTGGCGCAGGCCACGCCGACGCTGCCCGACAACCTGACCATCGGCCTGCTGGGCCGCCGGCCGGACCTGGTGGCGGCACGCTGGCGCGTGGAGGCGGCGTCCAAGGACATCAATGTCGCCAAGAAAGAGTTCCTGCCTGACGTCAGCCTGACCGCCTTTGCCGGCCTGGCCGCGCTGGATCCGTCCAACCTGCTGATGGGCGTCAGCCGCACCTTCGGCATCGGCCCGACCATCCGCCTGCCGATCTTCGAAGGCGGCAAGCTGCGCGCCAACCTGAAGGGCAAGTACGCCGGCTACGACATCGCCGTGGCCAACTACAACCAGGCCCTGGTCGATGCGCTGCGCGAGACCGCCGACACCATGACCAGCATCCGCAGCGTCGACAAGCAGATCCAGACCCAGCGCGAAGCGCTGGACCTGGCCGAGCACGCCTATGCGCTGGCCACCACCCGCTACAAGGCCGGCCTGGGCACGCAGCTGACCGTGCTGAACGCCGAAAGCAATGTGTTGCAGCAGCGCCGCCTGGCGACCGACCTGCAGGCGCGCCGGCTGGACCTGCAGATGGGCCTGATGAAGGCGCTCGGCGGCGGCTACGAGGAGCCTGCGGAAGGCCACGAGAGCGCGGGCCACGGACCGGCGCAGCAACAGCACAACACCCAGGCGGGCGCCCGCGGCTGATCCGCGCACCCAGTGATCGAAGACAAGATTATTCAGAAGACATCATGAGCAACAACCAGCAAGCGGCCGGCACCAACACCCCCCAGCACCCTGCCCAGCAAGCGCCAGCTACCACCAACAACAACGGCAAGCGCAAGCGCATGCTGCTGTCGCTGACCGCGGCAATTGTGGTCGCTGGCATCGGCTATGGCGTTTACTGGGGCATGTACGCCCGCCACTTTGAAAACACCGACGACGCCTATGTCGCCGGCAACGTGGTCCAGGTCACGCCGCTGGTGGGCGGCACCGTGGTGTCGATCTCCGCCGACGACACGCAACTGGTCACCGCCGGCCAGCCGCTGATCCAGCTTGACCGCGCCGATTCGCAGGTGGCGCTGGAACAGGCCGAGGCCCAGCTGGCACAGGCCGTGCGCGAAGTGCGCACGCTGTATGTCAACAACGGCTCGCTCGCCGCCAACGTGGCGCTGCGCGAAGCCGACGTGGCCAAGGCCCGCGACGACCTGCGCCGCCGCCAGGCCATCGCCGGCTCGGGCGCGGTCTCGAATGAAGAGATCTCGCACGCGCAGTCCGCGCTCAAGGGTGCGGAGTCGGCGCTGCTGGCCGCGCGCGAGCAGCTGGCGTCGAACAAGGTGCTGACCGACCAGACCACGGTGGAGAAGCACCCCAACGTGCAGCGCGCCGCCGCCAGCCTGCGCTCGGCCTACCTGTCGTTCGCGCGCTCGGCCATGCCGGCGCCGGTCACCGGCTATGTTGCCAAGCGCTCGGTGCAGGTCGGCCAGCGCGTGGCCGCCGGCGCGCCCCTGATGGCCGTGGTGCCGCTGGATCAGGTCTGGGTCGACGCCAATTTCAAGGAAGTGCAGATCACGCATATGCGCATCGGCCAGCCGGTGACGCTGGAAGCCGACGTGTACGGCTCCAAGGTGGAATACCAGGGCAAGGTCGCCGGCTTCTCGGCCGGCACCGGCTCGGCCTTCTCGCTGCTGCCGGCGCAGAACGCCACCGGCAACTGGATCAAGGTGGTACAGCGCCTGCCGGTGCGCATCGCGCTTGACCCGCAGCAGCTCAAGGACCACCCGCTGCGCGTGGGCCTGTCGATGACCGTCAAGGTCGACGTGCGCCGCGAGGAAGGCGCCGCCATGGCCGCCGCCGCGCCGGCCAAGCCGATGCAGACCGATGTCTACGACAAGGTTGCGCAGGACGCCGACCAGCTGATCGCGCGCATCATCGCCGCCAACAACGGCGGCCGCAGCACCGGCCTACCCTCGGCCAGCGCCGCCAACGCCAAGCCCGCCAACACCTGACCATGGCCATCTCCCCCTCCGCCGCGCAGTCCGGCGGCAGCCAGGCGCCGGCGCGGCCCGTCCGGCCGCTGGCGCAGCCGCAGCCGCAGCCGCTGACCGGCGGCAAGCTGGTGGTCGGCACCATCGCGCTGTCGCTGGCCACGTTCATGAACGTGCTGGACTCGTCGATCGCCAACGTATCGATCCCGGCGATTTCAGGCGACCTGGGCGTGGCGCCCAACCAGGGCACATGGGTCATCACCTCGTTTGCGGTGGCCAATGCGATCTCGGTGCCGCTGACCGGCTGGCTGACCACGCGCTTCGGCGCGGTGCGGCTGTTCATCACCTCGATCCTGCTGTTCGTGCTGGCATCGTGGCTGTGCGGCGTCGCGCCCAACCTCGAGACGCTGCTGGCCGCGCGGGTCCTGCAGGGCGCAGTGGCCGGGCCGATGATCCCGCTGTCGCAGTCGCTGCTGCTGTCGAGCTATCCGCCGCAGAAGAGCACCATGGCGCTGGCACTGTGGGGCATGACCACGCTGGTGGCGCCGATCATGGGCCCGCTGCTGGGCGGCTGGATCTCGGACAACATGACCTGGCCGTGGATCTTCTACATCAACGTGCCGGTGGGCATCGTCACGGCCTATGTCACCTGGGCCATCTACAAGGACCGCGAAACCCCGACCAAGGTGCTGCCAATCGACCGCATCGGCCTGGCGCTGCTGGTGATCTGGGTGGGCTCGATGCAGCTGATGCTCGACAAGGGCAAGGAACTGGACTGGTTCCACTCGACCGAGATCGTGGTGCTGACGCTGGTGGCGATTGTCGGCTTCCTGTTCTTCCTGATCTGGGAGAGCCATGAGAAGCACCCGATCGTCGATATCAGCCTGTTCAAGGGCCGCAACTTCAGCGCCGGCGTGGTGGCCATCTCCGTGGCATATGGGCTGTTCTTCGGCAACCTGGTGATCCTGCCGCTGTGGCTGCAGACAATTGTCGGCTATACGGCCACGGACGCGGGCATCGTGATGGCGCCGGTGGGGATCTTTGCGATCCTGCTGTCGCCGCTGATTGGCAAGAACCTGCCGAAAATGGATGCCCGCTGGGTGGCCACGGCCGCGTTCATCACCTTCGGCATCGTCAGCCTGATGCGCGCCGGCTTCACGACGCAGGTGGACACCCGCACGCTGATGATCCCGACCCTGATCCAGGGCGCGGCCATGGCAATGTTCTTCATCCCGTTGACCTCGATCATCCTGTCGGGCCAGCCGCCGGAAAGGATTCCGGCGGCGTCAGGACTGTCCAACTTCGTCCGGATCACGTTCGGGGCCATCGGCGCGTCGATCTCGACCACGCTCTGGGAAAACCGGACAGCGCTGCACCACGCGCAGCTGGTGGAACAGGTGAACCCGTACAACCCGGCCTACCACGACCAGCTCAACCACCTGATGCAGATGGGCATGAGCCAGGCCCAGGCGATCGGCGTGATCGAGCGCAATATCACCCAGCAGGCGGCCATGCTCGGCGCCAACGATATCTTCTGGATCTCGGGGATGCTGTTCTTCGTGCTGATCGGCTTTGTCTGGCTGACGCGGCCGGCCAAGGGCGGCGGCGGGTCGGCGGATGCGATGGCGGCGCACTGACCCCCACCTCGCCGGTTTTCAAGACTTGGCCCCTGACCGGGGCCATTTTTTTTGCTTCGCCGCCGGATTGCCGCGCCAGGAATGCCCCCCTTGTGTTCCTGTCCTTGTGCCTCTATTATTTGCAAACCGATTTACGGAACATTGGTTCCAAAAAACGGAACCTGAGCGGGTAAGAGAGATGTGGAGCGTGGAGCGGCGGAGTGAGCATTCTTGAAGGCGTGGAAAGCGTGCTGGACATGTTCGGACATCACCGGCACGAGATCACTTTTAACGATGTCCTGGACGAACTTGGCCTTGCCAAGAGTTCGGCCTCGCGCCTGCTCGCCCAGATGGTGCGCTACCGCCTGCTGGAACTGCAGCCGTCCACGCGGCGCTACCGCCCTGGCGCGCTGCTGATCCGCGCAGCGCAGGCTGCTGCGCAGGCGCATCCGTTCGACGAGCAATGCCGCGAGATCCTGGCCACGTTGTCCGATGCCACCGGCTTCACCGCCTACCTGTCGATGCTGGACGGCACCGACACCGTCGTGCTGCAACGCCTGAACGGCAGCAATCCGGTGCAGGTGCTGTCGCCGCCCGGCGCACGCCGGCCGGCATTCACCACGGCGATGGGCCGGGTACTGCTGTCGCGCCTGCCCGAGCCTGACTTCAACTCGCGCTATGGCGCCATCGGCACCCGCAAGCTGCCGGATGCACCCGCAGGCTGTCCCGCCACGGTTGCCGAGCTGCGCGAACGCGTGGCGACGGCCCGCGCCGAGCGCAGCGCCATCGCCGTGAATGAAGGCATGCCCGGCATCGGCGCCGTGGCCGCGACGCTGGCAGACCCGCTCTCAGGCGACGTGCGCGGACTGTGCCTGTCTTTCACCGCGATGCAGGTCAGCCAGGCCCAGGCCCAGGCGCTGCGCGCGACGCTGGTGCAGGCCGTGGCACCCGTGGGACAGCGCATCGGCGACCCACTGTGGCTCGACGCCGCCCCACTTATCTAGACTTCGCCGCAACGACTTATGGAACTCCTGTTACTCAGCAACTCCAGCAGCGACGCCGGCTACCTGGTACACGCCCAGGCGGCAATCCGGGACCTGGCCACCGGCCGCAAGACTGCCTGCTTCATCCCGTTCGCCGGCGTCACGCGCGACTGGGACACCTACGAGACGCTGGTCCGCGACGCTTTCGCGCCGGTCGGCATCGCGGTGCAATCGCTGCACCGGCTGGCCGAGCCGGCGGCAGCCGTGCGCGCCATCGAAGCGGCTGAACTGATCGTCGTTGGCGGCGGCAACACGTTCCGCTTGCTGCAATGCCTGCGCGAGCGTGGCCTGCTGGCGGCGATCTCGGCGCGGGTGCGATCCGGTGCCGCGCGCTATATCGGCTGGAGCGCCGGCGCCAACCTGGCCTGCCCGACCATCCGCACCACCAACGACATGCCGGTGGCCGACCCGGGCGGCCTGGACGCGCTGGCGCTGGTCCCCTTCCAGATCAACCCGCACTACTTCAACCTGGTCGTGCCCGGCTTCCGCGGCGAAACGCGCGACCAGCGCCTGGCCGAATTCACCGTGCTGCAGCCCGACATGCCGGTGCTGGGCCTGCCCGAGGGCAACTGGGTGCGGGTCTCGGACGATCGCCTCGAAATGGGCGGCGCCCATGCCGCGCGCTGGTTCAGGGGCGCGGACATTGCCGACGTGCAGCCCGGCGCGCTGTCGCTGCCGCGCTGAATTTGCCGGCCTGAGTGCCCAGCGTACAGAACCCACCCCAGCCCCAGGAAGTCAAGCAAGATGTCTATCAAGCAGGTTATTGAATCGATCGAGCTGCTGTCGGCAGCGAATGTCGACGGCGCAGCCGTCGCCTCACTGCTGCGCTCGCGCGGCCTGGACGATGTCACCGTCACGCGCGTGGAAGAGAACGGCCTCTACACCGATTTCCTCGCCTGCACGGTACCCGGACAGAACCCGGACGCGCCCGCACTTGGCGTGGTGGGCCGGCTGGGCGGCGTCGGCGCACGCCCGGCCGTGACGGGACTGGTGTCCGATGCCGACGGCGCCATCGTGGCCGTCGCCAGCGCGCTGAAGCTGGCCGACATGGCCGCCACCGGCGACGTGCTGGCCGGGCCGGTGCGCATCCACACCCATATCTGCCCGCATGCCGCCACGCGGCCGCATCATCCGGTGCCGATGATGAAATCGCCCTTTGCGATGCGCACGATGATGTCGCATGAGGTGCACCCGCGCATGGCGGCGATCCTGTCGGTCGACACCACGCGCGGCAACCGCTTCGTCAACCGCCGCGGCGTGGCGCTGACGCCGGTGGCCAAGGAAGGCTGGCTGCTGCGCCTGCCGGAGCGGATGCTGGACCTGATGGGATGGGTCAGCGGCGAACTGCCGATGGTGTTGCCATTGACCACCCAGGACATCACGCCGTATGAGAACGGCCTGTGGCATGTCAACTCGATCATGCAGCCGGCCATCGTGACCCCTGCCCCGGTGGTGGGCGTGGCGCTGACCGCGCAGACCACTGTGCCAGGCTGCGCAACCGGCGTCACCAACGCCTTCGACATCGACGTGGCGACGCGCTTCTGCATCGAGGTGGCGAAGCAGTTCGGCCAGGGCCAGTGCGACTTCTATGACACGGCCGAGTGGGCCGAACTGCAGCGCCGCTATGGCTCGCTGGCCCATCTGCAGACCGTAGGAACCGAGGCATGAACACGCCTGCCGCACGCCAGCCACGCGTGGCCTTCGTCACCATCGGGCAGGCGCCCAGGACAGATGTGGTCCCGCAGATGATTGCCGACCTGGGCCTGCCGGCCACGGTGGAAGAATTCGGCATCCTGGACGCGCTGGGCCCGCAAGACATTGCCGCGCTGGCGCCCGCGCCCGGCGAGTACCGCTTTGCCAGCCGGCTGCGTGACGGCACGCAGGCGGTGATGGGCAAGCCGGTGGCCGAGGCCATGCTGGCCCGGCTGATGACCTCGCTGGACGACGGCCGCTTCGACGCCTTGGTGCCACTGTGCACCGGCACCGCCCTGCCGCCGATGCGGACCCTGGTCATCGAACCGCAGCAGATAGTGGACCACCTGACCGTGGCGCTGGCGCAGGGCTCCAAGCGGCTCGGCATCGTGTTGCCGCTGGAAGCCCAGGTAAGCAGCTTCCACCTGATCCAGCCGGCGCCCTGCGAACTGCGCGTCACCCATGCCTCGCCTTATACCGACGCCAGCACCGATCGCTTCGCGCAGGCGGGCGAGACGCTGCGCGGCTGCGACCTGGTGGTGATGCACTGCATGGGCTACACCGAAGCCATGCGGGCCGAGGTGGCGCGCCATGCTGGCGCGCCGGTGCTGCTCTCCAACCGCATGGTGGCAAGGCTGCTGGGACAGGTACTGGCTGGTGCCGCGGCCTGAATCCAGGCACGAAGCGAATCCATTTTCGGGTAAGGGCAAGCCCGCTGACAGATTGCCCATGACACTGCTGGAGTGGAAGTAACAATGAAACAGGTGGCGAAGTGGATGGGGCCGCTGGCACGCGGCATGATGTGGGTGAGCCTGGGCGCGGCGGTGATCCCGGGCGCGCAGGCGCAGGAGTGGAAGCCGGCCAAGCCGGTGCGCCTGCTGGTGGGCTTTGCGCCCGGCGGCTCGGCTGATCTGCTGGCGCGCCTGGTGCAGGCGCCGCTGTCGGAAAGCCTGGGGGTTCCGGTGGTGGTGGAGAACGTGCCGGGTGCGGGTGGCAATATCGCCGCCGACAAGCTGGCCAAGGCCCCGGCCGACGGCTACACCATCGGCATGGGCGCCGCCGGCGCGATGGCGGTGACCCACGTGCTCAACCCCAAGGGCACGCCATACAAGGCGGATGATTTCACGCCCATCGCCATGCTGGCCACCCAGCCGAATGTTGTGATCGTCAATCCGGCCCTGCCGGTCAAGACCATGGCCGACTTCGTCGCCTACGTTAAAAAGACGCCGCAGGTCACCTACGGCACCGCCGGCGTCGGCACGTCGAATCACCTGATTGCCGAAACCATGCTGCACCGTCTTGGCATCGACATGGTCCATGCGCCGTACAAGGGTGCCACCCCGGTGATCACCGACCTGATGGGCGGGCATATCGCCATGACGGTCGACAACATCACCACCGCGGCGACGCTGGCCAAGACCGGCAAGGTCAAGGCGCTGGCAGTCACCGGCAGCAAGCGCTCGCCCCTGTTGCCGGAGGTGCCGACGCTTGCCGAGAGCGGCCTGAAGGACTTCAACATGCCGACCTGGCAAGGCATCTTCGGGCCGAGGGACCTGCCGAAGGCAATCGTGGTCCGCTACAACCAGGCGCTGGTCAAGGCCTTGGCGAACCCGGAAGTCAGGAAGAAGATGGCTGAATTCGGCTCCGAGCCCGTGGGCGATACACCGGAGCATTTCGCCGGGTTCCTCGCCCAGGATCGCAAGATGTGGGCCGATGTCATCAAGACGGCCAAGATCACGCTCGAGTAATTGCTGACGGGGCGGCCACTTGCGCCCCTCGCGCAATTTACAGCTTGACCAGCCGCTCCGGCCGCAACGCGCCTTCGCGCATGCGTGCCACGCCCAGCAGCCGGGCTGGTTCGCCGGCATAGACGCGCGCCAGCGCATCCTCGGCCAGCCCGGTGGCGGCCGGCAGGTCGCGCTGGGCGATGCGCTGGCCCTGCAGGAAGCGCGCTGCGGCGGCGTCATCCAGATGCACCGGTGCACACTTCTGCAGCAAGGCGTCCACAGGTGCGAGCATGGCCGGGCGCTGTGCATCGTCGTGCTGTTCGATCTGCTCCAGCGTCACCGCGCCGTCCAACGTCAGGTCGCCCACGGCGATCCGGCGCAGTCCGGTCAGGTGCGCGCCGCAGCCCAGCGCTTCGCCGATGTCCTCGGCCAGCGTGCGGATATAGGTGCCCTTGCTGCACGTCACCCGCATCGTGAACGACAGGGCATCGGGCAAGGCACAATCCAGCAGCGCAATCGAACGGATGGTGACGCGGCGCGCCGCGCGCTCCACGGTCTGGCCGGCGCGCGCGTATTCATACAGCGGGCGGCCGTCCTTCTTCAGCGCCGAATGCATCGGCGGCACCTGTTCGATCTCGCCGAGGAAGCTTGCCAGCGCCTGCTCCACCGCGGCGCGGTCGCAGGTGACCTCGCGCACGTCGAGCAACTCGCCTTCGGCGTCGCCCGTGCTCGAGCGCGCGCCCAGCCGCACCACGGCGTCATAGGTCTTGTCCGCTTCCAGCAGGTCTTGCGAAAACTTGGTGGCTTCGCCGAAGCACAGCGGCAGCAGCCCCGTGGCAAGCGGATCCAGCGTGCCGGTATGGCCGGCCTTGGCCGCGCGCAAGAGGCGCTTGGCGCGCACCAGCGCGTCGTTGGACGACAGGCCCAGCGGCTTGTCGAGCAGCAACACACCATGGACCTCGCGGCGCGGCAGGCGCGGCGGACGGTTGGCGTTGGAATCGGTCATCTGGAGAAAGCGGGAGGCGGGACGGCGATGCCGCGCGGATGGCGGCAACGTGAACGTAGTGGCCGCGAAACCCATGCCAGCGCGGCATGGGCGCCGGCTTCAGTCGTCTTTCGAACGCGTGGCGTTCGCTTCGTTGATCAGCTTGGACATCTCGATCGCATGTTCGACCGAGGTATCGTGGAAGAAGCGCAGCGTCGGCACGGTATGGATGTGCAGGCGCTTGTACAGCAGCGAGTGCAGGTAGCCGGCCTTTTCGTTCAGGATGGCTTCCGCCTCGGCGGCTTCGGCGCCCAGCACGGTGAAGTACACCTTGGCGTGCGCATAGTCGGGCGTCAGCGCGACCGACTGCAGCGTGACCAGGCCGAGGCGCGGGTCGCGCAGTTCGCGCTGGATCATCTCGGCCAGGTCCTTCTGGATCTGGTCGGAGATGCGGAGATTGCGGGAGGAGATGCTGCCTTTCTTGGCCATTCAATACAGTCTGGTCGAGATGACAACGGCAGGCCGAAGCCTGCCGTTGCTTGCGACGCCTTACAGCGTACGCGCCACCTCTGTGATTTCGTACACCTCGAGCTGGTCGCCTTCCTGAACATCATTGAAGTTCTTGATCGACAGACCGCACTCGAAGCCTTGCTTGACTTCCTTGACGTCGTCCTTGAAGCGCTTGAGCGAATCCAGCTCGCCGTCGTGGATGACCACGTTGTTGCGCAGCACGCGCACCAGCGAGTTGCGCTTGACCAGGCCGTCGGTGACCATACAGCCGGCCACCGCACCGATCTTCGGCACGCGGAACACCTGGCGCACCTCGACCTGGCCGATGGTGGTCTCGCGCTTCTCCGGCGCCAGCATGCCCGACATCGCCGCCTTGATCTCGTCTACCGCATCGTAAATGATGTTGTAGTAGCGGATATCGATGCCGTTGTGCTCGGCCAGCTTGCGCGCACCAGCGTCGGCACGCACGTTGAAGCCGATGATGACCGCCTTCGAAGCCGTCGCCAGGTTGACGTCGGATTCGGAGATGCCACCCACGCCGCCATGCACGATCTGCACGCGCACTTCGGCGGTCGACAGCTTCTGCAGCGACTGCACCAGCGCTTCCTGCGAACCCTGCACGTCGGCCTTGACGATCAACGGCAGCGTCTGCACTTCGCCTTCGGCCATCTGCTCGAGCATGTTCTCCAGCTTGGCGGCCTGTTGCTTGGCCAGCTTCACGTCGCGGAACTTGCCCTGGCGGAACAGCGCGATTTCACGTGCCTTGCGCTCGTCCGGCAGCACCAGCACTTCTTCACCGGCGGCAGGCACTTCCGACAGACCCTGGATTTCCACCGGGATCGACGGGCCTGCTTCCTTGGTCGGCTTGCCGTTCTCGTCCAGCATGGCACGCACGCGGCCGTAGGCGCTGCCAGCCAGGACCACATCGCCACGCTTGAGCGTGCCGCTGCTGACCAGGATGGTTGCGATCGGGCCCTTGCCCTTGTCCAGCTGGGCTTCCACCACCAGGCCCTTGGCCGGGGCATCCACCGGAGCGGTCAGTTCCAGCACTTCGGCTTGCAGGAGCACTTGCTCGAGCAGCTCTTCCACACCGGTACCCATCTTGGCGGAAACCGGCACGAACGGCGAATCGCCGCCGTATTCTTCCGGCACCACCTGCTCCGCCACCAGTTCCTGCTTGACGCGGTCCGGGTTGGCATCGGGCTTGTCGATCTTGTTGATCGCCACCACGATCGGCACACCGGCAGCCTTGGCATGCGCAATGGCTTCCTTGGTCTGCGGCATCACGCCGTCGTCGGCGGCCACCACCAGGATCACGATGTCGGTCGCCTTGGCACCGCGGGCACGCATGGCCGTGAAGGCCTCGTGACCCGGGGTATCCAGGAACGTGATCACGCCGCGGTCGGTTTCCACATGGTAGGCACCGATGTGCTGCGTAATCCCGCCAGCTTCGCCCGCAGCCACCTTGGTGCGGCGGATGTAGTCCAGCAGCGAGGTCTTGCCGTGGTCGACGTGACCCATCACGGTCACCACCGGCGGACGCGGCAGCAGTTCGGCATCGGTGTGTTCCTCACCGCCCACCACCAGCAGCGCTTCCGGATCGTCCAGCTTGGCGGCATACGCCTTGTGGCCCATTTCTTCCACCACGATCATGGCGGTTTCCTGGTCCAGCACCTGGTTGATGGTCACCATCTGGCCGAGCTTCATCATCTGCTTGATGACCTCGGATGCCTTGACGGCCATCTTGTGCGCCAGGTCGGCCACCGAGACGGTTTCCGGCACGTGCACTTCACGCACCACCGGCTCGGTCGGCGCCTGGAAGCTGCTGCGGCTGTCGTCATGCTGTTGCTGCCTGCCGCCGCGGCCACGCGGGCCACCGCGCCAGCCGCCCACGCCACCCGAGGTATCGCCGCGGGTCTTCAGGCCGCTGCCCTTCTTGCGGCTGCTGTCGTCCTGCCAGCCCGCCTTCACGACCTTGCCCTTCTTGTCGGCAGTTGCCGTGGTCGTGGTCGTGGTGGCCGGCTTCTTGTCGTCCTTCTTCGCTTCCGTGGTCGCACCGGCCGGCTTCACCGGCTTGTGCAGCGTACCGGTCTGCTCGGCCTTCTTCTCTTCGGCCTTGCGCTCGGACGGCGCCTTCAGCACGCGGGGCGGCGCGTTCAGCATCTGCTGGATCGCACGGGCCTCGGCTTCGGCAGCCTCGCGGCGCTTGCGCGCAGCGACTTCCTGCTCGGCGCGGGCCTTGTCGGCGGCAGCCTTGGCCTCGTCGGCAGCCTTCTGCGCCTCGGCGCGTTCGGCGGTGACGCGTGCCTTCTCGTCCTCTGCCTTCTTGCGCGAGGAATCCTCGTTGGCCTCGGTCACGGCGCGCGACGCGGCAGCCTCTTCCTCCGCCTTGCGGGCGGCGAGTTCGGCCTGGCGGCGCTGTTCAGCCTCCAGCGCTTCCTGGCGGGCGCGGCGCTCGGCTTCCTCGCGCTCGGCTGCCTCGCGGGCGGCCTTGGCTTCAGCTTCCTGGCGCGCCAGCAGTTCGGCCTGCTGGCGTTCTTCCTCGTCGCGGCGAGCTTCCTCGACAGCATCGACGACAGGCGCCTGGGCTTCGACCGCGTCGGCCTGGGCATCGGGCGCAGCTTCGTCGCGCTTGATCAGCACGCGCTTCTTGCGCACTTCCACCTGGACCGTGCGGGTCTTGCCAGTGCCATCCGACTGGCGGATCTCGGAGGTTTCGCGCTTGGTCAGTGTGATCTTCTTGCGGGAGCTGTCGTCGGCCTGGCCGTGCGAACGCTTCAGATAGTCCAGCAGCCTGGTCTTATCCGATTCCGTGATGATGTCTTCTGGCGTCGCTTTGCCCACCCCAGCCGCCTGCAATTGTTCCAGCAGGGCAGCTGCGCTGCGACTCAGTTCTGCGGCCAGTTGGGCAACTGTTGTGCTTGCCATTCAAACCCTTTCAATGCTTGGTTTCTACGTCGGGACAAATCGTTGCGGAAAGCGCGCCCGGGCCAGGTGTAGGCTGGCCCGGCCGTGTCCCTCAGTTGAACCAATGTTCCCGTGCTTTCATGATCAGCGACTTGGCTTCTTCCTCGCTGACACCGGTCATCTCGACCAGCTCGTCCACGGCCAGTTCGGCCAGGTCGTCACGCGTATGGATATCGCCTTCGGCCAGCTTGCCGATCAGTTCCGGGTTGAGGCCGTCGAGCGAGCGCAGGTCCTGCGACACCTCTTCCACCTTTTCTTCCCGGGCCAGTTCCATCGTCAGGAGCGCATCACGCGCGCGATTGCGCAGCTCGTTGACGGTGTCTTCGTCAAAGGCCTCGATCTCCATCATTTCACTGATGGGGACATAAGCCACTTCTTCCAGCGTGGAGAAGCCTTCCTCGATCAGGATGTCGGCAACTTCCTCATCCACGTCCAGCTTGGACATGAACAGCTTGCGCACGACATCGCTCTCTTCGGCCTGCTTCTGCGCCGACTCTTCCTGCGTCATGATGTTGATCTGCCAGCCGGTCAGCTCGGTCGCCAGGCGCACGTTCTGACCACTGCGGCCGATCGAGACGGCGAGGTTTTCCTCGTCGACCACCACGTCCATGCTGTGCTTTTCTTCATCCACCACGATCGACTGCACCTGTGCCGGTGCCAGCGCGCCGATCACGAACTGCGCCGGGTCTTCCGACCACAGCACGATGTCCACGGCCTCGCCGCCGATCTCGTTGCGCACCGCGGTGACGCGGGTACCGCGCACGCCGACGCAGGTGCCGATCGGGTCGATGCGCTTGTCATGCGCGACCACGGCGATCTTGGCGCGCACGCCCGGATCACGGGCAGCCGCCTTGATCTCCAGCAGGCCTTGTTCCATTTCCGGCACTTCGTTCTCGAAGAGCTTGATCAGGAACTCGGGCGCGGTACGCGACAGTTCAATCTGCGGGCCGCGCGCGGCGCGGTCCACATTCAGGATATACGCACGCACGCGGTCACCGGTGCGCAGGTTTTCCTTGGGGATGATCTGGTCGCGGGCCAGCAGCGCTTCCACGCGGCCGGATTCGACGATCAGGCCCTTCTTGTCGGCGCGCTTGACCGTGCCGGTCATGATCTTCTCGCCGCGATCCAGGTAGTCGTTCAGGATCTGCTCGCGCTCGGCGTCGCGGATGCGCTGCAGGATCACCTGCTTGGCAGCCTGCGCACCGATGCGGCCGAACTCGACCGACTCGATCTGCTGCTCGATAAAGTCACCCAGCTCGATGCTGGGGTTTTCATCGCGGGCTTCGAACAGCAGGATCTGCTTGTCCGGCTCTTGCAGGCCCAGCTCGTCGGGAACGACCAGCCAGCGGCGGAAGGTTTCATGCTCGCCCGACTCGCGATCGATCGCGACACGGATATCCACGTCTTCCTCGAAACGCTTCTTGGTGGCCGAGGCGAGCGCCGCCTCCAGGGCACCGAATACCACATCCTTGTCGACGTTCTTCTCACGCGCAAGCGCATCGACGAGCAACAGAACTTCGCGGCTCATTGCTTGTTCCCTTTTCTTTGATTTCCTTTGAAGTCGATCACCGGCACCAGGCGTGCCTTGTCGACATCGGATACGGCAAATTCCAGCAGCGCCGGGCCATCTTTGCCTTCGAACTCCAGGCCAATCATCTCCTCGCCCGCCGCGCCGGTGGGCTCGCGCAGGATGCCTGTGAAGTTCTTCTGTCCGTTGACGGGCAGGCGCAGCGTCACGCGCACCTCCTCGCCGGCAAAGCGGACATAGTCCGCCAGCTTCTTCAGCGGCCGGTCCAGTCCGGGCGACGAGACCTCGAGGCGTTCATAGTCGACGTTCTCGACCGTGAACACGTGGGTGAGCTGGCGGCTCACCTTTTCACAATCCTCGATGGCAATGCCGGTTTCAGGCTGATCGATATAGACACGCAGCAATCCGGCCGGGGCACGCTCGAGCTCGACCAGCTCATATCCCATGCCGCTTAGGGTGGTTTCGATCAAATCTGCCAGATGCACTGTTATCCCGAGTAATGGCCATCAACACCGTGGCAGGCAAACCCGCCGGTGCCGTCCGGGACGACCCTGCTGCAGCCCTGCCTGTCCGCCATCCCCCGCTCCAGCGGAGAGAACCGAAAAACGGGCGAACCAAAAAAAAATGGGCGCAATGCCCATCATTCGCCCATCCTCGACGAGGATGGCTTTTTGAATAGACTTGAATTATACGCGGATTATGTCGAAAAGGCAAAAGCCAGACATTTCCGCGCACCGAATCCGGCGCCGGCAGGCGTTCAGCCCGCCATGCGCCGCAATCAGCGCTTATCGGTTGCCGCCGCGGTTGCCACCACGGTTGCCGCCGCCACTGCCACTACCGCCGCGCGGGGAACGGTTGCCGCCCGGTTTCGACGCCTTCGGCATCACATTGCCGTTGGCTTCGCCGCCGCCGCGACGCGGCTTGCCCTGACCCTGGCCGCCCAGGCCACCCTGACCGCGCATGCCACCCATGCCGCCCATGCCGGCGCCACCACGCCCCTGGCGTGCGCCAGTGCCGCGCCCGCCGCCCAGGTTGGCCGCGTGCGAGGTCAGCAAGGTGGGCCCGTGGGTGATATAGCCCATCGAGGTCTTCATCGGGTCCGGCTGGCTGCTGCGGCCGCCGCTACCGCCCCGGGCGCCGCCCTGGTCGAAGCGCGGCAGGCCGTCCATGCCCGTGGGCATCGGCATGCCGGCAATCGCGGCTTCGGTGCGCTGCTTGCGCCCGCCTACCTTGGTGGCGCCCTTGGGAGCCTGCTCGCCCTTGCCGGGCACCTTCAGGCCGACACCGGCCATCAGCGCCTTGACGTCATTCGGCTCGACTTCCTGCCAGCGGCCGCGCTTGAGGCCACGCGGCAGCAGGAACTGGCCGTAGCGGGTGCGGATCAGGCGCGACACGGTCAGCCCGACCGCCTCGAACATGCGGCGCACTTCACGGTTGCGGCCTTCGGTCAGGGCCACGTGATACCACTGGTTGACGCCTTCGCCGCCGCCGTCGGCAATACGCAGGAAGTTGGCCTCGCCGTCATCGAGCTTGATGCCATGCAGCAGGCGCTGGCGGTCGGCCTCGGCCAGCTCGCCCAGCGTGCGCACCGCGTACTCGCGCTCCACGCCATAGCGCGGATGCATGAAACGGTTGGCAATGTCACCCGAGGTGGTGAAGATCAGCAGGCCTTCGGTATTGAAGTCCAGGCGGCCCACTGCGACCCACTTGCCGGCCTTGATGCGCGGCAGGCTGTCGAACACGGTCGGACGGCCTTCCGGATCGGACTGGCTGACGATCTCGCCGGCGGGCTTGTGGTACAGCAGCACGCGCGGCGGCTTGGTCGACACCTTGCGGTGGATCAGCTTGCCGTTCACGCGGACCTGGTCCGCCGGCAGGATGCGCTGGCCGATATGGGCCGGCAGGCCGTTGACCGAAACGCGGCCCTGCAGGATCAGTTCTTCCATCTCGCGGCGCGAGCCCAGCCCGCCCTCGGCCAGCACCTTGTGCAGCTTGGGCGCGTCGTCGTCGGCCGACAGCTCGCGCACCGGCTTGGCCTTGGTGCGCGGAATGACGGTGTCTTCGTTGTCGTACTGCTCGGAGATCACGAAGCGGAACAGGTCTTCGCTGCTCGCCGCGGTCTTGTCCCCGCCGCCCTGGCCCTTGCGGGGCGCCTGCGGCTTGCCGCCATCCTTGCGGCGGCCCTGCTGCCGCGCGCCGGTGCCCTGCGCCTCGCCCGGCGCTGCCGCCTTGCCCGAGCGCTGGACCGGCTTGCGCTTGCGGCCGGGCTGCTCGGGCTTGTCGGTGCCTTCGGCCCTGGCCGCGCGGTCCACCTTGTCTGCCTTGCTGGTGCCCTGGCCGCCCTGGCTACCCTGGCCGCCCTCGCCCTGCCCCGTCTTGCGCTTGCCGCGGCCACGCTGGCCAGCGCGCGCACCGCCCGCCGCCTGTGCGGCGCCCGCTTCACCGGCATCGGCCTGGCCGCCGGCGCCTTCGGCGCCCTCGCCGCGGTCCTGTGCCTGGCGGCGCGATGCGACCAGGTTCCTCAGCCCGCGGCGCAGCCCCTTGCGGCGGGGCGCGGCTTCGCTGCCCGATCCGGGTTCTGCGGCGCCGGTGTCGGCGGGTGCGCCCGCATTGCGGGTGTCTTGCTCAACGGAATCAGACAAGATATTCACTATCGGATGTTGCATGTTGTTCAGTTCGGCACGCGCTCGTCGTGCTCGCTCGGGTGCGGCGGGGTGCCGTTGTCCGGCAAATCGCCCCGCGCCCCGTCCGGATTGGGTGCGGCTGGTTCGGTGGAAGCGGCCTCGGCGGCATCGTCGGCTGCAGCTTGCAGCGGTTGCGCGTCAAAGCCATTGGCGCCTTGGTCGACCGGGCCGGTCGTCTCGGCTTCGTTTGCGACGGATGCTTCAGCCACATCCGCTGCGTGCGCGGCGGGGTCGGCAAAAGCCTCTTCGTCGGCGCTGGCCGCCTTGTTTGCAGCCAGGTCTTCAAAATTGATGGCCTGCTGTTCCAGCAGGGTTGCCTGCGCCTGCGCCTGGGCATCTTCCAGCGGCGGCAGCTCATCCAGCGTACGCAGACCAAGATCGTCCAGGAACGCCTTGGTGGTCGCATACAGCGCCGGCCTGCCCGGCACGTCGCGGTGTCCGATCACCTCGATCCAGCTGCGGTCCTCAAGCTTCTTGATGACTTCCGTGCTGACCGTCACGCCGCGGATTTCCTCGATATCGCCGCGGGTCACCGGCTGCCGGTAGGCAATGATCGCCAGTGTTTCCATCACCGCGCGCGAATATTTTGGCGGCTTTTCAGGATTCAGCCGATCCAGGTATTCACGCATTTCCGGCCGGCTCTGGAAGCGCCAGCCGCTGGCCAGCGCCACCAGTTCCACGCCGCGCGGCCGCCAGTCCTGGCGCAGTTCATCAAGCAGCACGCGGATGGTGTCTGCGCCGACGTCGTCGTCAAACAGCCGCCGCAGATCATTGACGCGCAACGGTTCCTGCGCGCAGATCAGCGCCGTCTCGAGGACGATCTTCGCCTCTTGGGTATTCATGTTGATGGTGTGCAGCCTGTCTTTGCACCTGCTCCCGGACGGATCCGGGGCACCGGAGATTTTGGATACAGCGGTGCGAAAGCCACCGCCATCTCATTGCGCAGCTAGCCGGATACCTGCTGCATCCAAGCCGTGCACTTCCCTATCTTTGCATCGAGTTGCCGGGCGTTCCGGCAGGAGATCGTTCGCATGCCGTTATGGGCCAGCCAGCGAACCTCTTGCGTAGCGCGTCCGCACATATCGGACGTCGCTGTCAGCGAACTGAAGGCCTCGGACGCAAGAAAAACGGGTATCGGGAGCAAGGCCGGCATCGCCAACACCGCAGTGCCAGCCGGACTTTTGAACCAGATCTTTTGAACCGGATGGACTGTGGGGACGGGACGGGCATCGAAAACCTTCCGCTTCCCCTGCCCTGAACTCGCCTTCTGGTATGAAGGCCGCCTGGCGCTGCTCGTCCGCTGCTTACCGCGGCTCACAAGACGCCGCGCGATACCGCAATGTTGGCGATTGTATGGCATTCCCGCCCCCGCCTGCAACCATCATCCGTTGCCCGCGCGGCGCCGGCGCCTCAGAACACCAGGCAGAATCCATGCTCGGCCAGCGAATGTGGCAACAGCACCGCTCGCGCAATGCCAAGACCGCCGAACGCCATCACCGCCAGGCCGGCACCCAGGCGCACGCCGGGACGGCGCGACAGCGTACGCAAATAGCCCGACAGGCCGGAGAGCACCAGCAGGTTAGGCAGTGTGCCGAGCCCGAACACGCCCATCACGAGTGCGCCGGACGCCGCATTTCCCGCCAGCAGCGCCAGCGTGAGCGCCCCATAGACCATGCCGCACGGCACCAGTCCCCACGCCAGGCCCACGCCATATCGCCGCGCCAGGCCGCCGCGTGCGCGCACAAACGACGGCATGCCGCGTGCCACGCCAGCCAGCCGGCGCGCCACCGTTGCGCCGGCACGCGCCGCCAGCCGCTCCAGCCAGTCGACGGTAAAAGTGTTGCCGCGCAGCAACCGCCAGCCCGACCATAGCAGCATGACGCTGCCTGCGCCGAACAGCCAGCGCTGCACCGGCAGATAGTCCTGCTTCCACGCCGAAGCACCGACCGCGCCCAGCGCGGCCCCAAGCAGCATATAGGTCGAGATCCGGCCCAGGTGCATTATCAGCAACTCGCCCAGCCAGGCGGCACGGCTGGGCACAAGACTGATCGTGGCCGCCGCCCCGCGGCGTTGCTCCACGGCCAGCGCCACGCCGCCGCACATGGCAGCGCAGTGGACCCCGCCCAGCAAAGCCAGCAGAAAAACGCTGATCAGTACGCCAAATGTCAATTCTCACTCCCTACCACATCACATCGCACGGTAAAATGTCCTTATCGCGCCCTCGCTGCCATTTCTAGCAGGTTCCAATTGCTCACCTCCATTCCCATTACCGAGATGTCACCCCGCTGCTCCACCTGTGCGATGGGGCAGCTGTGCCTTCCGGTCGGCATGTCGCAGCAAGACCTTGCCAAGATGGACACGCTGGTTCAGGAACGCATCCGTGTGCACAAGGGTGAAACCCTGTATCGCATGGGCGATCCGCTCACCGCGGTCTATGCCGTGCGCTTTGGCACGCTCAAGACCCACGTCACCACTGAAGACGGCCGCTCGCAGATTACCGGCTTCCACCTGCCCGGCGAAATTGTCGGTCTCGACGGGCTGGGCGAGATGCAGCATGCCTCCGATGCCGCCGCGCTGGAGGACACCGAAGTCTGCGTGGTCCGCATGAGCGAGTTGCAATCGCTGTCGGCAGACCTGCCGTCGCTGCAGCAGCAGTTCCTGCGCCTGATGGGCAAGGAAATCACGCATGACCAACTGATGCTGGTCACGCTGGGCTCGATGCGCGCCGAGGAACGCCTTGCCGCCTTCCTGATCAACCTCTCTGAGCGCCTGTCGGCGCGCGGCTATTCGGCGTCCGAGTTCGTGATGCGCATGAGCCGCGAAGAGATCGGCAGCTACCTGGGCCTGAAGCTCGAAACCGTCAGCCGCCTGTTCTCTCGCTTTGCCGAAGCCGGCCTGATCCAGATTCGCCAGCGCCACGTCAAGCTCGTGGACATCGACGGCATCAAGCAACTCTACAGCCGCTCCTGCTAAGCGGCCAAGGCGCTGTCATGGCCGCATCCGGCCATGACAGCGCAGGCCTCACGGCAGCCCGCTTACTCCAGTTCGTCGGTATCGCTGAGCCGCGTCGGCATGGTGTAGAGCGTCAGTCCGCTGGACAACGCGCAGAACACCCAGGCCATCAGGAAGCCGATGGTGTAGACCGATTCGCGGGACGCTTCGATCGGCTGGCCGAAGAAGTTCAGGTCACCGGGATCCACCACCGAAAACACCGTCGCGGTCGCAAACCCAGCCATCAGGAACGCCGGCCAGAGTACCCACATCAGCCAGCGCAACCTCATGGCTGCCTCACAGCGGCAGCCTTGGGCGGCGCGGCGTCGACCTTCTCGACCACCAGGCCATGGCGCGTTGCACCCTGCACCGGCATGTCCGGATGCGTGGATGCCAGCCAGATTGTCACGCCGCACGCCACCATCGCCACCAGCGGGCCGCTCATCAACAGCCACGGCCACGGCTCCTTCCACCACGGATTGCCTTGCTGACTCATCTTGCCCCCTTCATCTTGACGACTAGCTTCACAAATCGCGCGGCACGATGAAACTGGTGGATTGCCGGATTTCGGCATGCCCCCGCTCCGTGCCTTCGCTCGTCACTGTCACGTTGATCTTGTGCGTGCCCTGCGCCGCGGCCTCGATCGGCACGCGGATCCGGATCGGCAGCAACCGGTTGGACGTCGGCGCCAGCGATTCGGCCTGCTTGTCGTATTCCACCGTCAGGTTCTTCAATTCGTCGCTGTCGGCGCGCACGCTGATCTGCATCGGCGCTTCGGTGGTGTTGATCAGCTGCAGGCGATAGACATTCTCGATCCAGCGGCCTTCCACTTCACGGCCGAGCGCACCACGGTCGCGGATGATGTCGACCTTCAGCGGCGTGCGCAGCGCGATCGAAGCCATGAACCCGGCCAGCAGTGCCACCCAGATCACGGAATAGATAACGACGCGCGGGCGCAGCAGGCGCTTGCGCGATGCCGCCGCGGACAAGCCCTTGCGCATCGCGTTTTCCGAGGTGTACCGGATCAGGCCGCGCGGATATGCCATCTTGTCCATGACCTGGTCGCAGGCGTCGATGCAGGCGCCGCAGCCGATGCACTCGTACTGCAGGCCGTCGCGGATATCGATGCCCGTCGGGCACACCTGCACGCAGATGCTGCAGTTGACGCAGTCGCCAAGCCCCGCCTTGTGGTGGTCGGTCTTGCGCGACCGGCTGCCGCGCGGCTCGCCGCGGCCGACGTCGTAGGTCACGACATAGGTATCGCGATCCACCATCACGCTCTGGAAGCGCGCATACGGGCACATGTACTTGCACACCTGCTCGCGCATGAAGCCCGCATTGCCCCAGGTGGCGAACGCGTAGAACAGCATCCAGAACGACTGCCACGGCCCCAGCGACAGGCTGAGCACCTCGCCGCCCAGTTCGCGGATCGGTGCGAAATAGCCGATGAAGGTAAAGCCGGTCCAGAGCGCAATCAGCACCCACAGGAAGTGCTTGGTCGCCTTGAGACGGAACTTGCGCAGGCTCCACGGATCGCCGTCGAGCCGGATGCGGGCGATGCGGTCGCCTTCGACCCGCCGCTCGATCCACATGAAGATCTCGGTGTAGACCGTCTGCGGACAGGCATAGCCGCAGAACAGCCGCCCCGCGATCGCCGTGAACAGGAACAGCGCCAGCGCCGAGATGACCAGCAGCACCGCCAGGTAGATGACGTCCTGCGGCCACAGCACCAGCCCGAAGATGTAGAACTTGCGCTCGCCAAGGTCAAACAGCACGGCCTGGCGGTCATTCCATTGGAGCCAGGGCGTGCCGTAGTAGATCAGCTGGGTCAGGATCACCAGCCAGACCCGCCAGCTGGAGAAGGCGCCCGTCACCGAGCGCGGGTAGATCTTGCGGCGGACCTCGTAGAGCGTTTCGTCAGAGGTCTCGCCCGGCGCAGCGGCCGACCGTTGCAGGTCGGCCGCCCGGGCCATTTCTTCGGTCCCGGGTGCGTTCATGGGCATGCTCTCCCGCGAGCTGCCAGCGCCCGCTCACATGAGTCGTCGGTCATTGCCCGGCTCCGCCCCCAGTGTTGGACAAACCCCAGACATAGGCCGTCAGCATCCGGATGCGTTCAGGCGTCAGGATCTCCTCATGCGCGGGCATGTGGTTGTTGTGGCCCTTCAGGATGGCGTCGACGATGCTGCCTTCCGAGCTGCCATACAGCCAGACGTTGTCCGCCAGGTTGGGCGCGCCGAGCGCCTGGTTGCCCTTGCCGCCGGCGCCGTGGCATGCCACGCAGGTCGTCTTGAAGGCGCCCTCGCCACGCGACGCACGGATCGGGTCCGACGACAGGCCCGACAGCGAGCGCACGTATTGCGCCACGTCGCCCGCCTGCTTGGCGTCGATGGCCGCGGCAAACGGCGGCATCACGCCATTGCGGCCCTTGGTGATGGTCTGCTGGATGATGTCGGGTTCGCCACCATAGAGCCAGTCGCTGTCCGTCAGGTTCGGGAAGCCGCGGCTGCCGCGCGCGTCCGAGCCGTGGCATTGTGCGCAGTAGTTCAGGAACAGGCGCTGGCCGATCTCGCGCGCCTGCGGATCCGCCGCTACCTGCTTGACGTCCATCTTCAGGTACTTGGCGTAGATCTCGTTCTGCATTTTCTCCTGCGCCGCGCGGTGCGCGGCAAGTTCGCCCTGCGTGGAGAACTTCAGCACGCCGGCATACGAACCCAGTCCCGGGTACAGCACCAGGTAGGCCAGGCTGAAGATGCAGGCCAGCAGGAACATCCACATCCACCAGCGCGGCAACGGGTTGTTCAGCTCGCGCAGGTCACCGTCCCAGACATGGCCGGTGTCTTCAGTGCCGCCGGCGGTCTTGGCGACCTTGCGTTGCGAGAACAGCAGCCACACGCACCAGACGATGCCGATGAGCGCGATAGCGGCAATGTAATAACTCCAGAATTCGGAAATGAAATCGCTCATGGCTAGGTGTTCCGGCTCGATGTTGTCGTGGTTTCGTCAGGCAGCGCGAACGGCAGCATGGCGGATTCCCGGTTGGCGGCCTGCCGGCCGGCGGACCAGGCCCACCAGCAGATCCCCAGGAAGACGACCATCGACACGACGGTCGCAATGGCAGTGATCATGGCCATGGCTTACTCCTTGGGTGCCGCGGCCGCGGCGGAATCCACGCGGACGTTGCGGCGGTTGGTGCCCAGGCCTTGCAGGTAGGCAACCAGCGCATCTTCTTCGGTCTTGCCCTTGAGCTCGTCCGGTGCCTTGGCGATCTCGGCATCCGTGTACGGCACGCCCAGGCGCACCAGCGCGCGCATGCGGGCCTGGATGTCGTTGGTGGGCAGCTCGGCCCTTTCCAGCCACGGGTACGATGGCATCACCGATTCCGGCACCACGTCGCGCGGATTGCGCAGGTGGATGCGCTGCCAGTCATCCGAGTAGCGCCCGCCCACGCGCGCCAGGTCGGGACCGGTGCGCTTGGAGCCCCACAGGAACGGGTGGTCGTAGACCGACTCGCCCGCCGTGGAAAAGTGGCCGTAGCGCTCGGTCTCGGCCTGCAGCGTGCGGACCTGCTGCGAGTGGCAGCCGACGCAGCCTTCACGGATATAGATATCGCGGCCCATCAGCCGCAGCGGCGAATACGGGGTGATGCCCGGATCCGGCTCGGTGGTGGAGTGCTGGAAGAACAGCGGCACGATCTGGACCAGACCCGCAATGCTGACCACGAGGATCGTGCAGATGATCAGCCAGCCGATGTTCTTCTCCAGCGTTTCGTGGGAAAAGAAGCGTTGTTTGTCGGACATCTTTCTATCCTGGATTGATCAGTGGGCAGAGGCAGTGATGCTGGCCGGAATCGGCGCATCCACTGCGGGCTTGCCGACGATGGTCTTGAGCACGTTGTAGGCCATCAGCAGCATGCCGGACAGGAAGCACAGGCCACCCAGCAAGCGAATCAGGTAGAACGGGTACTTGGCCTTGACCGCTTCGACGAAGGCATAGGTCAGCGTGCCGTCAGGCTGCGTGGCGCGCCACATCAGGCCTTCCATCACCCCGGCGATCCACATCGAGGCGATATACAGCACCACGCCGATGGTCGCGATCCAGAAGTGCCATTCGATCATCCTGACGCTGTACATCTGCTTCTCGCCGAACAGACGCGGGATCAGGTAGTAGAGCGAGCCGATCGAGATCATCGCGACCCAGCCCAGCGCGCCCGAGTGCACGTGACCGATGGTCCAGTCCGTGTAGTGCGAGAGCGCGTTGACGGTCTTGATCGACATCATCGAGCCTTCGAACGTGGCCATGCCGTAGAACGACAGCGCCACCACCAGGAACTTCAGGATGGGGTCGGTGCGCAGCTTGTGCCAGGCCCCCGACAAGGTCATGATGCCGTTGATCATGCCGCCCCACGACGGCGCCAGCAGGATCAGCGAGAACACCATGCCCAGCGACTGTGCCCAGTCCGGCAGCGCGGTGTACTGCAGGTGGTGCGGGCCGGCCCACATGTAGGTGAAGTTCAGCGCCCAGAAGTGGACGATGGACAGGCGGTAGGAGTAGATCGGGCGCTCGGCCTGCTTGGGAATGAAGTAGTACATCATCCCCAGGAAGCTGGTGGTCAGGAAGAAGCCCACGGCATTATGGCCGTACCACCATTGGATCATCGCGTCCTGCACGCCGGCATAGGCCGAGTAGGACTTCCACAGCGACACCGGTATCTCGATGTTGTTGACGATGTGCAGCAGCGCGATGGTCAGGATGTAGGCGCCGAAGAACCAGTTGGCGACGTAGATATGCCGGGTCTTGCGCTTGACGATGGTGCCGAAGAACACGATCGCGTAGGCCACCCAGACCGCGGTGATCAGCAGGTCGATCGGCCATTCCAGTTCCGCGTATTCCTTGGAGCTGGTGATCCCCAGCGGCAGCGTGATGGCGGCGGCGACGATGACCAGCTGCCAGCCCCAGAACGTGAACGCGGCCAGCGGGCCGCAAAACAGGCGGGCCTGGCAGGTGCGCTGAACCACGTAGTACGAGGTCGCGAACAGCGCGCTGCCGCCGAAGGCGAAGATCACCGCATTGGTATGCAGCGGCCGCAGCCGGCCAAACGACAGCCAGGGTGTGTTGAAATTGAGTTCGGGCCAGATCAGCTGTGCTGCCAGCAGCACGCCGACGGCCATGCCGACGATCCCCCAGACTACCGTCATGACAGCGAACTGTCTTACGACGCCGTAATTGAAGGTGTCGACGCGTGAAGACGCGGCAGTGACATCCATTCAGACCCCCAAAGCTTAGAGAAAAGAAAAAACCTACTGACAGTGTGACTTTAGAAAAACCATGCTGCGTGTGCGTTGATCTTTATCAAGTCGCTCAGGGCATGCATGGAACCTGCGTGCTGGACCCCGGTCGGAGGGCGCGCCGCGCGGCAGGTTCATGGCTTGTCGTTGTCCAGCAGGATCGATTCGGCGGGCCGGTCCAGGTCGTCGTACTGCCCGGCATAGAGGGCCCACCACAGCGCGCCCGCGATGACCACGACAAGCACCAGGCTCATCGGCACCAGCAGGTAAAGCGTTTCCATCAGTCAGACTCCCTTGTGGCGCGGCTTGCCGGCGCGCAGCAGGCGCCAGGCATTGGCCACCACCAGCAACGACGACAGCGACATGCCGATGCCGGCCATCCAGGCCGTGACCAGCCCCGTCGCTGCGAGCGGGATGGCCACCACGTTGTAGAAGAAGGCCCAGCCCAGGTTCTGGCGCACCACCCGGCGCGTCCGGCGCGACACCGCCAATGCGGTGGCGATCTCGGCCACGCCGCCGTGCGTCAGCACCGCGTCCGCACCGGCCTGGGCCAGCGGCGCGCCGCTGCCGATGGCGATCGACACCTGGGCCTGCGCCAGCACCGGCGCATCGTTGATGCCATCGCCCACGGCCAGCACCACCGCCCCACCCTGCTGGAGCCGCGCGACGTAGTTGCGCTTGCCTTCCGGGGTGACCGCGCCGGCCACGCAGGCTATGCCGAAGTGCGATGCCCACCAGTGGACCGCTTCGGCGTGATCGCCCGATACCAGGTGGCAGCGCACGCCCAGTTCGCGCAGCCGCGTGAGCAACTGCGGCGTCTGCGTCCGCTCCACATCGGCCAGGACGAAGCGCGCCAGCGGACCCGCTGGCGCGCCCAGCCACACCACGGTGGCGCCAGGATGGTCCGCGTCGCTGCGCCAGGTGTCCGGTGCCTGGCCGCTGTCGGGCGCCAGCGCCGCGACAAAGTCGGCGCGGCCGAGCCGCAGGCGTTGGCCATCGACGATCGCCTCCAGGCCCTGGCCCGGGACGTTGCGCATGTCGGACACCTGGAGCGGCATGCCGGCGTTACCCTGCGCCGCGGCCACCAGCGCACGCGCGATCGGATGTTCGCCACCGCGCTCCATCGCGGCGGCCAGCGCCAGGCATCGGGTCCGATCGGCGTCAGCCAGCGGCTCGACCGCGGCCACGGCAAAGCGCCCTTCGGTCAGCGTGCCGGTCTTGTCGAGGACCACGTCGGTGACGCGCGCCAGCGTCTCCAGCGCGTGGCCGCGTGTCAGCAGCACGCCGCGGCGCGACAGCGCCGCACCGGCCGCGGCCAGTGCGGCCGGCGTTGCCAGTGACAAGGCGCACGGGCAACTGACCACCAGCACCGCAATCGTCACCAGCAAGGCGCGCGACGGATCGATCCAGAGGCCCCATACCAGCCCGGTCAGCGCCGCCAGCCCCAGCAGCGTCGCCACGAACCAGCCCGCGACGCGGTCGGCCAGCGTGGCCAGGCGCGGCTTTTCAGCCAGCGCGCGGTCCAGCACCGCGACGATCTCGGCCAGGCGGGTGCCGGCGCCGACGCGTGTGATCCGCAGTTCGAGCGGGCTTGCCGTATTGAAGCTGCCGGCCAGCACGGTCTCGCCGGCGGCGCGGCGCACCGGGCGGCTCTCGCCGGTCAGCATGGATTCGTCGAGCTCGCTCGCGCCCGCCACCACGGCGCCATCGGCGGGAACGATCTCGCCGGCCTTGACGCGGATCAGATCGCCCGCACGCAGGCGCGCGACCGGCACACGCTCGCCGGCCGCACCCGTCGCGACCAGCCGTTCGCAGGTGGCCGGCAGCTGGCGCGCCAGCATCTCGGCGCCGCTGCGCGAGGCCTGGCGCACGCGCAGTTCCAGGTAGCGGGCCAGCAGCAGGAAGGCGACGAACATCGTCACCGAATCGAAATACACCTCGCCCACTCCGCGCACCGTGGCCAGCGCGCTGGCGGCAAAGCCGGCGCCGATGCCGATCGCCACCGGCACGTCCATGCCCATGTGGCGCTGGCGCAGGCTGCGCCAGGCACCGGCAAAGATCGGCGAGGCGGCATAGAACACCACCGGCAGCGTCAGGGCGAAACTGGCCCAGCGCATCAGCTGGAGCTGGCCAGGGTCGATGGTGGCCTCGTGCGTGTAGATCGGCCACGCATACATCATGACCTGCATCATGCCGAGCATGGCCACCGCCATGCGCATCAGCAGCCCGCGGCGCGCGCGGCGGTCCTGCTGGTCGGTGCGCGAGACTTCGAACGGCCAGGCCATGTAGCCGATGCCGGCCAGCGCGGCCAGCAGCCCCGCCACCGTCTGGGCGCCGTCGCGCCAGCGCACCACCACGCGCCGCGTGGCGACATTAGCGACCGCGGACTCAACGCCCGGCTGGCGGCTCAGGTGCTGTTCGATCAGCCACGCGCAGGCGGCACAGCGGATGCTCTCGGGCGCCAGCGTGATCTCGGCGCGGCCGCTGTCCAGCGGGCGGACAAACTGGGCGCGCAGCTCAGGGGTGTCGTAGGCGGCCCAGATCGGTTCGGCCTCGCGCCGGGCGCCGTCGTCGATGGGACGGGCGAAGCGGGCTTCATCCCCGTACAGGTGGGCGAAGCCGGCCGCATGGAGGGTCTGCGCCAATGCCTGGCAACCGCCGCAGCAGAACACCCGGCGGCTGCCGTCCAGCTCGGCGGCAAGCGGCTCGGCGTCCGTGACGGGCAGGCCGCAATGGAAGCAGGCCAGCCGCGCACCGGCGCCGGACGCAGCCGGGCCCACGGCATCACGGAGCGCGGACGGCGGGTACGGTGCCAGCAAGCTGGTTGAAGGACTGGTGACTGGGGGCGACGACATGGGAACCTTTTTCTACCCGATGGAGGGTATATGCGGGTCCCCGAATCGACCTTGATATAGGTCAATGCGGCCCGGCAATCGTCGCGCCGGGCCGGAAAACAACGCTCAGGTGAGCGTGGTATCCATGGTGCGGCGCTCGGATTCCAGGTATTCGCGCGATTGCATCTCGATGATGCGCGATACGGTCCGATGGAACTCGTTGGCCATCTGGCCTTCGGTGTAGAGTTCGTCCGCGGGCACTTCCGCCGACATCAGCAACTTGACCTTGTGGTCGTAGAAGACATCGATCAGCCAGGTGAAGCGGCGTGCCTCGGACGACATGCGTGGCGTCATGCGCGGCACGTCGGACAGGATCACGGTGTGGAACTGGGACGCCAGCTCCAGGTAGTCGTTCTGTGAGCGCGGGCCGCCGCACAGCGTGGCAAAGTCGAACCACACCACGCCGTTGGCCTTGCGCAGCGCACGCAACTCGCGGTGCTCGATATGCAGCAGCGGCGACTCGTCGGCCACGCCGGCGATCGAGGTGAAGGCGTCGCGCAGCGCGGAACTGGCCTTGGCGCCGAGCGGCGTGTGGTACGCCTGCACCTGCTCCAGCGCGCGCTTGCGATAGTCGATGCCCGCGTCGACGTTGAGCACATCGAGCTTCTGCTGCAGCAGCGCGATGGCCGGCAGCACGCGGTCGCGGTGCAGGCCATCCGGATACAGCAGGTCCGGGCGGTAGTTGGAGGTCATAACGAACTGCACGCCGTTCTCGAACATCTGCTGCAGCAGCCGATGCAGGATCATCGCGTCGGCGACGTCGCTGACGTGGAATTCATCGAAGCAGATCAGCCGGAAGCGGCGCGCGATGCGTTTGGCCAGCTCATCCAGCGGATCGGGACGCCCGCGCAGCTCTTCGAGCTGGCGATGGACCTCGCGCATGAACTCATGGAAATGCAGCCGCGTCTTGCGCACCACCGGCACGCAGGTATAGAAGCTGTCCATCAGGAAGGACTTGCCGCGCCCCACCCCACCCCACAGGTAGACGCCCTTGGGCACGTCGGGACGGACCAGCAGCTTCTTCAGCGCATTATTGCGGCGGCTCTTGTAGGCCACCCATTCGTCGTAGCACTGCTGCAGCCGGGCCACGGCGCGCAATTGCGCTTCGTCGGACTGGTAGCCGCGCTCCTTCAGTTCCTTCTCGTAGTACTCGGTGACGTTCATGCTGACGGGTTCCTGCGGCACGGGCCGCAAGTGAAAACGGCGCGCCGCGGATGCGGCGCGCCGGTACTCAGGCAATGCGAAGCATGCGCCTTACATATTAAGCTGACGCTTGTCGACGGCCAGCGCGGCTTCGCGCATGACTTCCGACATCGACGGGTGCGGGTGGCAGACGCGGCCGATATCCTCGCTGGCGGCCTTGAACTCCATCGCCACCACGGCTTCGGCGATCAGGTCAGAGGCGTTGGCGGCAACGATGTGCACGCCCAGGATTTCATCGGTCTTGGCGTCGGCCAGCATCTTGACGAAGCCGTCGGCGTGGCCCATGCCCAGTGCACGGCCGTTGGCCATGAACGGGAACTGGCCGGCCTTGTACTCGCGGCCTTCGGCCTTGAGCTGGGCTTCGGTCTTGCCTACCCATGCAATTTCAGGGAAGGTGTAGATCACCCACGGAACGCAGTTGTAGTCGATGTGCGGCTTCTGGCCGGCGATGCGCTCGGCCACGGCCACGCCTTCGTCCTCGGCCTTGTGCGCCAGCATCGGGCCGCGCACCACGTCGCCGATGGCCCACAGGCCCGGCACCTTGGTGGCGCAGTGGTCGTCCACCTCGATGAAGCCGCGCTGGTCCGCGGCCAGGCCGACGGCGTCGAGGCCCAGGTTGTCGGTATTGGGCACGCGGCCCACCGACACGATCAGGCGATCGACCTCCAGGGTCTGCGCCTTGCCGTCCTTGTCGGTGTACTTGACGGTCACGCCGTTCTTGCCGGTCGTCACTTCGTTGACGTTCACGCCGAGGCTGAACTTCAGGCCCTGCTTGGTCAGCTGCTTCTGCGCTTCCTTGGCCACGCCTTCGTCGGCGGCGCCCAGGAACGCGGGCAGTGCTTCCAGCACGGTCACTTCGGAACCCAGGCGGCGCCACACCGAGCCCAGCTCCAGGCCGATCACGCCGGCGCCGATCACGCCCAGCTTCTTCGGCACTGCGGGGAACTTGAGCGCGCCCTCGTTATCGCTGACCAGGTCGTTGTCGACCTTGATGCCCGGCAGGTGGCGAGCCTTCGAACCGGTGGCGATGATGACCTGCTTGGCGGTCACGACTTCACCGGCAACGTCGACCTGGAAGCCTTCGGCGCTCTTGCCGACGAACTTGCCGTAGCCCTTGAGCAGCGTCACCTTGTTCTTGCGGAACAGGAACTCGATGCCCTTGGTCATCTTGCCGACGATGTCGTCCTTGCGCTTGAGCATCTTGGCCACGTCGACCTTGACGTCGCCCACGGTGATGCCGTGGTCGCCCAGGTGGTGCTGGACGTTCTCGAACTCTTCCGAGGAAGCCAGCAGCGCCTTGGAGGGGATGCAGCCCACGTTCAGGCAGGTGCCGCCCAGGCGGGCTTCGCCCTTGGGATCGTCATACGGGTTGCCTTCGCAGCAGGCCACGTTCAGGCCCAGCTGGCCGGCACGGATGGCGGCGATGTAGCCGCCGGGGCCGGCGCCGATCACCAGCACGTCGAATTGTTTGCTCATGGAAATTCCTTTGTGGGCGCCGGCGACAGCTTGTGCCGACGCGCCTTCATCACGGGGGAAGCGCGCCCCGCGCACGGCAGACGTGCGCGGGGGGACCGTTGATTACAGGTCCAGCAGCAGGCGGGCCGGATCTTCCAGCGCGTCCTTCATGGCCACCAGGCCCAGCACAGCTTCACGGCCGTCGATGATACGGTGGTCATACGACATCGCCAGGTAGTTCATCGGGCGGATCACGATCTGGCCGTCTTCCACCACCGGGCGGTCCTTGGTGGCGTGCACGCCCAGGATGGCCGATTGCGGCGGGTTGATGATCGGGGTCGACAGCATCGAGCCGAACACGCCGCCGTTGGAGATCGAGAAGGTACCGCCGGTCAGTTCTTCCAGCGACAGCTTGCCGTCACGGGCCTTGACGCCGAACTCGGCAATCTTCTTCTCGATGTCGGCCAGGCTCATCTGGTCGGCATTGCGCAGGATGGGCACCACCAGGCCGCGCGGCGAGCCCACGGCGATGCCGATGTCGAAGTAGCCGTGGTAGACGATGTCGTTGCCGTCGATCGAGGCATTGATCAGCGGGAACTTCTTCAGCGCGTGCACCGCGGCCTTGACGAAGAAGGACATGAATCCCAGCTTGACGCCGTGTTCCTTCTCGAAGCGGTCCTTGTACTTGTTGCGCAGGTCCATCACCGGCTTCATGTTCACTTCATTGAAGGTGGTGAGGATGGCGTTGGTCGATTGCGATTGCAGCAGGCGCTCGGCGATACGGGCGCGCAGGCGGCTCATCGGCACGCGCTCTTCCGGGCGGTCGCCCAGCGCGGCGAAGTCGACCGGGGCCGAAACCTGCTGCAGCGCCGGCTTGGCGGCAGCCGGAGCCGGAGCAGCCTTGGCGGCCGGGGCGGCCGGAGCAGCAGCAGCGGCCAGCGCGTCACCCTTGGTGATGCGGCCGTCCTTGCCGGTGCCTGCAACCTGGCCAGCCGACAGGCCGGCTTCTGCCATCAGCTTGGCAGCCGACGGCATCGCCACACCACCTGCGGCGGCAGCAGCGGCCGGTGCCGGGGCAGCGGCGGCTGCTGCCGGAGCGGCAGCAGCCGGTGCGGCGGCGCCAGCGGTGGCTTCGGTGTCGATCTTGGCGATGATCTCATCGGCCACGACGGTGTCGCCGTCGTTCTTGACGATAATCGACAGGACACCAGCCGACGGGGCCGGCACTTCCAGCACGACCTTGTCGGTTTCGATCTCGATCAGGATTTCGTCCTGTGCAACAGCCTCGCCCGGCTTCTTCTTCCAGTTGAGCATGGTCGCTTCGGCGACCGATTCGGAGAGCTGCGGAACCTTGACGTCAACGATAGCCATGGTTGTGAATTCCTCGTGTTATGCGTGTTGTCTTTATGCTGGCTATGCCACGGCGGCCGTCTGCGCGCGCCGCCGTGGCTGCCGCTTGATTACTTGGTCAGAACAAAGCCCTTGAGCTTGGCGAAGGCAGCATCCAGCAGCGCCTTCTGTTGCTCGTTGTGCTTTGCGTAGTAGCCCACTGCCGGCGAAGCCGAAGCGGGACGACCGGCATAACCGAGCTTCTGGCCATCCGTCATGTTTTCCATGATGTAGTGCTGCACGAAGAACCAGGCACCCTGGTTCTGCGGCTCGTCCTGGCACCACACGATTTCGGTGGCGTTCGGATACTTCTTGAGTTCTGCTGCCACGGCCTTGTGCGGGAACGGATACAGCTGTTCCAGGCGGATCACCGCCGTATCGTTGGCCTCGCGCTCCTTGCGCGTGTTGACCAGGTCGTAATAGACCTTGCCCGAGCACATGATGACGCGCTTGACCTTGCTGGCGTTGAGTTCTTCGTGGTCAGGGATGACCGTCTCGAAGTGGCCCTTGGCCAGGTCCGACAGCGGCGACACGGCGTCCTTGTTACGCAGCAGCGACTTCGGCGTCATGATCACCAGCGGCTTGCGGAACAGACGGATCATCTGACGGCGCAGCAGGTGGAAGATCTGGGCCGGCGTGGTCGGCTGGCAGACCTGCATGTTGTGGTCCGCGCAAAGCTGCAGGAAGCGCTCGATACGGGCCGAGCTGTGTTCCGGGCCCTGGCCTTCGTAGCCGTGCGGCAGCATCAGCGTCAGGCCGGAGGCACGGCCCCACTTCACTTCACCCGACGAGATGAACTGGTCGATCACCACCTGGGCGCCGTTGACGAAGTCGCCGAACTGGGCTTCCCAGATCACCAGCGCATTCGGTTCGGCGGCCGAGTAGCCGTATTCGAAGCCGAGCACGGCTTCTTCGGACAGCACCGAGTCGATCACCGTGAACGGTGCCTGGTTTTCCGACACGTTCTGCAGCGGCACGTAGCTGCCGGCATCCCAGCGCTCGCGGGCCTGGTCGTGCAGCACGGCGTGGCGGTGGGTGAAGGTGCCGCGGCCGGCGTCCTGGCCGGTGATACGCACCGGGTAGCCCGACGACACCAGCGAGGCGAAGGCCAGGTGCTCACCCATGCCCCAGTCCAGCGGCTGGTCGCCGCGGCCCATGTTGGCGCGGTCCTTGACCACCTTCTCCACCAGCGGGTGCAGCTTCAGGGTCTCAGGCGTGGTGGTGATGCGTTCGGCCAGGCGCTTGAGCTCGGTCACCGGCACGGCGGTGTCGGCGGCGTCGGTCCACTTGCGGTTCAGGAACGGCATCCAGTCCACGGCGAACTTGTTCTTGAAGTTCGACAGGACGGGGTCGGCGGTGTGCTTGCCGGCGTCCATCGCGGCGCGGTATTCCTTGACCTTCTCGTCGCCGAACTCGGCCGGGACCAGGTTCTGCGCGGCCAGCTTGTCGGCGTACAGCTTGCGCGTGCCGGGGTGCTGGGCGATCTTCTTGTACATCAGCGGCTGCGTGACCGCCGGGGTGTCCTGCTCGTTGTGGCCCAGCTTGCGGAAGCAGATGATGTCGACCACGACATCCTTCTTGAACTCCATGCGGAAGTCCACGGCCAGCTGCATGGCGTACACCACCGCTTCGGGATCGTCGCCGTTCACGTGCAGCACCGGGGCCTCGATCATCTTGACCACGTCCGTGCAGTACAGCGTCGAACGCGCGTCGCGCGGGTCGGAGGTGGTGAAGCCGATCTGGTTGTTGATGACGATGTGCATCGAGCCGCCCGTGCCGTAGCCGCGGGTCTGCGCGAGGTTCAGCGTCTCCATCACCACGCCCTGGCCGGCAAAGGCCGCGTCGCCGTGCACCTGCACCGGCAGCACTTCCTTGTGGCCGACTTCGCCGCGGCGTTCCTGGCGGGCCTTGGCCGAGCCTTCGACCACCGGGTTGACGATTTCCAGGTGCGACGGGTTGAACGCCAGCGACAGGTGGACCGGGCCGCCTTCGGTCGAGACATCGCTCGAGAAGCCCTTGTGGTACTTGACGTCACCGGCCGGCAGGTCGTCGACGTGCTTGCCTTCGAATTCGGCGAACAGGTCGGCCGGCATCTTGCCCAGCGTGTTGACCAGCACGTTCAGACGGCCGCGGTGGGCCATGCCGATCACGATTTCCTGCACGCCCTTGCTGCCGGCGTGCTGGATCAGCTCGTCCATGGCGGCGATGAAGCTTTCGCCGCCTTCCAGCGAGAAGCGCTTCTGGCCGACGTACTTGGTGTGGAGGAAGCGCTCCAGGCCTTCAGCCGCGGTCAGGCGGTCCAGGATGTGCTTCTTCTTTTCCAGCGTGAACACGGGCTTGGAACGCGTGGTTTCCAGGCGCTCCTGCCACCAGCGCTTCTGCGCCTGATCGCTCACGTACATGAATTCGAAACCGATGGTGCCGCAGTAGGTTTCGCGCAGGTTGTTGAGCAGCTCGCGCAGGCTCATCGACTCCTTGCCAAAGTAGGTATTGCTGGCATTGAAGACGATGTCGAGGTCTGCTTCGGAGAAGCCGTAGAACGCCGGGTCCAGGTCCGGCAGGGGCGGACGCTCCTGGCGCTTGAGCGGGTCCAGGTCGGCCCAGTGCGAACCGATGTTGCGGTAGGCGGCGATCAGCTGGGTGGCAGCGACGCGCTTGCGGCCCATGTCGGAATCGGCCGAGGCAACGATGGTCTTGATGGGGCCTTGCTTGGCGCGCTCGGCGAACGAGGCAACGATGGGGGCGTGGGGGATATCCCGGCCGTTCGAGCCGTCGACCGCAGGAACGTTCTGCATGGCGTCGAAATACGCGCGCCAATTGTCGGGAACCGAGGCGGGGTTCTGGAGGTAGGCCTCGTACAGTTCTTCGACATACGGGGCGTTACCGCCGAAGAGGTACGAGTTGCTCTGATACTGCTGCATCATGGGACGCTCACTATTCTCCGGGAATGCCGGAGTTCAGCGGGTTATTCAACCTTCCGCGACACGGCTTGACCGGTTAGCGGATCGCAAACAACTCTTGGGAGCCCAACTGAGGCGCCTACACAAACGGCACCGCTTGGGTGCCGCGTGTGATGGCTTCCTCACAAGGCCCGAAAGGGCAAGTTGTGCGGGGAAGGACCTAAAGTCTTCACGGCGGTAAGAATAGCATGAATTGCCTTTGATCAATGTGGACTTTTCGCGATACGAAACACCTACCCACGACAATTCGGTTCGCAATCAGCGAACTAGCAACACCCGCACAACAATTTGAATCAAGGCGCGATCTGGTCGACGGCGTCTGTGATCAGCCCGTCCAGGCCCCAGGCCAGCAACTGCGCCGCCCGCGCCGGATCGTTCACGGTATAGCAGAGGACCCGGAAACCGGCCGCGTGCGCGGCGGCGATCACGCCGGCATCCAGTTCGCGGTGGTTGGCATCCAGCGCCACGCAGCCCAGCCGGCGCAGCCGCTCCAGCCAGTCCGCGGGCAGCTGGTCGAGCAGCAGCGCGCGCGGCAGGTCTGGCGCGACGCGCGCCGCGGCGGCCAGCGCCTCCTCAGAAAACGATGACAGCAGCGGCGGCACCGCGGCACCCGCCCACAGCGACTGCGCGTCCAGCGCCACCGCCGCACCGGTGCGCGCCTCGGTGCCGGGCACTGGCTTGATCTCGATATTGACCATCAAGCTGTTGGCCCGGGTATAGCGTGCGATGGCCGCCAGCGTCGGCACGGGCTCGCCGGCGAAGGCGGGGCTGTGCCACGTGCCGGCGTCCAGCTGCGCGAGTTCGCCCAGTGTCAGCGCATCCACCCTGCCCTGGCCGCTGGTGGTGCGGTCCAGCGTGGCGTCGTGCATCAGCACCGGCTTGCCGTCGGCCGACAGCTTTACGTCGAACTCGAACATCCGGTAGCCAAAGCCGGCGCCGTGGCGAAGCGCTGCCAGCGTATTCTCCGGCGCCAGCTTGCCGGCGCCGCGGTGCGCGATATGGCTCGGGTACCGCCAGGCAGTGTCGGTTACGCTGGTCATGTCAGGCCTCGATGCGCTTGCCCGTATCGGGCGCAAAGAAATGCAGGTGCTCCGCCGACGACGTCACCGGCAGGCGGTCGCCGGCGCGCACGTGCGCATGGCTGTCCAGCCGCACCACCACCGCCTGTCCGCCGAGCGACCCATAGGCGAAGGAATCCGCGCCGAGGGCCTCGACCACGCGCACATCGACTTCGGCGATGGCCTCATGCGCGGCGCACGGCTCGATATGCTCCGGGCGCAGCCCCAGCAGTGCCTGCTCCGGCAGGTGCAGCCCCATCGGCAGGTGCCCCAGCGTGGCGTTGGCAGCCTCGCCCTCCTTCGCCACCACGCGCATCTGCGCGCCCGTGTCGCCGCCGGCGTTGCGCGCCACCGGGATCAGGTTCATCGGCGGCGAGCCGATAAAGCCGGCCACGAAGGTGCTGGCCGGACGCGAATAGACTTCCAGCGGCGTGCCGATCTGCTCGACGCGTCCGGCGTTGAGCACCATCATGCGGTCGGCCAGCGTCATCGCCTCGACCTGGTCGTGCGTGACGTACAGGCTGGTGGTGCCCAGGCGCCGGTGCAGCTCCTTCAGTTCCAGCCGCATCTGCACGCGCAGCTTGGCGTCCAGGTTGGACAGCGGCTCGTCGAACAGGAACACCGCCGGCTCGCGCACGATGGCGCGGCCCATGGCCACGCGCTGGCGCTGCCCGCCCGACAACTGGCGCGGCTTGCGGTCCAGCAGCGGCGCCAGCTCCAGGATGCCGGCGGCATGGTTCACCCGCTGCGCGATCTCGGCCTTGGCCATGCCGCGGATCTTCAGGCCGTAGGCCATGTTGTCGTACACGCTCATATGCGGATAGAGCGCGTAGTTCTGGAACACCATGGCGATGTCCCGCTCGGCCGGCTCCAGGTTATTGACGACTTTGTCGCCGATATGGATTTCTCCGCCGGTAATGGTTTCCAGCCCCGCCACCATGCGCAGCAGCGTGGACTTGCCGCAGCCCGAGGGGCCGACGATGACGATGAATTCGCCGTCGGCGATCTCCATGTCGATGCCGTGCACCACCTGGACGCTGCCGGCGTAGGTTTTCTGAACGTTGCGTAGCGACAGTTTTGCCATTGCTGTTGTCCTGCGCGTGGCTCGTGGCCACCGCGCCTTATTTTTCCGTTTCGACCAGGCCCTTGACGAACCACTTCTGCATCAGCACCACCACCACCGCCGGCGGGATCATCGCCAGCATCACGGTGGCCATCACCAGGTTCCAGTCGGTGGCCGCGTCACCCGAGCGCGAGATCATCTGCGTCACGCCCACCACCACCGGCGTCATCGACTTCTGCGTGGTGATCAGCAGCGGCCACAGGTACTGGTTCCAGCCGTAGATGAACTGGATCACGAAAAGCGCGGCGATGCTGGTGCGCGACAGCGGCAGCACCACGTCCCAGAAGAATCGCAGCGGCCCGGCGCCGTCGATGCGCGCGGCCTCGGCCAGTTCGTCCGGAATGGTCAGGAAGAACTGGCGGAACAGGAAGGTGGCGGTGGCCGACGCGATGATCGGGACCGTCAGGCCAAAGTAGCTGTCGAGCATGCCGAGGTCCGACACCACCTTGTAGGTCGGCAGAATGCGCACTTCGACCGGCAGCATCAGCGTGATGAAGATCAGCCAGAAGAAGGTCTTGCGCAGCGGGAACTTGAAATAGACGATGGCAAAGGCCGAGATGATCGAGATCGCGATCTTGCCCAGCGCAATGCCCAGCGCCATGATCAGGCTGTTCTTCATCATGGTCGAGACCGGCGATGCGGCCTCGCCCACGCCCTGGAACAGCACGGTGCGATAGTTCTCGATCAGGTGGCTGCCTGGGATCAGCGTCATCGGCGCGTCCAGCACCTCTTCGGCGGTCAGCGTGGACGCGACGAAGGTCAGGTACACCGGGAACACCACGATCACGATGCCCAGGATCAGCACCGCGTGGCTCAGGAAATCAAGGAAGGGGCGACGTTCTACCATGTGCTGTCTCCGTCAGTACTGGACCTTGCGTTCAACATAGCGGAACTGCACCACGGTCAGCGCGATCACGATCACCATCAGCACCACCGACTGCGCGGCCGAGCCCCCGATGTCCATGCCGCGGAAGCCATCATGGAAGACCTTGTAGACCAGCGTGTTGGTCGAATTGAACGGGCCGCCGTGGGTGACCGCGTCGATGATCGCGAAGGTATCGAAGAACGCGTAGACCACGTTGATCACCATCAGGAAGAAGGTGGTCGGCGACAGTAGCGGGAACATGATCGACCAGAAGCGGCGCCATGGGCCGGCGCCGTCGATCGCGGCGGCCTCGATCAGCGAGCGCGGGATGCTCTGCAGACCCGCCAGGAAGAACAGGAAGTTGTAGCTGATCTGCTTCCAGGCGGCGGCCAGCACCACCAGCAGCAATGCCTGGTCGCCATTGAGCAGGAAGTTCCATTCCACGCCGAGCTTGCGCAGCGCATAGGACACCACGCCCAGCGTCGGGTTGAACATGAACATCCACAGCACGCCGGCCACGGCCGGCGCCACCGCATACGGCCAGATCAGCAGCGTCTTGTAGCCGACGGCGCCGCGGATGATGCGGTCGGCAAAATAGGCCAGCAGCAGCGCGGTAGTCAGGCCCACCACGGTCACGCCCACCGCAAAGATGGCGGTGGTCTGGAACGACTCCACGTACAGCGGGTCGTTCCACAGCATGCGGAAGTTGTCCAGGCCGACAAACTCCAGGTTGATGCCGAAGGCATCCTGCTGCAGCATCGACTGGTACAGCGCCTGCCCGGCGGGCAGGAAAAAGAAGATCAGCGTGATCGCGATCTGCGGCAAGACCAGCAGATACGGCAGCCACGGCGAACGGAAAACGACGCGTTTTTCCATGAACGGATTCCGGCGAATGCCGCGGGTCGCGGCATCGGACTAGGTACGGATGCGGACAGTCCCGATCGGTCCGAAGGGGCCGTCCACAATGCAAGCGGGCGGAGGTTTCGCCACCGCCCGCTTGTCACATCAGCTTGCTGGCTATGCCGGCTTACTCGCGGGCAGTCTTCTGGAAGCGCTCCAGCAGATCATTGCCGCGGGCCACGGCCGAGTCCAGCGCCGCCTTGGGCTCCTTCTTGCCGGCCCAGACGGCTTCCAGTTCCTCGTCCACCACGGTGCGGATCTGCACCATGTTGCCCAGGCGCACGCCGCGCGACTTGTCGGTGGTCTTGACCACCATCTGCTGCACCGACACATCGGCACCCGGGTTCTTGTCGTAGTAGCCCGATTTCTTCGTCATCTCGTAGGCGGCCATCGTCACCGGCAGGTAGCCGGTGGCCTGGTGCCAGTCAGACTGGATCTCGGGGCGCGACAGGAAATTGAAGAACTTGGCCACGCCCTTGTACTCGTCGGGCTTCTTGCCGCCCATCACCCACAGCGAAGCGCCGCCGATGATGGTGTTCTGCGGGGCGCCCTGCACCTCCGGGTAGTGCGGCAGCTGTGCCACCGCGAACGCGAACTTGGCGTTCTTGCGGATATTGGCCAGCGATGCCGACGAGCCGGTGAACATCGCGCACTCGCCGTTGTAGAACTTGGCCTGCGACTCGGCCTTGCGCCCGCCGTAGCTGAAATAGCCCTTCTTCACCATGTCCTGCAGGTTGGTGATGTGCTTGACGTGCAGCGGGCTGTTGAAGACCAGGCGCGTGTCGGTGCCGCCGAAGCCGTTGTTCTTGGTCGCATACAGCGTGTTGTGCCAGGCCGAGAAGCTCTCCAGGTGGACCCAGCCCTGCCAGTCGGTGGTGTAGGCGCAGTTGGTGCCCGAGGCCTTGAGCTTGGCCGAGTACTGCATCACCTCGGGCCAGGTCTTGGGCGGTTTTTCCGGATCCAGGCCGGCCTTCTTGAAGGCGTCCTTGTTGTAGTAGAACACCGTGGTCGAGCTGTTGAACGGGAACGACAGCATCTCGCCCTTGGACGAGGTGTAGTAGCCCGCCACCGCCGGGATATAGGCCTTCTGGTCGAACTTCTCGCCGGCGTCCTTCATCACCGCCGACACCGGCTTGATCGCGCCCTTGGCGCTCATCATGGTGGCGGTGCCCACTTCAAACACCTGCAGGATGGCGGGCGAGCCGCCGGCGCGGAAGGCCGCAATGCCCGCGGCCATGGTTTCGTCGTAGTTGCCCTTGTTGACCGGCACCACCTTGTATTCGGACTGGCTGGCGTTGAACTTGTTGGCGATCTCGTTCACCTTGTCGTTCAGGGCCCCCTGCATGGCGTGCCACCACTGGATTTCAACGGCGGCGTGGGCGCTGCCGGCCCCGGTCAGGGCTGCCAGCGCTGCGAGTTTGAGCACGGTACGGGAAAAGGACATCGGTGGCTCTCCTTTGGTCTGTCTGTTCCGGCGAAAATCCGACAGTATGTGATTTTTTTGTGACAGCGGCATGTTACGCCTGTCGCACCTGCGCTAGCAAATCAGCAGATTCACCAGTATGGCCAGTACGATGCCTTTTGCAGTGCAATAAGGGAAATTGCCGCCAGATCCGCGGTTACAATGGCCCGCCATGCAATCCCTGAATAAGCTCTCTAATTCCGTGCTGCAGCGCGTGCGCGGCGTGCTGACCGACATCGACGGCACCCTGACCACCGACGGGCGGCTGCCGGCCTCGACCTACCTGGCGCTCGACGGGTTGCGCCGCGCGGGCCTGCACGTGATCCCGGTCACCGGGCGCTGCATCGCCTGGGCCGAGATCCTGACCCGGCTGTGGCCGGTCGACGCCATCATCGGCGAGAACGGTGCGTTCTACTCGCACCTGCACAACGGCCGCCTGCAGACCCGCTTCCTGGACGATGCCGCCACACGCGCGCGCAACCTGGCGCGCATCGAAGCGCTGGGCCAGCACATCGTGCGCGAAGTGCCGGGCTGCGCGCTGGCCTCGGACCAGGCCTGGCATGCCGCCGACCTGGCCATCGACCATGCCGAGGACGTCGCGCCGTTGCCTGCAGACGCCGTGGCCCGCATCGCCGCCATCATGCGCGAGGCCGGCATGACCGCCACGGTCAGCTCGATCCATGTCAACGGCTGGTTCGGCCTGCACGACAAGCTGTCGATGAGCAGGCTGTGCGTGGCCGAACTGCTGGGCGAAGACGTGGACGCGCGCCGCGACGAATGGCTGTTTATCGGCGATTCGGCCAACGATGCCAGCATGTTCGCCCACTTTCCGCTGTCGGTTGGCGTGGCCAATGTGCGCGACATCCTGCCGCAGCTGCCGGTGCCGCCGGCCTATATCACCGCAGCGGCCGGTGGCGAGGGCTTTGCCGAGATGGCGCAGCGGCTGGTCGAAGCGCACGGCTGAATACCCCACGCATAACAAAAAAACCGGCCGGGAAAGTCCCGGCCGGTTTTTCTTGTCACCCGCCCTGCCCTGGCTCAGTCGAACCCAAGCTCCTGCAGCTTGCGCGTGATGGTATTGCGCCCGATCCCGAGCCGGGTCGCCGCCTCGACGCGGCGCCCGCGCGTGACACCCAGCGCGGCCTCCAGCACCGCCTTCTCGAAGCGGCGCGTCAGCACATCCATGACCTCCGGCTGGCCGGCTTCGAGCATTGCCCGTGCCTCGCCGGCGAGCAGGCTTTCCCAGCCGGCCGGGGCCAGGGCCGGGACCACCGTCGCCACGGACGCGGGCCGGACTGCGGTGGCCGTGTCGGCCTCTGCCACCGGCGTCGCATACCCGCCGTAGTCGGCCAGGTCAGGCGCGCTTTCATACTCGGGCGCACGCGCTTCGGCAACGCGCTCGGGCCGCGGCGCATTGACCGGCTCGCTGGTGCCGGCTTCCAGCATCTCGCGTGGCAGGTCCTTGACCTCGATGGTCTGGGCCGGAGCCATCACGGTCAGCCAGTTGCACAGGTTCTCCAGCTGGCGCACGTTGCCGGGGAACGGCAGCGTGCTGACATAGGCCAGCGCTTCGTCGGACATGCGCTTGGGCTCGACGCCCAGTTCCTTGGCGCTCTTCTGCAGGAAATGACGCGCCAGCAGCGTGATGTCCTCCGGGCGTTCGCGCAGCGGCGGCAGGCGCAGCCGGATCACGTTCAGGCGGTGGAACAAGTCCTCGCGGAACAGCCCTTCCTTGACGCGCAGCTCCAGGTTCTGGTGGGTGGCGGCAATCACGCGCACATTGGCGCGCAAGGGGTTGTGGCCGCCGACACGATAGAAGTTGCCATCGGACAGCACGCGCAGCAGGCGCGTCTGCAGGTCGAACGGCATGTCGCCGATTTCGTCGAGGAACAGCGTGCCGCCCTCGGCCTGCTCGAAGCGGCCGCGCCGCATGGTCTGCGCACCGGTGAAGGCGCCGCGCTCATGGCCGAACAGTTCGGATTCGAGCAGGTCCTTGGGGATGGCTGCGGTATTGAGCGCGATAAAGGGCCCGTTGGCGCGCGGGCTGTGCTTGTGCAGCGCGCGTGCGACCAGCTCCTTGCCGGTGCCGGACTCGCCGGTGATCATCACCGTCACGTTGGACTGCGAGAGCCGGCCGATGGCACGGAACACGTCCTGCATCGCCGGCGCCTGGCCGAGGATCTCGGGCGCATCGACGAGGCGGTCGTCCAGCTCTTCCTCACGCAGGCTTTCTTCGAGCGCGCGGCGGATCAGCTCGACCGCCTTGTCGACATCGAAGGGCTTGGCCAGGTATTCGAAGGCGCCGCCCTGGAACGCGGCCACGGCGCTGTCCAGGTCCGAGTAGGCCGTCATCACGATGACCGGCAGGCCCGGATGCCGGGCCTTGATGGCCTGCAGCAGGTCCAGGCCCGATCCGCCGGGCATGCGGATATCCGATATCAGCACCTGGGGCTGGTCTTCTTCCAGCGCGGCCAGCGCATCCCGCACATTGGTGAAGCTGCGCGAGAGCAGGCTTTCACGGGCCAGGGCCTTTTCCAGGACCCAGCGGATTGATTGATCGTCGTCGACTATCCAGATCGGCTTCATGTGCGTCGCTTGTCTGCTCGGTGTCATTTGGTCTTCCGCATGCCCGGCCACGGCGGATGCACCATCGCTCGCGGACGCCGGCAAAAGCTAGTGCAGCGGCAGCAGGATGCGGAAGTCGGTACAGCCCGGCCTGCTCTCGCATTCGATCAAGCCCTCGTGCTGCTGCACGAAGGTTTGAGCGAGTGTGAGACCGAGTCCGCTGCCGCCATCCCTGCCCGATACCAGCGGATAGAAGATGCGTTCGCGGATGTCTTCGGGAATTCCCGGGCCGTTGTCGATGACATGCAAGTCCAATGCCAGCTTGAACAAGCGCTTGGCAATCGTGACCTGGCGCGCCACGCGCGTGCGCAGCACGATCTGCGCATCGCCGCGCGCCATGCGGTCGGCCAGCGCCTGCGCGGCGTTGTGCACGATGTTGAGCACGGCCTGGATCAGTTGCTCCATGTCGCCCTGCAGCTCGGGCAGGCTGGCGTCGTAGTCGCGCACGATCTCCAGCCCGTTGGGAAACTCCGCCAGCACCACCGAGCGCACGCGCTCCAGCACTTCATGGATATTCAGGCTGGACACGATATGCGGATGCCGGTGCGGCTCCAGCAGCCGGTCCACCAGCGTCTGCAGCCGGTCCGATTCCTTGATGATGACCTGCGTGTATTCGCGCAGCGAGCGCTCCGGCAGCTCGAACTCCAGCAGCTGCGCCGCGCCGCGGATGCCGCCCAGCGGGTTCTTGATCTCGTGGGCCAGGTTGCGGATCAGTTCCTTGTTGGCCGAGGTCAGGTCCAGGATGCGCTCTTCGCGTTCGCTGCGCACCTTCTGTTCGTTGGGCAGGATTTCCACCACCACGGTGTCGCCCACCGCTTCCAGCGCAGAGATCACCACGTGCACATGGGCCGGCTCCTGCAGCGGCGGGTGCAGGATCAGGTCCTGCCGGCGCACGTCGAACTGCCGCGTGACCACGGTGTCGATCATGCTGTGCAGCTCGTCGGAACGCCCGAACAGGTCAGGCAGCGTCAGCTCCACCATGCCCTTGCGCGACACGCCGAAGGTGGCTTCAGCCGCCGGGTTCGCAAAGACCACGCGCAGCCCCGGCTGCTGCACCAGCAGCACCGGGTTGGCCACTACGTCCAGGCCTGCATGGAACGCCACGGCGCCCATGGTCAGCACCTGGGCGCTGCCTTCGGCCGGCGCCGCGTCAGCCGCCGGCGATTCGCCACGGGCGCCGTCGGCACCGCCGGCCTTGCGCGACACTCCGCGAATCAGGCGACGCATAAGACTAGTCCTTCAAATTGCCAAGCTCGCGCCGCAGCGACGCCGCATTGGCCTCGCTGCGGGCGATGTCGTCGCGCAGCGCTGCGGTGCGGTCGAGGTATTTCTGATAGTTGCGCTCATTGCCCTGGCGCTCCGGCTGGCCGTTGTTGTACTCGGCGCGCAGCGCCTGCAGCTTGGCCTCTTCGGCCTGCAGCTCCTGCGCGAGCACCGCGCGGCGCTCGCCGTCGCGGCTCTTTTGCGTGGCGCTGTCCACGCGCGGGAAGCTGGTGCCTCCAGCCGCCGCGCCGGCGGTGCTGCCAGCGCCCTTGGCCGGCGCAGCGATGCGTCCGCCCGGAACCGTCACCACCTCCGGCAGTTTCAGCTTCTTGCAGCCCTTGCCGGCGTTGCCATTGCGATACTCGGGCACGCCATTGGGCCCGGTGCAGACATAGACGTCCGAGGACTGCGCGGCAGACTGCCCGGCCCATGCGCCCAGCGTCAGCGCCACGGCACTCACCAGAACAGGGAATCCGAGACGAAATTGGTGCAGAGAGCGGGGCAAGGTCAGGGTCCGGCAGGCCGTGCGTGAAGAGGCGTCCATGAACATGGCGTTAGGTTTGAACGGGGTGGGAACACGATTCCCCATTCTAGCGAGCAAAGCAAAAAGGGACAGCCGAAGCCGCCCCTTTCTGGTGCAACTGTTGCCCGGTCACAACCTGTGTCATTCCCGGGCAAGGGCCGCTTACAGCGAGTAGTACATTTCGAACTCGACCGGGTGCGTGGTCATGCGGAAACGCGTGACTTCTTCCATCTTCAGTTCGATGTAGGCATCGATCATCGAGTTCGAGAACACGCCGCCGCGGGTCAGGAACTCGCGGTCGTTGTCCAGGTACTCCAGCGCCTGGTCCAGGCTCGAGCACACGGTCGGGATCTTTGCATCCTCTTCCGGCGGCAGGTCGTACAGGTTCTTGTCGGCAGCTTCGCCCGGGTGGATCTTGTTCATCACGCCGTCCAGGCCGGCCATCAGCAGCGCCGAGAAGCCCAGGTACGGGTTCATCAGCGGATCCGGGAAGCGGGTCTCGATGCGGCGGCCCTTCGGGTTGGCCACGTACGGGATGCGGATCGAAGCCGAGCGGTTGCGGGCCGAGTAGGCCAGCTTCACCGGAGCTTCGAAGCCCGGCACCAGGCGCTTGTACGAGTTCGTGCCCGGGTTGGTGATGGCGTTCAGGGCGCGGGCGTGCTTGATGATGCCGCCGATGTAGTACAGCGCGAATTCCGACAGGCCGGCGTAGCCGTTGCCCGCGAACAGGTTCTGGCCGTCCTTCCACACGGACTGGTGCACGTGCATGCCCGAACCGTTGTCGCCGACGATCGGCTTCGGCATGAAGGTGGCGGTCTTGCCGTAGGTGTGGGCGACGTTCTGGATCACGTACTTCTGCATCTGGGTCCAGTCGGCGCGCTGCACCAGCGTGCTGAAACGGGTGCCGATTTCGTTCTGGCCCTGGCCAGCCACTTCGTGGTGGTGGACTTCAACGGGGATGCCCAGCGATTCCAGGATCAGGCACATTTCCGAACGCATGTCCTGGAAGGTGTCGATCGGGGCGACCGGGAAGTAGCCGCCCTTCTTGCCCGGACGGTGGCCGCTGTTGCCGTGTTCGAATTCCTTGGCCGACGACCACGGGGCTTCTTCGGAGTGGATCTTCACGAAGCAGCCTTGCATGTCGACGTTCCAGGTCACGCCGTCGAAGATGAAGAACTCGGGCTCCGGGCCAAAGAAGGCGGTGTCGCCCAGGCCGGTGCTCTTCAGGTAGGCTTCGGCGCGCTTGGCGATGGAACGCGGGTCGCGGTCATAGCCCTTGCCGTCCGACGGCTCGACCACGTCGCAGGACAGCACCAGCGTCGGTTCTTCGTAGAACGGGTCGATGTGGGCGGTGTTCGAATCCGGCATCAGCAGCATGTCCGAAGCTTCGATACCCTTCCAGCCGGCGATCGACGAACCGTCGAAGGCGTGGCCGCTTTCGAACTTGTCTTCATCGAAGTGCGACACGGGCACGGACACGTGTTGCTCCTTGCCTTTGGTATCGGTGAAACGGAAATCGACGAACTTGACGTCGTTTTCCTTCACCAGCTTCATCACGTCTGCAACGCTGTGGGCCATGCCAATCTCCTGGATATTCGGCGGAAGTCTGAGAAAGCCAATTCTTGGGCCTGTCGTCACCGGCGCCGATGCATGCTCTGCCGCGCCGTCCCGACCAGCCACGAAAGGACGAGGAATGTTAGCAGAAAGCGTGCCATGCAAACGCCCCACCGCCACCGGCAGCCCGAAAAATGTGCAACGTCGGCGAACCGCGCACCGCGGCGGCGTAAGGAAAGCAGCGGCTCCACTGCCGAGTGGCGCACCGGTTACACGCATTCCGACGTAGCGCCCCCTAATGAAACACCACAATGGTGCATCCAGCAAGGTACCGCACTGAAGCAGTGCATTTGCACCAAAAATAGTCATCAGACGCCCCGGCAGCCGGCAATGAGGTTTCGAATCGGCCCGGCGCTATAGAATAGTGTGTTGCGGCTTTGCCGCCCCCAATTCCATTCCTCAAATTTGTCACGCAGATGACCACCCGAGACGATCTCCTCCAGGCCGCCCGCCAGCGCCAACAACAGAACCAGCTCCCGTATTTCGGCGCGCTGTCGCCGCAGGAAGCCTTTGCGCTGCTGCAGAACGATCCTTCCGCCGTGCTGGTCGATGTGCGCACCCAGGCCGAGCTGGACTGGGTCGGCGGCGTTGACGTGCCGGACGCGCAGTTCGCCCATGTCGAATGGATGTCCTATCCGGGCGGTGCGCAGAATGCCCGCTTCGTCGAAGAGCTGAGGGCACGCGTGCCGGCCGACGTGCCGGTGCTGTTCCTGTGCCGCAGCGCGGCGCGCTCCAAGCACGCCGCGCGCGTGGCCACCGAAGCCGGCTACCACTTCGCCATGGATGTGCTGGAAGGCTTCGAGGGCAACCGCGACGACCACCACCACCGCAAGACTGTTGAAGGCTGGTGCGTGCGCGGACTGCCGTGGCACGGCGCCTGATCGCGGTCGGGCCAGGATGAGAGAAGGGGCAGCCAAGGCTGCCCCTTCTTCTTTTTGCGACCCGTGCCGCCTTAAGCCTGCGCCGCTTCGCGCGGCGGCTGCTCCACGGTCTCGAACCCCATCGCCTGCACGCCTGCGAGCAGCATCGCATAGGCCGGCGCCAGCAGGTCGGCCGGGCCCTTGACCCCCAGGTCGATATGGCGGCGCGCGAAGCGGTCGCCGCGCTGCACGTCGCCGACCGACGGCAGGCTGAACACACGGATGCCCGGATGCGCCGCTTCGACCGTCTCCATCAGCGGCGTCAGCGTGGACTCTGGCGCCTCGAACACGTAGAAGGCCCGCTCCTGCTGCTGCACCTGGTGGAACAGGTGCGCATAGTCGTGGTCCAGCACCCATTCCATCATCGGCCATGCCATCACCGGGAAACCCGGCATGAAGTGGTGGTGACCGACCGAAAAGCCCGGGATGCGGTTGTAGCTGTTGGGGATGATGCGCGCGCCCTCGGGGAACTCACCCATTTTGAAGCGGTGCTGGTTTTCCGGCTGGTTCAGGTCGGCTTTGACCGGGTCGCCGCCGGCGGTCTCGGCAATACGCAGCGCAATCAGCTCGCGCGCGTCGGGATGCAGCACCAGCGGCACGCCCAGCGCGGCGGCCGCGCACTGGCGGGTGTGATCGTCCGGCGTGGCGCCGATGCCGCCGGTGCAGAACACCACGTCCGGGCCGGCCAGCGTGCGCCGCAGCGTGGCGGTGATGCGGGCGCGGTCATCGCCGACGTATTCGGCCCAGTCCAGCGCCAGGCCGCGCGCGCCCAGCAGTTCGATGGTGCGGCGCAGATGCTTGTCTTCACGCCGCCCCGACAGGATCTCGTCGCCAATGACGATCAGGCCAAAACCCATATTGCCCTCGCTTCAGGAGTTTTCGATGCGGCGCACGTCGCTCGGCGCCAGGTCGATGACGTCGCCGTCAAGCGCCGGCTGGTCCGGCTGAGGCACCGGCGGCTGGGCCGGCACCGCCGCGCGCTCGGCCCGCAACTGCGCCAGAGCGCGCAGGCAGAAGTGGCCGAACCACAGCGCCGAGAAAATAAAGATCAGCACATACAGCCACAGCGTGCCGGCCAGCACGAACGGAAACAGGAAGATCACCGCCGCCGACGACACCCACAGCAGCGTCGGCGCCGAGCCCAGCAGCCCCACCGCCACCCCGATCACCAGCAGCGGCGTGCGGTGGCGGCGCACCAGCGTCTTGCGCTCTTCGGCGCTGGCGTGGTCGGCGAGCGCGTCATACGTCATCACGCGGTAGGTCAGCCAGCCCCACAGCACCGGCGGGATCAGCGCAAAGAACGGCGGGATCAGCCATAGCGGCAGCGTCACCAGCACCAGCACCAGGAACACCAGCGTGCTGCCCAGCGCCTGGAGCACGCTGCCCAGGATGCTGCCGCCATGGGCCTTGGCCAGGTCCGGGTAGCTGCGCTCCAGGTGGCGCACCACCGCCGGCACCGAGAACACGCCGATAAACATCAGCATCGAGGCAATCACCAGCGGGATCGCCAGCGCCGCCACGAACAGCGGCGCCACGATGGTGCGCATCGATTGCAGGCCGAACCAGTCGAGCGCACTGTAGATCCAGCTGGTCAGGATGGAGGTTTCCAGGAAGCTGCGCGTGGCGCCCATGATGGGGTCCCAGCCCCACCAGAGCAGACCGCCCCACAGCAGCGTGGCCAGGACGAAAGGCAGCACGGTCAGCATCAGCATGCGGGGATGCAGCTGGCTGACCAGCGCGCGGCCAAACGAGCGGAAGATATCGTTCATGCAGTCGAAGGCAAACAGGAGGAAAGGCGCCGGGCGCGGCAGAAGTCCGACTGGGCCGGACCGGCGGCAACCCGGAACACTAGCATACGCCGCTTGCCGCCGCGGCGCGCCGTGTTGCGCCGCGGGTGGAGGACTGCCTCCAGACCCGCCGTTTCAGCGCAGCCGCAGCAGCCGCTTGATGCCGTACCACTGGTGCGCCAGGAAGCCCGCGCCGTAGTCGTGGCCCTTGCCCAGCGGCGGCGGCAGCTGGTCGCGGATGCCGGTCGGATGGTAGGTCTCGGTGAAGACCGCGGTGCCGAGCAGCATGTCCCACCACGGGAAGATCACGCCGTAGTTGCAGCCGCCCAGCTTGGCCGGTGCGCCGTCGGCCTCATGGCCGATGCCCACGGCGTGGTGGGTGCGGTGAAAGCGCGGCGAGATCAGCAGCCGCTCGCCGATGGCGCCGAAGTGCAGCCGCACGTTGGCATGCTGCAGGCTCTGCAGCAACTGCGACAACGCCACCAGCAGCACGTACTGCGACGGCTCCACGCCCACGCCCAGCGCCACCAGCGCGAACACCAGATCGCGCAGCATGTCGTCCAGCAGGTGGTTGCGGTTGTCGCTCCACAGCGTCATCTGGCGCTGGCTGTGGTGCACCGCATGCAGATGCCACCACCAGCGGAACGAATGCGACAGCCGGTGGTACCAGTAGTCGAGGAAGTCGAACAGCAGCAGGTAGACAAAGAAGCTGACCAGCGGCACCGAGGTCACGCCCGGCCACCAGTCTTCCACATTGATGCGGTGCCAGCCCATCAGCCGCAGGTCGCCTTCCAGGGCGTCGGTCAGCGGCGCGAGCAGGAAGAACATGGCCAGCCGGAACAGCCCGAGCCGGTGGATCACCGTGTAGAAGATATCGGTGCGGATGCCGGCGCGGTCGGATACCGGCTCGACCGGGCGCCATTTCTCCAGCGGCCCCAGGATCAATGCCATCACCACGATCTGCACCAGGCCCACCAGCAGCCACTCGGTGCCGGTGAAGGCTTCCTCGGCATAGCGGCCAAACCCGAGGTCGTAGACCACGGGCAGCACCACGTCCTGGAACAGCGTGCCCTCGACCTGGCCGATCCAGCCGTTCAGCGTCTCCCACATCAGCGCCTGCCCTCCTTTTGCCCGACTGGCTGCGGCCTGGCGATCCAGTCGCGGTAGGCCGGGTGCTCGCGCAGCGTCGCGAAACAGAATCCCTTGCGCTCAAGGCCGGCGAGCAGCGGCTCCAGCACGCCGGGCGCCCACGGATCCTTGCGCGACCAGATGCCCAGGTGCGCCATGGTGATATCGCCGTCGCGCAGGTTGGCCAGCGCGCGTTCCAGCAGTGCCGCGTTGGGATAGCGGTCGGACGACAGCTCGTCGCCCAGGAACCCGGCCGGCGCCCAGCCGACGTGGCGGAAGCCGCACTGCTCGGCCCATTGCACCGTCTGCGGCGCGGTGCGCCCGCCCGGAGCGCGCCACAGCGGCACCATGGCGGCGCCGGTCATGCCGTGGAAGGCGTCGGCGCTGCGCCGCAGCTCCTGGCAGAATCCGGCCGCATCCATGGCCATGTCCTTGCCCGCCTGCGCGCCGAACTGCGGCCGCATGGTCACATGCCCGGCGCGCACGCTGCGCAGGTAGACATGGTCGAAGGTATGCGTGCCAAAGGCGTGGCCGTCGGCCACCAGCGACTTCCAGTACGGCGCCCAGGATGGGTCCAGCGAACTGTCCTGGCGCACGGTCGGCTCATTGGCCAGGAAGAACGTGGCGCGGATATGGTGGCGGCGCAGCGTATCGGCGATCAGCTGCGCCTGGCTCATGCTGCCTGTGTCGAAGGTCAGGTAAAGCGTGCCGGCCGGGCACGCCTTGGCGGCAGGCTTGGGCGCGTCAGCCGCCTGCAGCGCAGATGGCAGGCCGCAGGCAAGCGCCAGCGCAGCCAGCAGCCTGCCCAGCCGTCCGGATCGCGATGCCCTGGTGTCATCCATGGTCCCTGCCCTGCCCGGTCAATACAGCGGCGCGCGCGTGCGGAAATAGATGCCGTGCGGCGAGCGCCCGACGCGCACGGTCTTGACCAGCTTGCGGCTGGCCACGTCGACCAGGCCGACCGAGCGCGCCCAGCGGAAGGTGACCCACAGCGTCTTGCCGTCGGCGGTCAGCTCCATGTCGTCCGGGCCCGGCGGCAGGCCGGTGATGTCGCCGACCTTGGTCAGCGTCTGCTGGTCGATGATGCTGATGCTGCTCGTGACCCGGTTGCTGAGGAACAGGTGGCGCTTGTCGCCGACCGCGCGGAAGTTGTGCGCGCCCTTGCCGGTCTGGATCTGCTTGACCACCGTGCGCGTGCGCCAGTCGATCACGGCCACGTAATCAGCCCCGGTCATGCCGACCAGCAGGTATTTCTGGTCCGGCGTGACCCAGATGCCCGCCGGCGCCGAGCCGGTTTCCATGCGCCACATCACGTTCTGCGTGACCAGGTCGATAGCCGCCACCTCATTGGAGTCCTGCAGCGTGATGAAGGCGATGCGGCTGTCGGCGGTAAAGGCGATATGGCTGGGGGTCTTGGCCAGCGGGAACTGCTTGGCCAGCTTCAGCGCCTTGCCGTCCCAGCGGTAGAGGTCGACACGGTCGAGCCGGTTGCCGGTGGCGACAAACCACTTCTGGTCCGGCGAGAAGCCGATCTGGTACGGGTCGTCGACATTGGGCACGCGCTGCTGGACCTTGCCCGAGACCGGGTCCAGGAACACCAGGTCGTTGCCGACCGCGTTGGCAACGATCAGCGACTTGTCGTCCGGCGTTGCGATCAGGTGGTGCGGTTCCTTGCCGATCGGGAAGGTCTCCAGCACCTTCTGCGTATCCTTGTCGATCAGCGTGACGGTTGCATCACCTGAATTCAGTATCACCACCACTTCTGCCGATGCCGGTGCGGCCAGCAGGCCCAGCGCCAGGGCGCCCACCGTGAAACCACCAGCTACAACACGACGCAATGCGAACCGCAGCGCAAACATAAGACCCGCCAGAAGAAGACTGAACCGGCGATTCTAACGGTTGAGCACGAAAATCCGCTGACGCCGCGGCCGATCCCGATCAAGATTTTGGCAGATTGTTGCGCCGGAGCGACCATTTGCGGTTCGCCCCGGCATTGCGCCCCGCGCCGGCGCTCAGCGCTGCATCGATTCCCACACTTTCTGCAGCCGCTTGACCGACATCGGCACCGGTGTGCGCAGCTCCTGGGCGAACAGCGCGATGCGCAGCTCCTCCAGCATCCAGCGGAATTCCTCCAGCCGCGCGTCCTCGCCGCCGCGGCCCTGGGTGCGCAGCTGCTTTTCGGCCCGCTGCCACTGCTGCACCAGCGGCGCCATCTCCTGCGTGCGCTGGGTGTCGCGCGCCGGGTCGCCCTTGAGCTTGTCCACGCGCATGGCGATGCCCTTCAGGTAGCGCGGGAAATGGACCAGCTGCGTGTACGGGGTCTCGCCGACAAAGCGCTTGCCCATCAGCCGCCCGAGCTGCGCTTCCATGTCCGCATGAGGCCCGGCGAACGGCTTGGCCTGCAGCAGCTTGCGCGGCAGCCCGGCGTATTCGGCCAGGATGGTCCCCACCAGCCGCGCGATCTCCTGCGCCAGCAGCGACAGCCGGGTGCGGCCCTCGTCCTTGCGCGCATTGAACTCGGCCTCGTTGCGCGGCAGCGGCGCCTGCATGCAGGCACGCTCCAGCGCCAGCATCACGATCTGTTCGCGCAGCATCTCCTGCGTGCCCAGCGTCATGTACTGCATCGCCATCTGCTGCAGGCCCGGGATGTTCTTCTCGATGAACTTGACCTGCTCGCGCAGCTGCAGCGCAAACAGCCGGCGCAAGCCCAGGTGGTGGACGCGGGCGGCTTCCTGCGGGTCGTCGAAGACTTCCACGTCGCAGTGCGTGCAGCGGTCGACCAGCGCGGGGTAGCCGAACAGGGTCTGGCTGCCCTTGCGGATCTCCAGCAGCTCGGGCAGCTCACCGAAGCTCCACCCGGTCAGGCCCTCGTACTTGCCGGGCTCGGCCGCGGCCAGCGGCGCCGCCTGCTCCGGGGACTGGGTTGCCGCCTGTGCCGCGGCTTGCGCGGCCACCCGCTGGAACGACTGCTGCGCCTGCCCGCCCAGCTCGGCACGCAACTGGGCCAGGTTGCGGCCCATCTCAAGCTGGCGGCCGTGCTCGTCGACCACCTTGAAGTTCATCGTATGGTGCGCGGGCAGCGTTTCCAGCTTGAAGTCGGCGCGCTTGACCATGGTGCCGGTCTGCTCGCGGATATCGGCGATCAGCATGTCCAGCAGCTCGCCCTCGCCAAGCGGCTGGCGCGCGACAAAGCCCGCGGCATATTCCGGCAGCGGCACGCAGTGGCGGCGCAGCTTCTGCGGCAGCGACTTGAGCAGCAGGTGCACCTTCTCCTTGATCATGCCCGGCACCAGCCAGTCGGCGCGCTCCTGGCGCACCTGGTTGAGTGCGTACAGCGGCACGGTCAGGGTCACGCCGTCGCGGTGGCTGCCTGGCTCGAAGTGGTAGGTCAGTCCCATGTCCACCCCGGCCACGTTCATGGCCTTGGGGAACAGGTCGGTGGTGATGCCGGCCGCCTCGTGCCGCATCAGCTCGTCGCGGTTCAGGTACAGCAGCTTGCGGTCCTTGCCGCTGTCTGCCTGGTACCACTGCTCGAAGCTGGCCTGCTGGCAGATGTCGGCGGGAATCGCGCGATCGTAGAAGGCGTAGATCAGTTCGTCGTCGACCAGCACGTCCTGGCGGCGAGACTTGTGCTCCAGGTTCTCGATCTCGCGCACCAGGCGCTGGTTGTGCGCATAGAACGGCAGGCGCGTGTCGAACTCGCCCTCGACCAGTGCACGGCGGATAAAGATCTCGCGCGCTTCCTGCCGGTTCATCGGGCCGTAGTGCACGCGCCGGTGCTGGTAGACCACCAGCCCGTACAGCGTGGCGCGCTCCAGCGCCAGCACCTGGCCCGCCTTCTTTTCCCAGTGCGGATCGCTCCAGCTGACCTTGAGCAGGTGACGGCCCACCTGCTCCAGCCATTCCGGCTCGATGCGCGCCAGCGTGCGCGCGAACAGCCGGCTGGTCTCGACCAGCTCGGCCGCGACAATCCAGCGCCCGACCTTGCGCGCGATCAGCGAGCCCGGCCACAGGTGGAACTTGATGCCGCGCGCGCCCAGGTATTCGCGGCCCTTGCCGTCGCCATCCTCGATGCGGCAGCCGACATTGCCCAGCAGGCCGGTCAGCAGCGCCTTGTGCACCTGCTCATAGGTGGGCTCGCTGTCGTTCAGGCGCCAGCCCTGCTCGGTCACCGTGGTCAGCAGTTGCGAATGCACGTCGCGCCACTCGCGCAGCCGCAGGTGCGACAGGAAGTGGGCGCGGCACTGGTCCTGCAGCTGGCGGTTGGACTTCTTGTGCGCGACCGCGTCCTCGAACCACTTCCACAGCTTGACCCAGCCCAGGAACTCGGACTTCTCGTCCATGAACTTGCGGTGGGCCTGGTCGGCGGCTTCCTGCGCCTCCTGCGGGCGGTCGCGCGGGTCCTGCACCGACAGCGCGCTGGCAATGACCAGCACCTCGCGCAGGCAGTGATGCTCGCGCGCGGCCAGGATCATGCGCGCTACGCGCGGGTCCAGCGGCAGCTTGGCCAGCTGGCGCCCGGTGCCGGTAAGCTGGTTGGCGTCGTCGACCGCGCCCAGTTCCTGCAGCAGCTGGTAGCCGTCGGCAACGGCGCGGCCCAGCGGCGGCTCGATAAACGGGAACGACTCGATCTCGGTCAGCCGCAGTGCCTTCATGCGCAGGATCACCGCGGCCAGCGACGAGCGCAGGATCTCTGGGTCGGTAAAGCGCGCCCGGCCGGCGAAATCGGACTCCTCATACAGCCGGATGCACACGCCGTTGGCAACCCGGCCGCAACGGCCGGCGCGCTGGTTGGCAGCGGCCTGCGAGATCGACTCGACCTGCAATTGCTCGACCTTGTTGCGGTACGAGTAGCGCTTGACCCGCGCCAGCCCGGTATCGACCACGTAGCGGATGCCCGGCACCGTCAGCGAGGTTTCGGCGACGTTGGTCGCCAGCACGATGCGCCGCGCGTTGGACGGCTTGAACACCCGCTCCTGCTCCTGCACCGACAGCCGCGCAAACAGCGGCAGGATCTCGGTATGCGGCGGGTGATGCTTGCGCAGCGCCTCGGCGGCTTCGCGGATCTCGCGCTCGCCGGGCAGGAACACCAGCACATCGCCGGGGCCGACGCGGCACAGCTCGTCGACCGCCTCGACAATGCCATCGTACAGGTCGCGCTCGCGCGCCTGCGGGCTGCGCGGCGCGCCCGCGGGCACGGCCTCGGTGATCGGGCGGTAGCGCACTTCCACCGGGTACAGGCGGCCGCTGACCTCGATCACCGGCGCCGGCTTGTCGCCCGAGGCGAAATGCTGGGCAAAGCGCTGGGCATCGATGGTGGCCGAGGTGATGATCACCTTCAGGTCCGGGCGCTTCGGCAGGATCTGGCGCAGGTAGCCGATCAGGAAGTCGATGTTCAGGCTGCGCTCGTGCGCCTCATCGATGATCAGCGTGTCGTAGGCGCGCAGCAGCGGATCGTTCTGAGTCTCGGCCAGCAGGATGCCGTCGGTCATCAGCTTGACCGACGCCCCCGACGACATGGTGTCGTTGAAACGCACCTGGTAGCCCACGTGCTCGCCCAGCGGCGTGCCGATCTCCTGCGCAATGCGCTTGGCGGTCGAGGTGGCGGCGATGCGCCGCGGCTGGGTGTGGCCGATCAGCCCCCCACCCTCGCGCCCCGGGCCGCGCCCGATCGACAGGCAGATCTTGGGCAGCTGGGTGGTCTTGCCCGAGCCGGTCTCGCCCGAGACGATCACCACCTGGTTGGCCAGCAGCGCCGCGGCGATCTCGTCGCGGCGGCCGGAGACCGGCAGGGCCTCCGGGAAGGTGATGGGCGGCAGCGGGTTGACCGGCCTTGGCGCACGCGGCGCACGCGCCTCGCGGGGACCGCGTGGCGGGCGCTGCCCGGCTTCACCGGCCGGCCGGGCAGCGGCTGGCTGCGCACGGACGTCCGGCTTCCTGGCCGGGCCTGGGGCCGGCCGGGGCTGAGTTGGGGAGGCTGGCTGAGCGGCACCGGCGCGCTGGCGCGGCGCGGCGGGTGGTTTAGGCTTGACGGGGCGTTGTTCTGACATTGGCCGGGATTATAATCCGCGGGATGAACGCCAGAACCGACGCGCCGCAGACGGCGCCTGCCTCCTCACCCGCCGCCCCCGTGCCGGCGGAGCCGCCCGCGGCTGAACTCCCCGCGCCTGCCCCGGCCTCTCCCGTGCCCGCCACCCCGGCGCCCACGGCGGCCGAGCCCGAGCGCAGCGGCCCCGACCACCAGCAGTTCGTCGACTGGCTGCGCATGGTGGCGCCGTATATCCATGCCTTCCGCGGCAAGACCTTTGTGATCGCCTTCGCCGGCGAACTGGTCAAGTCGGGCGTGCTCAATGCGCTGGTCAACGACGTCGCCCTGCTGCACGCCATGGGCATGCAGATCGTGCTGGTGCATGGCTCGCGCCCGCAGGTGGAAGAACAGCTGGCGCTGCGCCATGTCGAGTCACAGTTCGTCGATGGCGTGCGCGTCACCGACAACGCCGCGCTCGAATGCGCCAAGGAAGCCGCCGGCGAATTGCGCCTGGACATCGAGGCCGCCTTCAGCCAGGGCCTGCCCAATACGCCGATGGCCGGCGCCCAGCTGTCGGTGATCTCCGGCAACTTCGTGACTGCCCGCCCGGTCGGCATCGTCAATGGCACCGACTACCAGCACACCGGCCTGGTGCGCAAGATCGACGCCGAGTCCGTGCGCATGTCGCTGTCGCACGGCAAGGTGGTGCTGCTGTCGCCGCTGGGCTTCTCGCCCACCGGCCAGGCCTTCAACCTGTCGATGGAAGACGTGGCCAGCGCCACCGCGACGGCGCTCAAGGCCGACAAGCTGATCTTCATCACCGAGGTGCCGGGCGTGCCCGACCCGGTCGGCAAGATGATGCAGGAAATGTCGCTGCGCACGGCGGTGGAGCGCCTGCAGAACAACCACCTGCCGCCGGACGTGGCCAACTACCTGCAGCACCTGGTCAAGGCGCTCAAGGGCGGCGTGCCGCGTGCGCACCTGATCCCCTATTCGCTCGACGGCGCGGTGCTGCTGGAACTGTTCCTGCACGACGGCGTCGGCACCATGCTGTCAGACACCGACCTGGAAAGCCTGCGCGAAGCCACGCTCGACGATGTCGGCGGCATCGTCCAGCTGATCGCCCCGCTGGAGCAGGATGGCACGCTGGTGCCGCGCGGACGCCACCTGATCGAGCGCGATATCTCCAACTTCTCGGTGATCGAGCACGATGGCGTCCTGTTCGGCTGCGCGGCGCTCTACGACTACCCGCGCGAGAACATGGGCGAGATGGCCTGCCTGACGGTATCGCAGGAAGCCCAGGGCACCGGCGACGGCGAGCGCCTGCTCAAGCGCATCGAGCGCCGCGCCCGCGCGCTCGGCCTGGAGAAGCTGTTCGTGCTCACCACCCGGACCGAACACTGGTTCCTGAAGCGCGGTTTCGTCCACGCCAACGTCGACGACCTGCCCGAGGACAAGCGCAAGCTCTACAACTGGCAGCGCAAGTCCATGGTGCTGATGAAAAAGCTCTGAAGCCGTAGGGGCAATCGCCGCAGCGCCGCGGCCCGGTGCCCCGCTTGGCTACAATAGCGCCAGCGCCGAAGCTCTAACGAACATACCAAGGAGTCCCCATGGCCCGCATGGTCCAATGCATCAAGCTGAACAAGGAAGCCGAAGGCCTCGACTTCCCGCCGCTGCCCGGCGAACTGGGCAAGAAGATCTGGCAAAGCGTGTCGAAGGAAGCCTGGGCTGGCTGGCTCAAGCACCAGACCATGCTGATCAACGAAAACCGCCTGAACATGGCCGATGCGCGCGCGCGCCAGTACCTGCTCAAGCAGACCGAGAAGTACTTCTTCGGCGAAGGCGCCGACCAGGCCCAGGGCTACGTGCCGCCGCAGTCCTGAACCGGGACCGGCCAATGACAAAAGGGGTGCCTCAGGCACCCCTTTTTGCTTGGCCGCGGACGGCTTTGCTCAGTAGTCAGTGCGCTGCACGCCGTCGCCGGTGCCCAGCAGCAACACATCCGCGCCGCGCAGCGCGAACAGGCCCACCGTGACCACGCCCGGCACCTGGTTGACGGCCTGTTCCAGGCCGCGCGGATCGTCGATCTTCAGGCCGACCACGTCCAGGATCACATTGCCGTTGTCGGTCTTGTAGATGCCGCCTTCCTTGGCCATGCGCAGGCGCGGCTGGCCACCCAGGGCCTGCAGCTTGCGCGCCACCGCGGCACGTGCCATCGGAATCACCTCGACCGGCAGCGGGAAGGTGCCCATGGTCTGGACCAGCTTGCTGCCGTCGGCGATGCAGACAAAGCGCTTCGCGACCGAAGCCACGATCTTCTCGCGCGTGAGCGCCCCGCCGCCGCCCTTGATCATGGCGCCGCTGGCGTCGACCTCGTCGGCGCCGTCGACATACACCGGGATCTCGTCGACTTCGTTCAGGTCCAGCACCTTGAAGCCGTGCTGCTGCAGGCGGCGCGTGGAGGCCTCGGAGCTCGACACCGCACCGGCGAAGCGCTCCTTGAATGCCGCCACGGCGTCAATGAAGAGATTGGCGGTGGAGCCAGTGCCCACCCCGAGCACGGCCCCTTCGGGCACTTCCTGCTTCACGTAGTCGGCGGCAGCTTGCGCGACCAGCGTCTTGAGTTCATCCTGAGTCATGACAACAGCCAGATTGCGTTGGGGGAAACGCGTAGTGTAGCGGATTGCGGCGGCAGGTCACGCGGGCGACGGTACAATGGACCGGACCGGGTGCCGTACGCGCACCCCTGATGCCCGCGACCGATTTTGCAGACGCTCAAGCAGACGACCAAGCGACCATGAACCAGCTCGAACAACTCAGGCAATTCACCACGGTAGTGGCCGATACCGGCGACTTCCAGCTGATGAAGCAGTACACCCCGCAGGACGCGACCACCAATCCGTCGCTGATCCTGAAGGCCGTGCAAAAGCCCGAATACCGGCACCTGCTGGAGAAGGCGGTACAGGACCACCACGGCAACGGCGGCGTCGATGCGGTGATGGACGAAGTGCTGATCGCCTTCGGCTGCGAGATCCTGGCGATCGTGCCGGGCCGCGTCTCGACCGAAGTCGATGCGCGCCTGTCCTTCGACACCGAGGCCAGCGTGGCCAAGGCGCGCCACCTGATCCAGCTGTACGAGCAGCGCGGCATTGCGCGCGAGCGCGTGCTGATCAAGATTGCCTCCACCTGGGAAGGCATCCGCGCGGCCGAGATCCTGCAGCGCGATGGCATCCGCTGCAACATGACGCTGCTGTTCTCGCTGGTGCAGGCGGTGGCGTGCGCCGAGGCCGGCGCGCAGCTGATCTCGCCCTTCGTCGGCCGCATCTTCGACTGGTACAAGAAGCAGGCCGGCGAGCAATGGGACGCGGCCGCCAATGGCGGCGACAACGACCCCGGCGTGCGCTCGGTGCGCCAGATCTACGACTACTACAAGAAGTTCGGCTACCCGACCGAGGTGATGGGCGCCAGCTTCCGCAGCACCGCGCAGATCCTGTCGCTGGCCGGCTGCGACCTGCTCACCATCAGCCCCGAGCTGCTCGAGCAGCTGGCCGCCGGCCAGGGCCCGGTGGCGCACAAGCTGTCAGTGGACCAGGCCCAGGCCGCCAATATCGCCCGCATCGCGGCCGACGAGCCGGCCTTCCGCTGGCAGTTGAATGAGGATGCGATGGCGACCGAGAAGCTGGCCGAAGGCATCCGCCTGTTTGCGGCGGATGCGGTCAAGCTGGAGAAGCTGATCGGCGAGATTGCGAAGTAAGGATGGTCCGGGCGGCAACGCCCGGATCCAGGCTCAGCCGGCCGAGGGTGCCGGCTGCGGCCACAGCAATGGCAGACATGCCCCCGCCGCGACGGACAGCACGATATCCGCGGTCTGGTCCAGCGCCGACGGCTGCGGATTGACCACGATCACCGGCGCGCCATGCTCGCGCGCCAGGCCCGGCAGCCCCGCCGCCGGATAGACCAGCCCCGAGGTGCCGACCACCAGGCACAGGTCGCAGTTCTGCGCCGCATGCTCGGCGCGGTAGCGCGCCACGCGCGGCAGGTCCTCACCGAACCACACCACGCCCGGACGCATCAGCGCGCCGCACAGGTTGCAGCGCGGCGGCATGCCGGGCAGCGCGGTCGCCTCGTTGCAGCGTCCGCACCCGTCCAGCCATTTGTTGGCGAACAGGTTCCCATGCAGTTCGATCACGCCTGCGCTGCCGGCGCGCTGGTGCAGGCCGTCCACATTCTGCGTGACCAGCGTGAACGGTTTCTGCGCAGCCAGCGCGACCAGCGCATGGTGCGCCGGGTTGGGATGCACGGCTGCGACCAGCTCGCGCCGGTGCAGGTACCACTCCCAGACCAGCGCGGGCTGGCGGCGGTAGGCGTCCTCGCTGGCCAGCTCTTCCGGGTCGAACTGTTCCCACAGCCCCGTCATCGCGTCGCGGAAGGTCGGCACGCCGGATTCGGCGGAAATGCCGGCGCCGGTCAGCACGAGGATGTTGCCGGCGGCCGCGATCAGCCGGCGTGCTTCCTCAAGCCCCGGCATGTCAAGGAGACCGGAATCAGCGGCCATGGACTTATCGCGGCAGGCGCCGCTGGCGCACGGCTTCGTACAGGCATACGCCGCTGGCGACCGAGACGTTCAGGCTTTCCACGCCACCCGCCATCGGGATGCCGACCAGCTCGTCGCAGGTCTCGCGCGTCAGGCGGCGCATGCCCTCGCCTTCGGCGCCCATCACGATCGCGGTCGGGCCCTTGAAGTCGATGTCATACAGCGACTTTTCGGTGCCGTCGGCGGTGCCGATGACCCAGATGCCGCGTTCCTGCAGCTCACGCAGGGTGCGGGCCAGGTTGGTGACGGTGATATAGGGCACGGTCTCGGCGGCGCCGCTGGCGACCTTGGCCACGGTGGCATTGAGGCCGACGCTGCGGTCCTTGGGGGCGATCACGGCATGCGCGCCGGCGCCGTCGGCCACGCGCAGGCAGGCGCCCAGGTTGTGGGGGTCGGTGACGCCGTCCAGCACCAGCAGCAGCGGCGTGCCTTCGATGCCGTCGAGCAGTTCATCCAGGTTCAGCGCCAGCGCCACGTCTTCGGCACGTGCCACCACGCCCTGGTGGCGGTCGGTGCCGGCCATGCCGCGCAGGCGCTCGGCATCGACCGGATGCAGGCGCACGCCCAGGCTTTCGGCCAGGCGCACGAAGTCCTGCATGCGCCGGTCGCGGCGCGCGGATTCGATATAGACATCGGTCACGCCCTTGGCATCTTGGCGCAGGCGTGCGGTGACGGCGTGAAAGCCGATCAGGAGTTTGTTTTTAGCCATGGCGCGATTGTACTCGCCCTCACGCCCCCGGCAGCCGGCCGGGGGCGCGAGTCGGCGGCATGGCGGCCGCCGCAGGCTTCAGCGCTTGCGCGGGGTGCGCGGGCTCTTGGCCGGCGTCTTGCCCGCCGGCTTGGCCTGGTGCGACTTGGAGGCCGGCTTGCGCGGCTTCTCCAGGTGCGAGGGCTTGGGCTTGGCCGCGCGCTTGGCCGGCTTGCCGCCGGTCTTCACGTGCGGCCTGAGCGGCGTGATCACCGCCTCGAACACCGGCTGCTCCTCGATCACGCGGTCCAGCGTCTCGTCGAACGACTCTTCCGGCTTGGACGAGCCGCCCAGCAGCGCCGCCAGCTGGCGGCCCTTCTTGCGCGCCGGCACCGCATGGGCGGCGGGCACCCGCGGCTGGGTCTCGGTGCCCCCCGCGCGGGCGCGCAGGGTTTTCGCCGACGGCTCCTGCACCAGGCGGAAGTCGATCTTGCGCGCATCCAGGTCCACGCGCGACACCTGCACGCGCACGCGGTCGGTCAGGCGGTAGCGGATGCCGGTGCGCTCGCCGCGCAGTTCGTTGCGGGCCTCGTCGTACTGGAAGTAGTCGCTGCCCAGCTCGGTCACGTGGACCAGGCCTTCCACGTACAGCTCGTCGAGCTGCACGAAGATGCCGAACGAGGTCACGGCGCTGACGGTGCCGGCGTAGTCGCTGCCCAGCTTGTCGCGCATGAAGTAGCACTTGAGCCAGGCCTCGACATCGCGCGAAGCCTCGTCCGCGCGGCGCTCATTGGCCGAGCAGTGCAGGCCGAGCTCGTCCCAGATGGCCTCGTTGCGCCTGGCGCGCGCCGCGGTCAGTTCCGCCTTCTGCTCGGCGTCCTTGGCCTGCAGCCGGCGCGCCTTGGGCGAGATCGCGGTATTCAGCTCGGTCCCGTGCGCAAACGCCGGCTGGTACTTGGTATGTGCCAGCACCGCCTTGATCGCGCGGTGCACCAGCAAGTCGGGGTAGCGGCGGATCGGGCTGGTGAAGTGCGCGTAGGCCTCGTACGACAGGCCGAAGTGGCCGATATTGTCCGGGCTGTACACCGCCTGCTGCATCGAGCGCAGCAGCATGGTCTGCAGCATCGGCGCGTCGGGACGGGACTTGATCTTGTCCATCACCTCGGCGTAGTCCGATGCCTGCGGCTTGTCGCCCCCGCCCAGCGACAGGCCGGCGGTGCGCAGGAAGTCGCGCAGGTTCTTCAGCTTCTCTTCGCTGGGGCCCGCGTGGATGCGGTACAGCGCCGGGTGCTTGAAGCGTTCGAGGAAGTCGGCCGCGCAGACGTTGGCGGTCAGCATGCACTCCTCGATCAGCCGGTGCGCATCGTTGCGCGTGCGCGGCAGGATCTGCTCGATCTTGCCCTGCGCGTTGCAGACGATATAGGTCTCGGTGGTGTCGAAGTCGATCGCGCCGCGCGCGCGCCGTGCCTTGAGCAGGACCTGGAACAGCTCATACAGGTTCTGCAGGTGCGGCACCAGCTCGCCGCGCTTGTGCGCCTCGGGGCCCTTGGTGTTGGACAGCACCGACCAGACCTCGTTGTAGGTCAGGCGCGCGGTCGAATGCATCACGGCCGGGTAGAACTGGTAGCCCTTGAGCTCGCCCTTGGCGGTGATCACGGCATCGCACACCATGCACAGCCGGTCCACGTGCGGATTGAGCGAGCACAACCCGTTGGACAGCTTCTCCGGCAGCATCGGGATCACGCGGCGCGGGAAGTAGACCGAAGTGGCCCGGTCCAGGGCATCCGCATCCAGCGGCGTGCCGGGGCGCACATAGTGCGACACGTCGGCGATCGCCACGATCAGGCGCCAGCCCTTGGCGCGGCCGATCTTGACCGGCTCGCAATAGACCGCGTCGTCGAAGTCGCGTGCGTCTTCGCCGTCGATGGTCACCAGCGGGATGTCGCGCAGGTCGATGCGGTGGTCCAGGTCGGCCTGGCGCACCTCGTCGGGCAGCGCGGAGGCTTCCTGGGCTGCGGCCGGAGAGAACGCATGCGGCACGCCGTACTTGCGCACGGCGATCTCGATCTCCATGCCGGGATCGTCGATTTCGCCCAGCACCTCCACCACGCGGCCCACCGGCTGCACGTAGCGGTCGGGGAATTCGATCAGCTCGACGCTGACCACCTGCCCCACCCGTGCCTTGCCCTGCGCCTTGGGCGGGATCAGGATGTCCTGGCTGATGCGCTTGTCTTCAGGCGCCACCACCAGCACGCCGCCTTCACTGAGCAGACGGCCGATGACAAAACGGTTGGCGCGCTCGATGATCTCGACGATCTGCCCTTCGGGGCGCCCGCGCCGGTCGTAGCCCACCACGCGCACCTGCGCGCGGTCGTTGTGCATGGCCTTCTGCAGCTCGCGCTCGGGCAAGAAGATGTCGTCTTCACCGTCGTCGCGGATCAGGAAGCCGAAGCCGTCGCGGTGGCCCTGCACCCGGCCGGTGACGAAGTTCGGCTGATGGGCCAGCTCATAGCGGCCCTTGCGATTCAGCTCGATCTGGCCGTCGCGCTCCATGGCCGCCAGGCGCTTCTGGAAACCGTCATGCTCTTTGCGCGTGACGGAGAGGGCCTTGGCAATATCGCCGGCCGACTGGGGGGATCCCGACGTTCTCAGCACGCCCAGGATTTCTTCCCGGCTGGGGATCGGATAGTTGTTCTGATTCAATTTTTTCTGGAAACTATTTGACAAAATTCTCGCGCTCTCTATAATGAGCGCTTCGGTTGTTTCGACACCTGCCCAGGTGGCGGAATTGGTAGACGCACTAGGTTCAGGTCCTAGCGGTGGCAACACTGTGGAGGTTCGAGTCCTCTCCTGGGCACCAAGTTACCGGAAAACCCGCAGCGCTTTCGAGCCCTGCGGGTTTTTTGTTTTTGACGCCTGTTTCGCGCATCAGATCCGGCAACTTGCACTCCTTGCTTGGCGGCCATGCCGCGATGTCATACCTGCGAGCGTACGGGTTTTTTCCCGTCCGTGAAACCGCGCACCGTACCCCGCGCGGCAGCCGAACCACAACGGTACGGCAATGTCGAGGAGTGTAACAGCTTCAGTGGCGATTCCGGCATTCCACCGGCCATTGGCTGCCACTTCGGCGTATTACCTCCTTCCCTCCCGGTACTCCGCCCTCCTTGCGCTCCTGTCCGTGCTTGACATGCCCGACCATGTGTAACTATCATGGTTTCACATTGCACCTGACATCCCGAGCACAAGCGTTGAGCACAAGCAGCCGGTTCGCCGTGGCGGTCCACATCCTTACCCTGCTCGCCGGTTCGGCCGAGCCGGTGCCCTCGTCGCTGATCGCCGGCAGCGTGGGCACCAACCCGGCGCTGATCCGGCGGCTGATCGGTCAACTGGCTGAAGCCGGCCTGGTGGCGACCACCATGGGCAGCACCGGCGGCGCCACGCTGGCGCGCCCGGCTGCGTCAATCACGCTGCTCGACGTGTTCCGCGTGGTGGAAACCACCGCGCTGATCACGCTGCACCAGAGCGCGCCCAACCCGGCCTGCCCGGTCGGGCGCGAGATCACCGGTGCGCTGCGCAAGGTCGCGGACCGTGCGCAGGCGGCCATGGACGATACCCTTGCCGGCATCACCATCGCCAGCATGCTCGCCGATGTCGAAGGCAACAGCCAGCGCCGCAAGCGCTGAATTTTTTTGCCCCGATATGTAACCACAATGGTTTCATATCAACCTGACCGAAAGAAGGAGTGACCATGAAGATCGCAATCATCGGCGCCACCGGCCGTGTTGGCACGCGCCTGACCGACGAAGCCCTGCGCCGCGGCCACCAGGTGACCGCCATTGCGCGCCAGGCCAGCAAACTGCCCGCACGCGACGGCGTGACCACCGCGGACGTGGACGGCGCCGACGTCGCCGCACTGGCTGCCGCCCTGGCCGGCAACGACGTGGTCATCAGCAGCGCGCGCTTTGCGCAGCTGAACGCGCAGCAGGTGACCTCGGCCGTGCGCCAGGCTGGCGTGCCGCGCCTGCTGGTGGTGGGTGGTGCCGGCAGCCTCTATGTCGCGCCGGGGGTGCAATTGGTCGACACCCCGAACTTCCCCGATGCCTACAAGCCCGAAGCCCTCGCAGGCCGCGACTTCCTCAACGCGCTGCGTAGCGAACAGCAGATCGACTGGACCTTCCTGTCGCCGTCGGCACTGTTCGAGCCGGGCGAGCGTACCGGCAAGTTCCGCGTTGGCGAGGAAAACCTGCTGAGCGACGCAGCAGGCAAGAGCTGGATCTCGATGGAAGACTATGCCATCGCGATGCTCGATGAGATCGAAAAGCCGGCGCATTCGCGCCAGCGTTTCACGGTCGGCTATTAAGCCGGCCGCCGGGGGCCGCCCGTAGCGACAGGCCCCGGCACAAGCGCATCAGGCCTGCGCGGCGTCGTCCTGGCTGGCGCGCTTGCCGCGCTTGAGCCAGGCGGCCAGGTTGTGCGGGCGCAGCGTGTCGTACTCTTCGAACGGCTGGTGGATCCACGGGTTCGACGGCAGGAAGGTCACGTGGTAGTCCGGCTCGACCTTCGAGCACGCCTTGTACCACAGCACGGCCGAACGCACCTCGGTTACGGCCGGATAGCGTTCCTTCAGGTGGCGGCCCACGCGTTCCAGCGTGATGCCAGAATCCACCAGGTCGTCGACCAGCAGCACCCTGCCCGTCAGTTCGCCGCGGGTCATGGTGATGTACTGCGCGATGTCCAGGTTGCCCTGCTGCGTGCCCGCGGCCTCGCGGTAGCTGCTGGTGGCCAGGATGGCCAGCGGCACGTCGAAGATGCGCGACATCTGGTCGCCCACGCGCAGCCCGCCGCGCGCCAGGCACAGGATCTTGTCGAACTTCCAGCCCGACTCATGCACGTTCAGCGACAGGCGTGCGATCAGGCGATGGTATTCGTCCCAGGAGACCCACAGGTTCTCGTCATCGTTCGTTGGCAGGTTCATCGTTTTACTCTTTGTATCGTCGGGTCGGTTGACCGATATGGCTCGGCCCGCTTGCGCGGGCCGATTTATTTCTGGCGGGCCGCAGCGCTCGTGGCGCCGCAGCCTGGTGGTGGGCTGCTGCCGGGTCAGGCCTTGTACGGATGACGCAGCAGGATGGTCTCGTCGCGGTCCGGGCCGGTCGAGATCATGTCGATCGGAATCCCGACCACTTCTTCCACGCGCTTCAGGTAGACGCGGGCCTGCTCGGGCAGCGCGTCCCACGTCTTCACGCCGAAGGTCGACTCGTTCCAGCCGGGGAATTCCTCGTAGACCGGCACGCAGCGAGCCACGGCATCAGAGCCGCGCGGCAGGATGTCGACGGTCTTGCCGTCGAGCTCGTAGCCCACGCACAGCTTGATGGTTTCCAGGCCATCGAGCACGTCCAGCTTGGTCATGCACAGGCCCGACACGCCGTTGATCTGCACCGAGCGCTTGAGCGCGGCGGCATCCAGCCAGCCGGTGCGGCGCGGACGGCCGGTGACCGAACCGAATTCCTTGCCGACGTTGGCCAGGCGCACGCCGACCGGGTCCTGGCGCGACGGGTTGTCGTTGTCGTACAGCTCGCTCGGGAACGGGCCCGCGCCCACGCGCGTGCAGTAGGCCTTGGTGATGCCCAGGATGTAGTTCAGGCGGCCCGGGCCGACGCCGGCGCCCGCTGCGGCAGCACCGGCCACGCAGTTGCTCGAGGTCACGAACGGATAGGTGCCGTGGTCCACGTCCAGCAGCGTGCCTTGCGCGCCTTCGAACATCAGGTTGCCGCCGGCGGCATTGACCGCATACAGCTCGGCCGACACGTCGGCCACCATCGGCGCCAGGCGCGGCGCGTAGGCCAACGCTTCGTCCAGGGTCTGCTGGAAGTCCACGGCTTCGGCGCCCAGGTACTGGGTCAGCATGAAGTTGTGATAGTCCAGGTTCTCGCGCAGGCGTTCGGCGAACTGCTGCGGATCGAACAGGTCCTGCACGCGCAGCGCGCGGCGGGCCACCTTGTCTTCATAGGCCGGGCCGATGCCGCGGCCGGTGGTGCCGATCTTGGCGGCGCCACGACGCGCTTCGCGCGCCTTGTCGATGGCAACGTGGTACGGCAGGATCAGCGTGGCGGCCTCGGAAATGCGCAGGCGGCTCTGCACCTGCAGGCCGGCGCCTTCGAGTTCTTCGATTTCACGGAACAAAGCTTCGGGCGACAGCACCACACCGTTGCCGATGTAGCAGACCGTGCCGTCACGCATGATCCCGGACGGGATCAGGCGGAGAATGGTCTTCTTGCCACCGATGATCAGCGTGTGGCCAGCGTTGTGGCCACCCTGGAACCGCACCACGCCCTTTGCCTGGTCGGTAAGCCAATCGACGATTTTTCCTTTGCCTTCGTCACCCCATTGGGTGCCGATCACGACGACATTGCGTCCCTGGCCTACTGCGGATGCGGACATATTGCTTTGGTCAATAGGTTAAAAACGTATTCTACTCTTGTTGCCGGGCGATTCTCGATTTTTGGGCACGCCCGGCGCCCAAGCGTCAGCGCGGCACCACGGCCCAGCCGGCATCCTGGCGCACCAGCTGCCGGTCGCAGTTGAATTCATCGAGCTCGTGGGTATGGCCGGGCAGCGACTGGATCACGATCTCGCCGGCCGCGCGCAGCGCGGAAATCGCGGCCCGGAGTGCCGGATCCGCATCCCAGGGCGCAAAAATCGCCTGGGCGCGCACTTCCACAGGCGACAGCGCAGCCACTTCTCGCAGATCCAGCGAGAATCCCGTGGCCGGGCGCGCCCGGCCGAAGGCTTCGCCCACCTTGTCGTAACGGCCGCCACGCGCCACGTAATTGGGCAGGCCGGCAACATAGGCCGCGAACATCACGCCACTGTGATAGTGGTAACCGCGCAAATCCGACAGGTCGATATTCACGCTGGCACCGCGCACCTGCACCGCCAGTGCCGCCAGTTCATCCAGCGCGCGGCCGATGGCCGGGCTGGCCGGCAGCGTCGCGCGCGCGCGCTCGATCACGTCCACGCCGCCGTACAGCGTCGGCAGCGCCAGCAGCGCATCGCGCTCGGTCTGCGGCATGCCCACGGTCAGTTCGCGCAGGGCCGGCACATCCTTGGTTTCCAGCGCGGCAAAGAGCGCGTCCTCGATCTTGCGGATCGACGGTAGGCCCGCCAGCAGCGCTTCCAGAATGCCGGCATGGCACATGTCGATGCGGACATCGGACAGCCCCGCCGCCTGCAGCGCGGCCAGCATCAGGTCCTGGATCTCGACGTCGGCTTCCAGGCCGGCATGGCCATAGATCTCGGCGCCGATCTGGATCGGCTCGCGCGTGGCGTGGAAGCCCGCCGGGCGCGCATGCAGCACGTTGCCCGCGTAGCACAGGCGGGTCACGCCCGGGCGGTTCAGCAGGTGCGCGTCGATGCGCGCCACCTGCGGCGTGATATCGGCACGCAGGCCCATGGTGCGGCCCGACAACTGGTCCACCAGCTTGAGCGTGCGCAGGTCCAGGTCATGGCCGGTGCCGGTCAGCAGCGACTCCAGGTATTCCAGCATCGGCGGCATCACCAGCTCATAGCCGTAGGTGCGGAACAGGTCCAGCATGCGGCGGCGCAGTTCTTCGATCTTGCGCGCTTCCGACGGCAGCACGTCGGCAATGTTTTCTGGCAGCAGCCAATGGTTGGACATAGTGAATCTCTTCTCAGTCAATCTCTTCTCAGTCATTCTGACCACCTCGCGAGGCAATGCCCCCAAGGCACCGGTCCTTGACCAGAAACGTCATCGCAGGCGCCACGCGCCCGCGCCATCACTCGGCGAGGATGGCTCCAGCCGGACAAAACCCCGGCAAGCCGGGGTTTCGTCAATTCGCCACACGGACAAGCGACGGTGCTAGCGCTTGCCTCCGGATCCGCCCGAGGCGGCCGCGGCGGCACCGCCGCTGGAACGCATGTAGCGGAAGAACTCGGAGTTGGGCTCAAGCACCAGCACGTCGCGCTTGTCGCGGAAGGTGTTGCGGTAAGCCTCCATGCTGCGCCAGAACTGCGCGAACTGCGGATCGCGGCCAAACGCGTCGGCATAGATCTGCGAGGCCTTGGCATCGCCCTGGCCCTTGATCACCTGGGCGTCGCGGTAAGCCTCGGCCAGCACCACTTCGCGCTGGCGGTCGGCATCGGCGCGGATCTTCTCGCCCTCGGCGGCGCCGGTGGAGCGCAGCTCGTTGGCCACGCGCTTGCGCTCGGCCTCCATGCGGCGGTACACCGACTCGCTGATCGCGGGCAGCAGGTCAACGCGCTTGAGGCGCACGTCCAGGATCTCGACGCCGACCGACTTGGCATATTCAGCCATGCCGTTGCGGATGGCCTGCATCACCTGCTCGCGCTCGCCGGCGACCACGTCGGCCACGGTGCGCTTGCCGAACTCCTCGCGCGCCACCGAGTCGATGCGCTGGGTCATGCGGTCCTGCGCGCCGCGCAGGTTGCCGCCGAAGGCGACGAAGAACTTGCGCGGATCGGTGATGCGCCACTTGACGAACCAGTCCACCACCATGCTCTTCTTCTCGGCGGTCAGGAAACGCTCGTTGGCGGCGACGTCGATGGTCTGCAGGCGGCGGTCCATGAACACCACGTTCTGGAACGGCGGCGGCAGCTTGAAGTGCAGGCCGGGCTCGCGCACCACCTGCTTGATCTGGCCGAAGGCGAACACCACGGCGTACTGGCGCTGGTCGACCACGAACAGCATGGACGAAACCACGGCCAGCAGGATGAAAAAGCCAATCGCGAAGGAAATCAGTCGGTTCATGACGGTCTCCTCAGCGCGAGTCGCGGTCGCGGTTGCGCAGCGCTTCGCGCGAACGGGCGTCCGTCGATGCATCCGGCGCGGACGCCGGCGGGCTGGCCGCACCCGGTTGGCCCGGCTGCGGCGCAGCGCGGCCGTCGGCCTGTGCCATCAGCTTGTCCAGCGGCAGGTAGAGAAGATTGTTGCCCTGGCGCGCGTCCACCAGCACCTTGGTCGAATTGGTGTAGATCTGCTGCATGGTTTCCAGATAGATGCGGTCGCGCGTCACCTGCGGCGCCTTGGCGTATTCGGTCTGCACCGAACGGAAGCGCGAGGCATCGCCCTCGGCCTGCGCCACCACGCGCGAGCGGTAGGCTTCGGACTCTTCCTTCAGGCGCGCCGCGGTACCCTTGGCGCGCGGGAGGATGTCATTGGCATAGGCCTGGCCTTCGCTGATCGCGCGCTCGCGGTCCTGGCTGGCCTTGTTGACGTCGTCGAACGCGGCCTGCACCTGCTCGGGCGGCTGCACGCTCTGCACGTTCACGGACAGCACGCGGATGCCGGTCTTGTACGCCGTCAGGATGGCCTGGATCGACTTGGCCAGTTGCTGCGCGATCTGTTCGCGGCTCTCGTACAGCACCGCGTCCATCTTGTTGCGGCCGACGATCTCGCGCACCGAGGTCTCGGCGGCCTGCGTCACCAGCTCTTCATCGCCACCGCGGTCGGTCTTGTTGAAGAACAGGAATTCGCCGGCGTCCTGGATCACGTACTGCACCGTAAAGCGCACGTCGATGATGTTCTCGTCCTGCGTCAGCATCGACGAGTCCTTCAGGTTGCTGTCCTTGATCGAGGTGGAGCGCCCCACCTCGACCGAACGCACGGCCGACAGGTTGACGATCTCGGCCGACTGGACCGGCCAGGGCATGCGCCAGTTGATGCCGGGGCCAGTGGAGTACTTGAACTTGCCGAACTGCAGGATCACCGCGGTCTGGCCTTCCTGAACCATGAAGAAGCCGCTGGCCAGCCAGATGCCGACCACGGCCGCCACGATCACGCCAGCGCCCACCCCCGAGCCCTTGCCCGGCGTGCGCGGACCGCCAAAGCCCTGATTGTTGCCGCCGCCGTTGTCCTTGCGGCCGAGCAGGCCGTTCAGGCGGCGGTTGAAGTCGCGCCACAGTTCGTCCAGGTCGGGCGGGCCGCCGTCCTGCTGCGGGCGCTGGTTCTGCTGGCGGTTGTCGTCGCGACCGTCCTTCTTGTCGTCGTCGTCCTGACCGTTGCGACCCCAGCGCGGATCGTTCAGCGAGAAGATGGCGCGCAGGCGCTGCCAGCCCGCGCGCAGCGCGAAGCGGCCGCCTGGTGTCAGGCTCGAATCAGCATTCCGGGGAAACTGGGGCATGAAGTGCACGGGTCCGGGGAAGTTTGTAACAGGGGGATTCTAGCAGTCATCCGAGCCACTTTTGGCCAATTCGCGCAATCCCGGCAGCAATCGCACCGGGATTGGGCAGAACGGCCGGAGCACTGGCGGCGAACTGACGGCAACTTGACAGGCTACAGCCTGCCCGAATCCCCCGCGTCGGCGTCGTCGCTGCTGTCAGCCACGCCGCCCTCATCTGCACTGCCATCATCGCCGGCATCGGCGTACTGGGGCACGTCGGCCAGGCGCGGGTCATAGGGTTGCGGCTCGGGCGGGCGGCTGGCCAGCCATTGCGCCACCTCGACCACGGCCTCGCGCAGCGTATCCAGGCCCATGCCCTCGCGCGCGCTCAGGAACACGCGGGTGGGGATGCCGTCCTCGTCGCGCTCCAGGCGCGGGCCCTGCTCCAACAACTCGGGCGCGGCATCGATCTTGTTCATCACCACGATCTGCGGGATGTCCAGCGCGTTGATTTCCGCCAGCACGCGGTTGACCTGCTCGATCTGCTCGTGGCGCACCGGGCTCGATGCATCCACCACATGCAGCAGCAGGTCGGCATGCACGGTCTCGTCCAGCGTGGCGCGGAACGCCGCCACCAGTTGCGTGGGCAGGTCGCGGATAAAGCCGACCGTGTCGGACAGCACCACGTTGCCCAGCCCGTCCAGGAACAGCCGGCGCGAGGTGGTGTCGAGCGTGGCGAACAGCTGGTCGGCCGCATAGGCGCCAGCCTTGGTCAGCGCATTGAACAGCGTCGACTTGCCCGCGTTGGTATAGCCCACCAGCGAAATGCTGAGCGTGTCATTGCGCGCGCGCGCGCGCCGCTGCGTGCTGTGCTGGCGCTGCAGCCGCGACAGATCGGACTTGAGCCGCTTGGCGCGCTCGTCCAGCATGCGCCGGTCCAGCTCGAGCTGGCGCTCGCCGGGGCCGCCGCGCATGCCGATGCCGCCCTTCTGCCGCTCCAGGTGGCTCCACGCGCGGACCAGCCGCGACGCGCGGTACTGGACCTGCGCCAGCTCCACCTGCACCTTGCCCACGTGGCTCTGCGCGCGCTGCCCGAAGATGTCCAGGATCAGCCCGGTGCGGTCGATCACGTGGCGGTTCAGGAAGCGTTCCAGGTTGCGCTGCTGCGCCGGGCTCAGGGCGTGGTTGAACACGACCACGTCGGCATCCAGGGCGTCGGCGGCCTCCTTCAGCTCCTCGGCCTTGCCCGAGCCGATGAACAGCGCCGGATCCGGCCGCGAGCGGCGGCCCGTCAACGTATGCACCGGCAGCGAGCCTGCGGTAGAGGTCAGCAGCGCCAGTTCGCTGAGGCTTTCCTGGAAGTCATGCTTGCCGAAGTCGACGCCGACCAGAATGGCGCGCGAAGGGGCGGTATTGGAAGTGGCTCTGGGGTCCAAGGGAGGGCGCGTAAGCGCAGGGAAAAACGGGTTCAGGGGGAAGGCGGGCGGATGTCGGACACTGTCCCGGCCCCTGCCGGGACAGGCCGCCGCATGATGCGGAACGTGGCGGCAGCGGTGGCGGCATTGGCAACCGCCGGGCCGCGCGGCACCGGGCGCGATGGCGCACCGGCGCCGGGCATCAGTGCGGCGCCGCGGGGCGCCCGCACGATGCCCGCAAGGAGATCAGGCCTCGGCGGCGTCATCCACGCGGAAATTGACCGCGCGCGCAGGAACGACAGTGGAAATCGCATGCTTGTAGACCATCTGCGTCACGGTGTTGCGCAGCAGGACGACATACTGGTCGAACGATTCGATATTGCCTTGCAGCTTGATGCCATTGACGAGGTAGATGGAAACCGGCACGTGCTCTTTGCGCAGCGCGTTCAGGAACGGGTCTTGTAGCAGTTGCCCTTTGTTGCTCATGGCACACTCCAAATTTATAGGTTTAGTGGTGAATGATGGGGATGGAAATCCCCGGTTCAAGTCAGTCGGCGCAAAAACGCGCCAGAAAAAAGATCAAAAACGGTACCAAGTCGGCGTCAATGCACAGGGAACCCCCTGCTACCGCAAATTTAGCCGCAGTTCCAAACGAACGCAAACGAAAACTTGCCCCGCCAGGAATCCGATTCCGGACTCAATCCTTCGAGTCCGCGTACGGATTTTTGTTCGTACGAAATTCGATGCGAAGAGGGGTGCCCTTGAGCTTGAATGCCGTACGGAAACGATTTTCCAGGTAGCGCCGGTAGGTTTCCGCAACGCCCGAGAGCGCATTGCCGTGGATCACGATAATGGGCGGATTCGAGCCGCCCTGGTGCGCGTAGCGCAGCTTGGGCCGCGACGCGCCGACCCGCTTGGGCTGCTGGAATTCCACCGCTTCCTGCAGCACACGCGTGAGCTGCGGCGTCGGCAGCTTGACCATGGCCGCGGCGAACGCATCATCGACCGAACGCATCAGCGCGCCAATGCCGGTACGCTCGCGCGCCGAGACAAAATGGAAATTCGCGAAGTTCAGGAATTGCAGCTTGCGTTCCAGGTCATGCTTGATGCGGTCGCGGGTATGGCCGTCCAGCCCATCCCATTTATTGACGCCCACCACCAGCGCGCGGCCCGACTCCACGATAAAGCCGGCGATATGCGCGTCCTGGTCGGAAATATCCTGTTGCGCATCGAGCAGCAGGATCACCACGTTGGCATCGGCGATCGACTGCAGGGTCTTGACCACCGAGAACTTCTCGATCGCCTCGAACACCTTGCCGCGCCGGCGCAATCCGGCCGTGTCGATCAGCGTGTAGGGCTTGCCGCCGCGCTCGAACTCCACGTAGATGGCATCCCGGGTGGTGCCGGGCATGTCGAACGCAATCACGCGCTCTTCACCGATCAGCGTGTTGACCAGCGTGGATTTCCCCACATTGGGGCGCCCGACGATGGCGATCTTGACGCCCTTGCCTTCGTCCGGAATCTCTTCGCCCAGCTCGGGGCGCTCCTGGACCGCGAGTTCGATGGCCTCGTCGACCAGTTCGCTCACGCCGTCGCCGTGGGCAGCGGAGATCGCGTACGGATCGCCCATGCCCAGCTCATAGAAATCGGCCGCCACCGAGGTGTACTTCATGCCCTCGGCCTTGTTGACCGCCAGCATGATGCGCCGGCCGGTCTTGCGCAGGTAGTCGGCGATGGCGCGATCCTGCGGCGCCAGGCCCAGGCGGCCGTCGACGATGAAGATCACCACGTCGGCCTCGACCACGGCCTGCTTGGTCTGCTTGGCCATCTCGGCGACGATGCCTTCCTTGACCACCGGCTCAAAGCCGCCGGTATCGATGGCGATGAACGGACGTTCGCCGATGCGCCCTTCCCCGTAATGGCGGTCGCGCGTCAGGCCCGGCAGGTCGGCGACAAGGGCGTCGCGCGATCGGGTCATGCGGTTGAATAGCGTCGACTTGCCCACATTGGGGCGGCCGACAAGTGCGATAACTGGTTTCATGCAATAAACGGAAACGGGGGCCGGCACGCCGCCCCCCGGTAACTCCGGAGTCAATGGATCCGACGGCACGCCGCGCCACCTAGGGCGCGGTCTGCCGCTTGTCCTGTCGGGCGCGGTGCCGGGTCAACGGACCCGCTGCAATTGCCGCGCTAAGGATCATGCTACCGGATTCGGCGCTAGCCGTACCGACAGGTGTACGGCAGCGCGCATTGGATTCCTGTCAGCCAGGCTGGAAACCGTAGACGTCGCCGTCGCGGGTCTGGATTACCAGGGTCTGCCCCGCCACCACGGGCGCGGCGGTGATGGCACTGCCATCGGTCTTCATGCGTGCGATGACCTGGCCGTCTTCGCGCGACAGGAAGTGTACATAACCTTCAAAGTCGCCCATAACCACCGAGCGGCCCAGGGCCAGCGGCGCGCCCAGGCGGCGATTGCGCAGGTCGTTGTTCTTCCAGCGCTCGTTGCCGTTCTGGCGGTCGAACGCATGCACGACCGACTGCTCGTCGCTGGCGTAAATTGCATTGTCATCCTGCGCCGGGCCGCTCGGCGACGAGAAATCCTTGCCCCACTGCGGCTGCCCGCTGGCCAGCTCCAGGCAGGCCACCCGGCCCTGGAAGGTAGTGGCGCAGACCTGGCGCCCGCTCACCATCGGCAGGCCGGTGACGTCGTTCAGGCGCTCGATCTCCGACACGCCCTTCGGGTACGAGACCGCACTCTCCCAGCGCAGCACGCCGTTGCCCGGCGTCAGCACGCCCAGCTTGCCGCCGGGGAAGCCCATCACGATGCCGTCGCCGGCAAACACCATCCCCATCGCCGCGCGCAGGTTCAGCGGCGTCTGCGAACGCTGGTAGATCCAGCGGCGCTCGCCGGTCTCGGCGTCCAGGCCGAATACGCGCGTGTCGGTGGTGCGCACCACCACCAGGCCGTTGCCGACCAGCGGCGCCGACAGCACCTCGCCGTTGACCTGCTTCTTCCAGATCTGCTTGCCGCTGGCGTCAAAGGCATAGATGGCGCCCTTCTCGCCGGCGACCGCCGTCACCGAGCCATCGCTGCCCGGGCCCGAGGTCAGGTCCAGGTCGGCCTTGGCCTTCCACAGCACGCGTCCGCTGGCGCCTTCCAGCGCCATCACGTTGCCGTTGTTGGACGAGACGTAGACGTTGTTGCCCGCCGCGGCCGGCTGCATCGAATAGGGGCCGCTCTTGCCCACGTCGGCCTTCCAGGCCTGGCGCACCGACAGCGTGCCCGAGATCGGCTTGAGCTCGGCGGGCGGGTGCTTGTTTTCCTTGCTGAACAGCGAGCAGCCGCCCAGTGTGGCCAGGCAGGCAACCGCCACCAGCGCACGGGTCATGGCGCGGGCGGGCTGGCGATGTACGGCACGGGAAAGCACTGACGTCATAGGGTTACGGTCCTGTTTATACGATCCGCTGGATATGCGGTGTTTGCATGCGTTCGGGAGCGGCCGGATCAGGCCGTGCCCAGCGCATCAAGCTTGAACTGGATGATCTGGCGCATCGCCGGCTCATCCTGGCCCAGCTTGTCCAGCGCCTTGCGATAGGCCGTGCGCGCATCGTCGCGCTTGTCCTGTGCGGCGAGCAGGTCGCCGCGGCGGTCGGCATACAGCGCCACGAACGCTGCCGGCGGTTCATCCTTGAGCAGCGCCAGGCCCTTGTCGTAGGCCTTCTCGTCGAGCAGCACGCCGGCCAGGCGCACGCGCGCCAGGTGCGAATACTCCTGGTCGCCATGGTCGATGGCCCATTGCAGCTGGCTCTTGGCCGCGGCGAGGTCGCCCGCATCGTACAGCACGCGGCCCGCGACCAGCGCGCTCATCTGGCCATAGGCGGTGCGGCCGTACTTGTCTTCCAGGTCGGTCGCGGCGCGCTTGATGCGCTCGATGTCACGCGCCTCGGCGGCCTTGAGCACCTGCTCGTACAGCACCGCGGCCTCGCCCGCCTGCTTGCGTTCCCAGTACTTCCAGCCGTTCCAGCCGGCGAACGCCAGCAGCGCGACGATCAGCACCCAGGTCAGCGCATTGCCGTACTGGCGCCACCAGGCCTTCAGATTCTCAAGCTGTTCCTGTTCTTCTAGATCGTAAGCCATGTCGAGGCAATCACCTGCGTTGGGTTAGGTACTCGTGTACTGGGGTTTTCCGGCTGGCCGGCGCGCGATTTATTCGCTGGCGCCGACCATGGCGTCGATCAGGTAATCGACCAGTCCCTCGGCCGGCACGGTGGCCTGTTGTCCACCGCCTTCGGCCTGCTCGCGCTGGCGAAGTTCCTTGACCTGGACCACGCCGGCAGCCACTTCGTCGTCGCCAATGATAACGGCATAGGCCGCGCCGCTTGTGTCGGCACGCTTCATCTGCGACTTGAAGCTGCCGCCCTTGCCGTCGGGGCTGGCGTGCAGCACCACGTCCAGGCCCGCGTCGCGCAGCCGTTCCGCGGCGATCATCGCCTGCTGCGCGGCGGCTTCGCCCTGGTGCACCAGGTAGACGTCGCAGCCCGCCGCGTCGGGCACCACGCCCTCTTCGCGGATCAGCTCGATGATGCGCTCGATGCCCATGGCCCAGCCGCAGGCCGGCGCCGGCTTGCCGCCCATCTGCGCGATCAGCGGGTCATAGCGCCCGCCGCCGGCGATGGTGCCCTGCGCGCCCAGCTTGTCGGTGATCCACTCGAACACCGTCAGGTTGTAGTAGTCGAGGCCACGCACCAGGCGCGGGTTGATCTTGAACGGGATGTTGTTGGCCTTGAGCAGGCGCTGCACGCCCTCGAAGTGCGCCAGCGACTCCTCGCCGAGGAAGTCGATCAGCTTGGGCGCGTTGGCCGCCATCTCCTGCAGCGCCGGGTTCTTGGTGTCCAGCACGCGGAGCGGGTTGGTGTACAGGCGGCGCTTGCTGTCGTCGTCCAGGATGTCCTGGAAGCCTTCCAGGTACTTGATCAGCTGTTCGCGGTGCGCGGCGCGTTCATGGGCCTGCCCCAGCGAATTGAGCTCCAGGCGCACGCCAACCAGGCCCAGGTCGTCCCACAGGCGCTGGCACATCAGGATGATTTCGGCATCCACGTCCGGGCCGGCAAAGCCCAGCGCCTCGGCGCCGAGCTGGTGGAACTGGCGGTAGCGGCCGCGCTGCGGACGCTCGTGGCGGAACATCGGGCCGGTGTACCACAGGCGCTTGGGGCCGTCGTACAGCAGGTTGTGCTCGATGGTGGCGCGCACGGCCGCGGCGGTGCCTTCGGGGCGCAGCGTCAGCTGCTCGCCGTTGAGCGAATCGGTGAAGGAGTACATCTCCTTCTCGACGATGTCGGTGACCTCGCCGATGCCGCGCACGAACAGCTGCGTATGCTCGACGATCGGCGTGCGGATCTGCTGGTAGCCGTAGGCACGCAGCATGGCGCGTGCGGCATTCTCGAAATGCTCCCACAGCGGCGCGTCCGCCGGCAGCATGTCGTTCATGCCCTTCACGCCCTGCAGGGCCTTGGCGGGGCGCACCTTCGGTTCGGTCTTGGCACCGCCTGCGGCGGCCACGTTCTCGGATTGCGTCATTCTGTTCTTGTCAGGCTGCTGGCACCCGGCCGGTCCGGCTCAGGCTGCCACTTCTTTGTCGGCCCGCGCAGCGCCCGGGCCGTAATGCGTGCGAACGTATTCATCTACGATCGCCTGGAATTCTTCTGCAATGCGCTCGCCGCGCAGCGTCTTCACCTTGACGCCGTCGACGAACACCGGCGCCGCCGGCGATTCACCCGAGCCCGGCAGCGAGATGCCGATATTGGCGTGCTTGCTCTCGCCCGGGCCGTTGACGATGCAGCCCATCACGGCCACATCCATTTCCTCGACGCCCGGGTAGACGGTCTTCCATTGCGGCATCTGCTCGCGCAGATAGGCCTGGATGCTTGCCGCCAGCTCCTGGAAGACGGTGCTGGTGGTGCGGCCACAGCCCGGGCACGCAATCACCATCGGGGTGAAGTTGCGCATGCCCATGGTCTGCAGGATCTCCTGCCCCACGTACACCTCTTTCTCGCGCGGCGCGCCGGGTTCAGGCGTCAGCGAGATGCGGATGGTGTCGCCGATACCTTCCTGCAGCAGCACCGACAGCGCCGCGGTCGACGCCACGATGCCCTTGCTGCCCATGCCGGCCTCGGTCAGCCCGAGGTGCAGCGCGTAGTCGCAGCGGCGTGCCAGCTCGCGGTACACCGCGACCAGTTCCTGCACCTGCGACACCTTGCACGACAGGATGATCTGGTCGCCCGGCAGGCCGATTTCCTCGGCCTTCTTGGCCGAGTCGATGGCCGAGGTGATCAGCGCCTCGATCATCACGCTCTGCGCCGGCCACGGCTCGGCGCGCCCGGCGTTCTCGTCCATGATCCGTGCCAGCAGGTCCTGGTCCAGGCTGCCCCAGTTCACGCCGATGCGCACCGGCTTGTTGTAGCGGCACGCCATCTCGATCATCTGCGCGAACTGCGTGTCGCGCTTGGCGCCCTGGCCGACGTTGCCGGGGTTGATCCGGTACTTGGACAGCGCCTCGGCACAGGCCGGATAGTCCTGCAGCAGCTTGTGGCCGTTGTAGTGGAAGTCGCCCACCAGCGGCACGTTCACGCCCATGCGGTCGAGCTGCTCGCGGATCGACGGCACCGCGGCGGCGGCCTCGGGCGTGTTCACCGTGATGCGCACGATCTCCGAGCCCGCACGCGCCAGTTCCTTGACCTGGATGGCCGTGCCGATGGCATCGACCGTATCCGTGTTGGTCATCGACTGCACGCGCACCGGCGCACTGCCGCCAATGGTCACCACATTGTCGCCCCACGCAACGCGCGCCTGGCGCGTCTGGCGGCGCGGCAGCGGACCGGGCAGGACCGGGAGACAGAGCTGTTGGTTCATAGCGTTACCACCTTGCAAAGACGCACCGCGCGCCCGCGTCAGGGCAGCGTCAGGCGCGCCACGTTGTTGCGGTTGGCTGCCTTCAGGTCGACCGGCGTGCCATTGCGCGTCAACGACTCGACGCCCTTGACGTTGCCGATCACCACCTTGTACGGGGCCGTGCCGCCACCGGCCACGGTCTGGCCGGCCTTGGCGGTACCGCCCATGACGATCTTGCCGCTATTGTCCCGGATCTCATACCAGGTATCGCCGGCAAAGCGGATCTGCAGTTCGCCCTCGCCTGCTGGCGCAGCCGGTGCCGCGGCAGCTGCAGGCGCGGAAGCGGCTGCGGGTGCCGTCGCGGCCACGGGAGCTGCGGCGGCACTGGCCGGAGCGGTTTCGGCAGACGGCGCCGGCGAATCGCTGGCGGCCATGACCGGCGGCAGCGCCGCCGTCACGGTGCCAGCTTCCGTGCTCTGGATCACGGCAGGCGCTTCAGCCGTTACGGTCTCGGCAGCGCTGCTGCGCGCATCGATCCATGCGCGGATATGGTCAAGGCCGAACCAGCCGCCCGCGGCCACCAGCACGGCCACCAGCGCCAGCCAGACCCAGCGGCCGCCGTTGCCGCCCGAGCGGAAGCGGTTGCGGTCGTCGAAGGCCGCATTGATGCCACCCTCGCGCTGCCGGGCAATTTCCGCCACCTGCGCCACCGGGCGCGGCTGGAAGCGTGCCAGCAGCGGGTCGATGTCGACGTGCAGCATGCGCGCATAGGCACGCATCACGCCCTTGGCGAAGGTCACGTCGGGCAGTGCCTGCAGGTTGCCGGCCTCGATCGCGCGCAGCTTGCCTGCAGCCACCTTCAGGCGCGCGCTGACGTCTTCCACCGACATGCGCTGCGCCTCGCGCTCGCGCGCCAGCGCTGCGCCGATCTCGCGTGCGGCAGCTTCGCGTTCTCCTTCGTGCGCGCCCCCGCCGACTTGTTGCGTCGGTACGGCCTGGCCTGCGGCGCGGTCGTGCTCACTCATCCCATGCTCCTTGTTCGTAGGCGGTCAACTCACGCGAGTCGGGGAAGCGGCTGCGCAGTTGCGCCCCAAGCGCATCCTGCGTGCGGCTGTCGCCCTGACGGTGGGCAATGCGCGCTCCCAGCCAGAGGGATTGCGCATTGACAAATTGGCTGTTGTTGACGCGCTGGACATATTGCCGGGCCTGCGCGAAATCGCCGCGCCGGTAGAAGACCAGCGCAAGGTTGGTGTTGGCCACCGGGTTGTTGCGGTCGTAGCCGAGCGCGGCCTTCAGGTTCTTTTCCGCTTCGGCGCTGTGGCCCTGGCGCAGCTCGCACGCGCCCAGGCTGATCAGCGGCTTGGCGGGGCCGCCTGCGGACGGCGCCGACATCGCGCGCTGCAGCATCGGCACGGCCTCGCCGTAGCGCCCTTCCTGGCACAGGAACCAGCCGTAGTTGTTGAGCAGGTCGCCGTCGTTGGCACGCATCGACACCGCCGTGCGGAAGCTGTCATCGGCCAGCGTCCGCTCATTCATGTTCATGTAGATCAGCGCGCGCACATGGTAGGCGTCGGCGAGCGCCGGATCGATGGCAATGGCCTGCTTGATCTCGTCAAGGGCGACCGCGTTCTGGCCCGCCTCCAGGTAGTTGGTGGCAAGCTGCAGCCGGATGCCGGCGCGGCGCCTTGCATCGGTCTGGTCGGAAGCGGTCTGGGGATCCTGCGCCGGCGCATGCGGCAGCTGGCAGCCGGACAACATCAGCAGCCCCAGCAGGGCCGCAGCGAGCAGACGGATCATGCAGGGCGAACCTCCCGAGGCTGGCCGGAAGCAGCGACCGGCACCAGTGGCGTGATCTTGCCGAACTTGCCGCGCTCGGCCAGGCGCGTGCGGTCCTTCACTTCCCCGGCCAGCTGGCCGCAGGCGGCGTCGATATCGTCGCCGCGGGTCTTGCGGATGGTGGTCACGATGCCTGCGTCCATCAGCACCTGCGCAAAGCGCCGGATCTGATCGTTGTTGGAACGCTTCAGGCCCGATTCGGGGAAAGGATTGAACGGGATCAGGTTGAACTTGCACGGCACGTCGGCCACAAGCTTCAGCAGTTCCCGCGCATGCTCGACACCGTCGTTGACGCCGTCCAGCATGCAGTATTCGAAAGTAATGAAATCGCGCGGCGCGAATTCCAGGTAGCGGCGGCATGCCGCCATCAGTTCGGCCAGCGGGTACTTCTTGTTCAGCGGCACCAGCACGTCGCGCAGGGCGTCGTTGGACGCGTGCAGCGACACGGCGAGAGCCACCGGGAGATCCTTGGACAGCCGGTCCATCATCGGCACCACGCCGGAGGTGGACAGCGTCACGCGGCGGCGCGACAGGCCGTAGGCGTTGTCGTCGAGCATCAGGCGCATGGCCGGCACGACAGCATCGTAGTTCAGCAGCGGCTCGCCCATGCCCATCATCACCACGTTGGAGATGACGCGGTCGTCCTTGGGGCCGCGGCCCAGTTGTTCGCGCATGGCGAACTCCGCCATCCACAGCTGGCCGATGATTTCACCGGTGCTGAGGTTGCGCGAAAAGCCTTGCTTGCCGGTGGAGCAGAAGCGGCAGTTGACGGCGCACCCCGCCTGCGAGGAAACGCACAGCGTGCCGCGCGTTTCCTCGGGGATGTAGACCGTTTCCACCGCGTTGCCCTGGCCCACGTCGAGCAGCCACTTGCGCGTGCCGTCGGCCGACAGGTGGTCGGTGATGGCGGCAGGCGCGCGGATCTCGGCCCGCGTCGCGAGCTTTTCGCGCAGCGACTTGGCGAGATCCGACATGGCGTCGAAGCGGCTGGCACCGTAGTGGTGGATCCAGCGTTGCAGTTGCCGCGCACGGAACGGCTTCTCGCCGAGCTCGCCGCAATAAGCGGTGAGCGCGTCCGCGTCGAGGTCGAGCAGGTTGACGAGAGCGTTCATGACGGCAAACTCAGCTTCGGTGTCAGTCTAGTCCTGGCAGCAGCGCCGGACAATCAGCGGCTGTAGACGTTCATGCCCGGGAAGAAGAACGACACTTCCACGGCAGCCGTTTCAGCGGCGTCCGAGCCGTGCACGGCGTTGGCGTCGATGCTGTCGGCGAAATCGGCGCGGATGGTGCCCTTCTCGGCCTTCTTCGGGTCGGTGGCGCCCATCAGGTCACGGTTCTTGGCGATGGCGTTCTCGCCTTCCAGGGCCTGGATCATGACCGGGCCGGAAACCATGAAATCCACCAGGTCCTTGAAGAACGGACGCTCCTTGTGGACAGCGTAGAACTGCTCGGCTTCGCCGCGCGACAGGTGCACCATCTTGGCAGCAACGATCTTCAGGCCGGCGGCCTCGAAACGGGCGTAGATCTGGCCAATGACGTTCTTGGCCACGGCATCCGGCTTGATAATCGACAGGGTGCGTTCGATCGCCATGAAAAACTCCGAAAAATGAAGGGGTTACAAATGGATTAAACGTGCGATTCTAGCACGAAGACTATGACCCTTTCGAGGGTCTTCCCTGCTCTCGCGTGTGTCGGGCCGCCCTTGCCGCACAACCGGACGCCAAGCATGCCAATGAACACATTACAACCTTGTCATGCCAGGAACACGCCGCCCCGGCTAACATCCAATGTGAGCGGCACCGAACGGCGCAAAGCAATGCAAGAGGTGACTCATGAGTTACCCCGCCCTTGCAATTCCACCTCCCAGGTGCCACATTGACGATGGTTCCGTCCGGGTTCCATACGAATCTTCGCATCCGAAGCCTCGCAGCCCGGCGCCTCACCGTTTTGAGACAGGAGTCACCATGGATAACAAGCTGAACACCTACGGTTTCGGCAACAGTGCGTCGACCGTCACTGACGTCGTCGTTCGCAACCGGGTCTTGCGCAACACTTACTGGCTGCTGGCCCTCTCGATGATCCCCACCGTGCTCGGTGCGTGGATCGGCGTGGCCACAGGCTTCAGCTTCATGGCGGGCAACCCCTTCCTGTCGCTGATCCTGTTCCTGGGCATCGCGTTCGGGTTCTTCTACGGTATCGAGAAGACCAAGAACAGCAGCATGGGCGTGGTCCTGTTGCTGGCCTTCACGTTCTTCATGGGGCTGATGCTGTCGCGGCTGATCGGCGTGACGCTGCAGTTCTCCAACGGGCCGGCGCTGATCATGTATGCCTTTGGCGGCACGGCGGCGGTATTCGGCGCAATGGCGACCATCGCCACGGTCAGCAAGCGTGATTTCTCCGGCCTGGGCAAGTTCCTGTTCGTCGGCGTGATCCTGCTGATCCTGGCCAGCGTCGCCAATATCTGGCTGCAGCTGCCCTCGCTGATGATCACGGTGTCGGTGATCGCCATCGGTATCTTCTCGGCGTACATCCTGTTCGATGTGCAGCGCGTGGTGAATGGCGGCGAGACCAACTACATCACCGCCACGCTGGCAATCTACCTGGACGTGTACAACGTCTTCGTCAACCTGCTGGCGCTGCTGGGCATCTTCGGCGGCAGCCGCGAGTGACGGCAACCTCCCCTGCAGCATGAAAAAACCGGCCTGATGGCCGGTTTTTTCTTTGGTGCGACTTGCGCGATCAGCCGCGATCGAACACCGCGATCGACTCCACGTGCGAGGTGTGCGGGAACATGTTGACCACGCCCGCGCCGGCGAGCCGGTAGCCCGCCTCGTGCACCAGCAGGCCGGCGTCGCGCGCCAGCGTGGCTGGGCTGCACGATACGTAGACGATGCGCTGCGGCAGCACGTCGCTACCCTGCTGCGCCAGTTCGCCCAGCGCCTTGCATACCGCCAGCGCGCCTTCGCGCGGCGGATCGACCAGCCAGCGGTCGAAGCGGCCCAGCGCGGCAATGTCCTCGGCCGTGACCTCGAACAGGTTGCGGCAGGCAAACTCGGTCCTGGCCGCCAGCCCGTTGTATTCGGCGTTGGCCAGCGCTCGCGTGGTCAGCGCCTCGCTGCCTTCGATGCCCATCACCGACTTGCCCTGCGTGGCCAGCGGCAGCGTGAAGTTGCCGATGCCGCAGAACAGGTCGAGCAGGCGGTCCTGCGGCTGCGCGTCCAGCAAACGCAGCGCGCGGCCGATCAGCACGCGGTTGATCTGGTGGTTCACCTGGGTGAAATCGGTCGGCTTGAACGGCATGCGGATGCCGAATTCCGGCAGCGTATAGGCCAGCTCGGCATCGGCCGGATAGAACGGATAAACCGTATCCGGGCCCTTGGGCTGCAGCCAGAACTGCACCTTGTGCTGGTCGGCGAAGGCGCGCAGCAGGTCCTTGTCGGCATCGGTCAGCGGCTCCAGGATGCGCAGCACCAGCGCGGTGACTTCCTGCCCCACGGCCAGCTCGATCTGCGGCATGCGGTCGCGGATCGACAGGCCGCCAACCAGCTCGCGCAGCGGCACCAGCATGGCCGACACATGCGGCGGCAGGATCTCGCAACGGGTCATGTCGGCCACATAGCTGCTCTTGCGCTCATGGAAGCCAACCAGCACCCCACCCTTCTTGGCCACATGGCGCACAGTCAGCCGCGCGCGGTAGCGATAACCCCAGTCCGGCCCGGCGATGGGGCGGAACACCACATCGGGCTTCACCTTGGACAGGTGCCACAGGTTGTCTTCCAGCACGCGCTGCTTGATTGCCAGCTGGGCGCGCGAATCGAGATGCTGCATCGAGCACCCGCCGCAGACCCCGAAATGCTGGCAGCCGGGCTTCACGCGCATCACCGATTCCTGCCGGACCTCGACCAGGTGGGCCTGCTCGTAGCTGGGCTTGCGGCGAAAGCTGCGGTAGCTGACGGTCTCGCCGGGCAGCGCGCCTTCGACGAAGATCACCTTGCCGGGCGTGCCGTCCTCATTCACCAGGCGGCCAACGCCGCGGGCCTCCATGTCGAGGCTGTCGATCGACACCACGGGATCGGCCGCGGGGGCGCCAGCGTCGGCGCGGACACGGGACTCTTTTGCGACGGGAGCAGCACCTTGAGCGGCAACAGCGGCCGGGGCTGCCGGCGTTTCTTGTGGGGAGGACACGGCTTGGGACACCAGACGAAACCTGACGTATTGTTTTGTGAAAGCGGGATTGTATGCCAGACCGGGCCGGCACCGGCGGCTGCTTCCCGGCGACGTGACGGAGACGGCAAATGGAACTGATTTCCTGGAATATCCAATGGGGTCGCGGCGCCGACGGGCATGTCGACCTGGGCCGCCAGGTCGACACCCTGCGCGGCATTGCCGATGCCGACGTCATCTGCCTGCAGGAGGTCACCCGCGGCTTCGGCGAACTGCGCGGCAGCCCGGGGGAAGACCAGGTGGCGGAGTTGACCGCCCTGCTGCCCGGCTACCACCTGCTCTACGCGCCTGGTGTCGACCGGCGCACCGCCACCGGAGGGCGCAAGCAATTCGGCAACCTGATCGCCACGCGCCTGCCGGTGCGCGAAGTCTTCCACCACGCCCTGCCCTGGCCGGCGGACCCGCAGGTGGCGTCGATGCCGCGCGTGGCGCTGGAAGCCACGGTCGAAGTCGGCACCCGGCGGCTGCGCGTGATCTGCACGCACCTGGAGTATTACTCATCACACCAGCGCGCCGCGCAAGCCGAAGCCTTGCGCACCTGGCACGCCGAAGCCTGCGACCATGCGCGCCGCCCCGGCCGCAGCGAGAAATGGCCGGGTCCGTTCACGCCGGAGCCGCGCCCGGCCGAGGCTGTCCTGTGCGGCGACTTCAACAGCAAGCCTGACGATATTGCCTACCGCCGTGTGCTCGAGCCCTTTGACGACGCCACGCCGCCCTGGCGCGATGCCTGGCTGCACACACACCCAGGCCAGCCGCATGCGCCGACCTGCGCCCTGTATGACAAGGAGCAATGGCCGGAGGCGCCGTTCGCCTGCGATTTCATGTTCGTGACGGAGAATCTCGCCGGGCGGATCCGGCGCTGCGAGGTCGATGCCGATACGGCCAACTCGGACCACCAGCCGATCCTGCTGTCGCTGGATCTGTGAATTCGTGTCGGCGGCGCGTCGCCGCCGTGCTCAGTCTAGGTCTTCGGCTTCGGGCGTGAGGCGCTGCAGCCTGAATGCCTGCAGGTATTCCATCCACTGCTCGCCGGGCAGCTCGGCCAATGACTCCTGGACGAACTCCATCTCGACGTCGAACTCGCGCGGCGACATGCCGCCGCGCATCAGCTGGAAGCGGCAGTACATCAGGTAGGTGTTGACGACGTCGGTCTCGCAATAGGCGCGGATCTCGTCGAGCTGGCCGGCCTGGAACGCCTGCCAGACCTTGCTGCCGTCCATCCCCATCTTGCCCGGGAAGCCGCACAGCTTGGCCAGGTCATCCAGCGGCGCGCTGGCGCGGGGCTGGTACATGGCCAGCAGGTCCATCAGGTCCAGGTGCCGCATGTGGTAGCGGCTGATGTAGTTGTTCCACTTGAAGTCGCGGCTGTCGTCGTCGCGGCCCTCTCCCATCTCCCAGTAACGCGGCGCGGTGACGCCGTTGACCAGGCCGCGATAATGCAGCACCGGCAGGTCGAAGCCGCCGCCGTTCCATGAAACCAGTTGCGGGCTGTAGCGCGCGATCAGTTCATAGAACTTCTGGATCAGCGTGGCCTCGCCGTCTTCCGGCGTGCCCAGTGAGCCGACGTGGAACACCGCCGAGCCGTCGCGGTGCGTGCGGCGCAGCACGCAGGAAATCGCGGCGATGCGCTGCAGGTAGTGCGGGAGAAAATCGCTGCCGGTCTTTTCGCGGCGGGCGGCAAACGCATGCTCGGCGACTTCGGCGTCGCTCATCGCATCGGGATGGTCATGCAAACGGCGCAGGCCGGCAACATCGGGAATGGTCTCGATGTCGAATACCAGCACAGGGGTCATAGAACAGCGTCCTTCCTGACACCTTGCGAAGCGAAATGCCGCTTGAGCTTGACCAGCGCCTCCTGCTGGATCTGGCGCACGCGCTCGCGCGTGAGGCCCATTTCCTCGGCCAGCTCTTCCAGCGTGGCGGGCTCGATATGGTTGAGGCCGAAGCGGCGCTCCACCACATAGCGATGCTTTTCCGACAGGCGCGCCAGCCAGAGCTTCATCAGCCCTTCCAGCTCGCGGTGCGCCACCTCCTGGTCGGGGGCGGCGTTGTGCTCGTCGGAGAGGAAATCCAGGAGGCTCGAGCCGGGATCGAGATCGAACGGCGTATCGAGCGAGGTGGTATGTTCGTTGAGTGCCAGGACGTCCTGCACTTCGTCCGGCGTCTTGCCCAGCAGGTGGGCGATGTCTTCAAGGCTGGCGTCGCGCCCGTCGGTGCCGCCCTTCTCCAGATGGCGCTTGGCGCGCAGCACCTGGTTGAGTTCGCGGATCACGTGGACCGGCAGGCGGACCGTGCGCGCCTGGTTCATGATGGCGCGCTCGATGCTCTGGCGGATCCACCAGGTCGCGTACGTCGAGAAGCGGAAACCGCGCGACGGATCGAATTTTTCAATCGCGTGCATCAGGCCCAGGTTGCCTTCCTCGATCAGGTCGAGCAGCGGCACGCCACGATTGAGGTAGCCCTTGGCGATGCTGACCACCAGCCGCAGGTTGCGCTCGATCATGACCTGGCGTGCGGCAAAGTCGCCGTCCTTGGCCAGCGTGGAAAAATGCAGTTCTTCCGGGGCCGACAGGAGCGGCTTGATGCTGATGCGGTTCAGGTAGTGCTGGACGGTGTCCGCAGCCAGCTCGGTATGCAGCACGGTGCGGAAATCATCATGCTCGGGGGCGGCACTGTCGGTGCCATTTTCCGCGCTCTCTTCTTCCTCGTCTTCCGACTCGTCCTCATCGTCGTCGCGCACGATGCGCTCACTGTCGTCGGCAAGCAGGTCGGCCTCGCGCAGGCCCACCGAAGTGGACGTGGCGATGGGCTCGTCGGTCACGGGAATCAGTTCGGCGGCGAGATCAGGCTCGAAGCCTTCAGCATCGGCGCGCGCGTCGGGATGTGCCACACCAGCCTTCACTTCCGGCTGCTTGGGACGGCGAGCCCTGCTTACGGTTCCGGAGGAGACAGTTTTCTGGCGTGGCATGAACCCTCACTGTGGCGGCAGGTACCGCATCGGATCAACCGGTTTTCCGTTCTTGCGGACTTCGAAGTGAAGCTTTACCCGGTCGGTATCGCTGTTGCCCATCTCCGCAATCTTCTGGCCTTTTCGGACCGCGGATTGCTCAGCCACGAGCACCTTGTCGTTGTGCCCGTAAGCAGTAAGAAATGTCTCGTTGTGTTTGATGATGACAAGATTCCCGTAGCCGCGCAAGGGGCCAACGTGAATCACCCGACCATCGTCCGCAGCCAGCACCGCATCGCCCTTCTTGCCCGCAATATCGATGCCTTTATTACCCTTGTCGTCGAATTTCCCGACCGTCTGGCCGGTTGCCGGCCAGGCCAGCTTCATCGAGCCATCGGCGACCGGCGCCGCGGCCGCGGCGGGCGCGGCGGGCGTTGCCGCAGGCGCCGAAGCGGCCGCAGCCGGCGGCACCGGCGTGGCGGCCGGGCGGGCCTGGTCGATCGGCTGCGCCTGCACCGTGCCCGGCGCCACTGGCATGGTGGCCACGCCGGGCGCAGTGTTGACGTCGGCACCCGGCGGCACGATGCGCAGCAGCTGGCCGACCTCGATCTGGTTCACATTGGTCAGGTTGTTCCACGTTGCCACATCGCGATACGACTGGCCGTTCTCCAGCGCGATACGGTAAAGAGTATCGCCTCGCTTGACCCGATAGTATCCGGGGGGCGCCGGTTCCAGCGTCGCGGCCGTGGTACCGGAAGTGGAGGTACGGTCAACCACGGGTGCCGGCATCGGCGAATTGGCGCAGGCGGCCAGCAGGGCCGTCAGCGCCGAGGCCGCAAAAAGTTGTCCGGCGCGTGCGAAATATTGCGATTTCACGATGTTGTGCATAGTTCGACTCAGATGGTGCCCGATTTTAAGGGCACAAAGAAAACGGCTTCAAGCGCGGTTCTGTGAAAGCGATGGCGGTTGCGCCGCTCGATCAGCAACAGCTGCTGCGTGACGGTCTGGCCCGGCACGCCCGCCGGCGGCATCACCGCCACCGGGGCGATCAGGCGCCCGCCGATGGCCAGCTGCTCCAGCAGCGCCTCGGGCACCTCCATGCCGGCCGCGGCCAGGATGATGGCCGAAAACGGCGCCGCCTGGGGCAGCCCCAGCATGCCGTCACCGTAGTGCAGGCGCAGGTTGGGCACGCGCAGCGGCCGCAGGTTGGCCTTGGCCTGCTCGTGCAGCGGGCGGATGCGCTCGATCGAGAAGACTTCGCGCGCGACCTGGCTCAGCACCGCGGCCTGGTAGCCGCAGCCGGTGCCGATCTCGAGCACGCGCTCCAGCGGCGCGTCGGCGGCCAGGCCCTCGCGCAGCAGCTCGATCATGCGCGCCACCACCGACGGCTTGGAAATGGTCTGCTGGTGGCCGATCGGCAGCGCGGCGTCCTCATACGCCTGCGATGCCAGCCCCGGCTCGACGAACAGGTGGCGCGGCACGGTGGCAATGGCCGACAGCACGCGCTCGTCGCGGATGCCCGCGGCACGCAGCCGCGCCGCCAGCGCCACGCGCGCGCGCGCCGAGGCCATGCCGCCACCGCCCGCGGTGGCCGCCGAGGCGCGTTGCTCGACCGCGCTTGCAGGCACCGGCGCGGGCGCCGGTGCGGCGGTGCGCGGCAGGCGCGGCTTGGCCGGCTTGGCTGGCGCGGGTGTGGGCGCGGCCGGCCGCGGCGTGCCCACGGCAGGCATGCCGGCGGTGCGGGCCGGTGCGGGCTTGCGCTCGACTACCGCATCGAGCGGCAGCGGAAACTTGCTGCGAGGGGGCGTGGTGCTCATCGGGGGCGCGACACTGCGGATCGGTGGCCTACTTCAACCACTGGTCGAGCGCGTCGAGCTGCCCGCGGTGCGTCAGGTCGAGCTGCAACGGCGTGAGCGAGACATAGCCCGCCGCAGCTGCATGGAAATCGGTACCCTCGCTGGCATCGCGCGCATCGCCCGCCGGGCCGATCCAGTAGTTGGTGTCGCCGCGCGGATTGACCTGCGTGATCACCGGCTGCGACGGATGGCGCTTGCCCAGGCGCGTGGCGCGGTAGCCCTTGATATGTTCGAACGGCAGGTTCGGGATATTGACGTTGAGCAGGAACGGCTCGGCCGGCGGCGTGCCGATGATGCGCTCCACCACGGTGCGCGCAACGCGTGCCGCGGCGTCCAGGTGCTCCCAGCCCTTGTCCACCTGCGAGAAGGCGACCGACGGAATGCCCAGCAGGTAGCCCTCGATGGCGGCGGCGACGGTGCCGGAGTACAGCACGTCTTCGCCCATGTTCTGTCCCTGGTTGATGCCGGACACCACCAGGTCGGGTTTCTCTTCCAGCAGGCCCGTCAGCGCGATATGCACGCAGTCGGTCGGCGTTCCGTTGACGAAGCGAAAACCTTTTTGCACGCCTTCGCGCGCTTCGTAGATCGACAGCGGCCGCTGCAGGGTCAGGGAGTTGGAGGCACCGCTATGGTTCTGCTCCGGCGCGATGACCGTGATCCGGCCCAGCGGCGCGAGCGCGGCATGCAAAACGGCCAGTCCCGGCGCGAGATAACCGTCGTCGTTGGCGAGAAGGATATGCATGGCGCGATTGTACCTGAGCGCGCGCGCGCAAGCGGCCCGTGCGCCGCCCTGAAAGCACGTTTCTGGCGCTGTATGCAGGCCGCAAATAACCACCTCCATAGCTTGGACATGGAACAGAACGACCGTGCTATTTCTACGCTACACTTGCCCTGCCCGCCCGCATAAGCTTGACTGGCGTGAAATGCCACCAACATCACCGGAGACAAGATGAAAGCCGTACTGTGCAAAGCCTGGGGCCCGCCCGATTCGCTGACCATCGAAACCCTGCCCGACCTGGTACCGGCCAAGGGCGAAGTGGTCATCGACGTCAAGGCGGCCGCCGTCAACTTCCCGGATGTGCTCATCATCCAGAACAAATACCAGGCCAAGCCTGCCCTGCCGTTCAGCCCGGGCTCGGAGCTGGCCGGCGTGGTCAATGCGGTCGGCGAAGGCGTCACCCACGTCAAGCCCGGCGACAAGGTGATCGCCTACCTGGGCAACGGCGCGTTCGCCAGCCAGGCCAAGGCGCCGGCGGCGTCGGTGGTGCCGATGCCGCCCGGCATCGATTTCGAGACCGCGGCGGCGTTCACGCTGACCTACGGCACCTCGCACCACGCGGTCATCGACCGGGGCGAGCTGAAGGCCGGCCAGACCATGCTGGTGCTGGGCGCGGCCGGCGGCGTGGGCCTGGCGGCGATCGAGATCGGCAAGGCCATTGGCGCGCGCGTGATCGCCGCCGCCTCGACCGACGAGAAGCTGGCGGTGTGCAAGGAACACGGCGCCGACGCGCTGATCAACTACAGCACCGAGGACCTGCGCGAACGCATCAAGGCGCTGACCGACGGCAAGGGTCCGGACGTGATCTACGACCCGGTGGGCGGCATCTATGCCGAACCGGCCTTCCGTTCGATCGGCTGGCGTGGCCGCTACCTGGTGGTGGGTTTTGCCAACGGCGAGATCCCCAAGCTGCCGCTGAACCTGGCGCTGCTCAAGGGCGCCTCGCTGGTGGGCGTGTTCTGGGGCGACTTCGTGCGGCGCGAGCCCAAGGCCAACCAGGCCAATATGGCGCAGATGCTGGGCTGGATGAAGGAAGGCAAGATCCGCCCGCATATCTCGGCGCGCTATCCGCTGGAGCAGGCTCCGCAGGCGCTCAAGGACATGGAAGCGCGCAAGGTCACCGGCAAGATCGTGATCGTGCCCTGAGCGGCACGCACGCCGGCGGCGCGCCCTGCCCGCCGGTAAAAGAAGGACGCAAGGCGTGCGGCTACGCCCTGCGCCCGGCTGAGGCAACGCGCCTCAAGCTGCCAGCCGCCCTCGATGGCGCACACCCATGCGCCAGGCGGCGGGCAGTTCCCAACAGGCCGATGAGGCCATTCCGGCCATTCAGGCCGCCCCTTCCTCAGAAGCGGTGCTGCAGGCCGGCCATGACGCCGGTCTGGTTGTTGGCGAACCCGATCAGGTCGCGCGAGACGCTGACGTTCTGCCCGTTGCGCGCATCGGCATAGCCCACCGACAGGTAGGCCAGCGTGCGCTTGGACAGCGCGTACTGGCCGCGCAGTGAGAACAGGATCGGGTCGGCGTTGTTGCCGCCCTTGATGTTCTGCTTGTAGACCGCGCCGTACAGCGTGAAGGCCGGCGTGAAGTCATAGCTGGCGCCGCCCCAGTACATGTCGCTGCGGTCCGTCGCCGCGCCGGTGGTGAAGGTGCGCTTGTAGTTGCGGTAGCCGGCAAACAGCTTCAGGCCGCCGAAGTCATAGCTGGCGCCGGCATGGATGCCCTGGATGTAGTCGGTGCTGTCGGCCGGCGTGGTGCTGCTGCCGGCGCCGTTCTGGCGGTCCCAGGTGGCGGCCGCGGCAAACTTGCCGGCGCTGTAGCCCACCCCCAGCGCGTATTTGGAGGAGCTCTTGAAGTCCCCCGCCACTTCGCCCATGGCCACGGTCGCGCCCAGCTTCAGGCCGCCGAAGCTGCCGTCGTAGCGGACCGCGTTCGAGGCGCGCGAGAACAGGCCGTCCTTGCGGCCGCCGGTGGCGGTCGACGAGGTGGCCCACGAATAGGCCGGCGCGTAGCCCATCGGGTCGAACGGCAGCATGAAGTCGTAGGTCGTGGTGAAGGTGCGGCCCAGCACCACCTGGCCGTAGCGGCTTGCCAGGCCCACCGTGGCACGGCGGTCGAACAGCGTGTTGTCGGTGTCCAGCCTGCCGGTATCGATGGCAATGCCGCTTTCCAGGGCGAAGATCGCCTTCAGGCCGCCGCCCAGGTCCTCGCTGCCGCGGATGCCCCAGCGCGAGGTGTTCTTGCCGCCCGAGGTCAGCTTGACCGCCGAGCCGTCCGGGCCCGCGTGGCTGACAAATTCGATGCCGGCGTCCACTAGGCCATACATGGTCACGCTCGATTGGGCGGATGCCGACCCGGCCGCAGCCAGACCCATCGCTGCGAATGCCATTGCCGTACGCTTCATGCTATCTCCTTGCTTGTGCTTGTTGTGTGAATCGTTAGCCGGCCGGATGGTAGGGGACGCGCACTTTCAGTTCGCTTTCGGAATGCGGGCTTTTCGCGGGCACGGCGCCGCTGCGGGATTGGGGGTTTCCCCTAGCTTCTAAGCCGGCGCACTTCCCTGTATCTGTCTGGCCTCGGCCGTTCCGGCCGGTTTTCCGTATTGCCGCCTGACTGCCCTGCCCCATGCGTATCCTGCTTGCCGAAGACAATGTGATGCTGGCCAATTCCCTGAGCCAGGCCCTGGGCCAGGCCGGCTTCACGGTCGACTGCATGCACGACGGCCGCAGCGCCGACAACCTGCTCAGCACGCAGGACTACGCACTGCTGATCCTGGACCTGAGCCTGCCCGGACTGGATGGCCTGGAAGTGCTGCGCCGCCTGCGCCAGCGCCGCAACCCGCTGCCGGTGCTGATCCTGACCGCGCACGGCTCGGTCGAAGACCGCGTGCGCGGCCTGGACCTGGGCGCCGACGACTACCTGGCCAAGCCCTTCGACCTGTCCGAACTGGAAGCGCGCGCCCGCGCGCTGATCCGCCGTGCCCACGGGCATGAGAGCACGCAGATCGCCTGCGGCCCGCTGCACTACGACAGCGTCAGCCGTGCGGTCCTGCTGCACGGCGAGCTGCTGCCGCTGACCGGGCGCGAACGCGCCGTGCTGGAGGTGCTGCTGCTGCGCGATGGGCGCGCGGTGAACAAGGCGGCGCTGTCGGAGAAGATCTTCGGCATCGACGAATCGGTCAACCCGGATGCGATCGAGATCTACGTGCACCGGCTGCGCAAGAAGCTCGACGGCAGCGGCGTGGCCATCGTCACACTGCGCGGGCTGGGCTACCTGCTCGAAGCGCGGCCGGCGGCATGAGGCTCCCACGACAGGCGCCCAGCCTGCGCCTGCAGCTGTCGCTATGGCTGCTGTTGCCGCTGATGGCCCTGCTCGCCTTCGATGCGTGGCTGACCTATGAGCGCGCCATGTCGGCCGCGCATATCGCTTTCGACCGCACGCTGGAGGCGTCGCTGCGCGCAATGCGCGAAGGCATCCGCCTGCGCGAGGGGCGGCTCCAGGTCGACGTGCCAAACCTGGCGCTGGAACTCTTCGACGACCAGGCCGGCCCGCGCATCTTCTACCGCATCCGCGACGAGGACGGCGCCACCGTGACCGGCTACGACGACCTGCCGATGCCGGCCGAGGCGCCGCTGCGGCTGTACCGCACCGAGTTCTACGACACTGTCTTCCGCGAGCACCCGGTGCGCATGGCGGCCCAGGCGCTGCCGGTGCACGACGTGGGCTCGGCGCGCACGCGCCTGGTGTGGGTGCTGGTGGGCGAAACCATCGAGCCGCGCCAGCTGCTGGCGCGCGACATCCTGATCGGCTCGCTGCTGCAGGAGCTGATGCTGGTGACGCTGGCGCTGGGCATCGTCTGGCTCGGCGTGCGGCGCGGGCTGCGGCCGCTGAACCGGCTCTCCGACACAGTGGCACGGCGCGGCACGCAGCTCGACCCGATCGAGCAGAAGGACCTGCCCGCCGAGATGAAGCCGCTGGTGCAGGCGCTGAACCAGTACATGGACCGGCTCCACGGCATGGTGCAGGCGCGCAAGCGCTTCTTTGCCGATGCCGCGCACCAGCTCAAGACGCCGCTGGCGATCATCCAGGCGCAGTCCGAGCTGGCGCTGCGCGAGCGCGACGGCGAACGCGTGCGCGAGCATATGCGGCTGCTGCACGGCACCGTGCGCCATGCCTCCAAGGGTGTGCAGCAGCTGCTGTCGCTGTCGCGGCTGGAGCCTGATGCGGGCTACATGCCCACGCTCAGGCCGCTGCGGCTCGATGCGCTGGCGCAAGGCGTGGCACTGGACTGGGCGCCGGTGGCGCGTGGCAGCGAGGTCGACCTGGGCTTCGAGCAGTTAGGGCCGGTGGAGGTCTCCGGGCAGGCCGAGCTGCTGCAGGAGCTGACGGGCAACCTGATCGACAACGCGATCCGCTATGCGGGGCGTGGTGCGGTGGTCACGGTGCGCGTGGCGCTGCACGGCGGCGTGCCGCGGCTGCAGGTGATCGACAACGGCCCCGGCATTGCGCCGGCAGAGCGCGATGCGGTGTTCCGGCGCTTCTATCGCGGCGAGAGCGGACAGTCCGTGGAAGGGACCGGGCTGGGGCTGTCGATCGTGCGCGAGATCGCGCGGCTGCATGGTGCAGCGGTCGAGCTTGCGGATACGCCCGGAGGCGGGCTGACGGTGTCGGTAAACTTCAGCGCTGCCGACCACAAACCCGAGATTTGCTCTTGACCGCTTGGGTGCTCCCTCTCCCGCAATGAACTGACCCCCAGAAGTTGGAGACAACTTTTTGGGGTTTTTACATGGCAAAGTACACCGAGCAGTTCAAGCTGCA
>NZ_JBYTEG010000014.1:187846-192119 GCF_058792255.1 Cupriavidus sp. CPT47-8839-RL05A | reverse complement strand
TGGCTAACACTTCCCCTTGCCGGGTGTGTAGGGGACTTCCACCCCCAAGTAGGTGCGCCCTGCCGGGCGCACCAAAATAAAAGAAGGGGCCATCGGCCCCTTCTTTTGATGCCTTCAGCTCCGCGCGCGTCAGGCCATCGCGTAGCACATCAGCGCACCCACCCCCATCAGGAATACGAACAGCACACCGGCCAGCGCCAGCGGCTTGCGTCCGGCGCGCACCAGGTCGCCGATGCGGGTGTGCAGGCCGATCGCCAGCATCGCGCAGGCCAGCAGCCAGTTGTCCAGTGCGATCAGCGGCGCCTTCCAGGCAGTGGGCACGGTGCCGGCCGAGTTGACCGCCATCACCGCGACAAACCCCACCGCGAACCACGGCACCGACTTCAGGATGCCATGCAGGCGGCTGCCGCCTGCGGTGCCTTGCTCGGCTTGCTCGCCGCCCTGCGGCCACAGCGCCATCACCAGCAGCAGCGGGCCCAATGCCAGCACGCGCACCATCTTGGCCACCACGGCAGCGTCGGCGGTCGGCTCGCTGATCATCTTGCCGGCGGCGATCACCTGGGCCACCTCGTGCAGCGTCGCGCCGGTAAAGATGCCGAACATGCGCTCGCTGACGGCCCAGTGCCAATGGCCTGTCGCCAGTTCGTACAGATAGGGATAAAGCAGCATGCCGACGGTGCCGAACAGCACCACGGTCGCCACCGCCACGGCGGTCTGCTTGTCGTCGGTGCGCACCACCGACGATACGGCAATGGCCGCGGCGGCACCGCAGATGGCGCTGCCGGAGCTGACCAGGATCGCTTCGCGGCGGCTCAGGCCGAAGAACGTGGTGCCCACCCAGGTGCCGAACAGCAGCGTGGCCACCAGCATGGTCAGCGGCACCACGATGCCCGGCAGCCCCAGCGCGACGATCGAGGCAAAGGTCAGGCGCAGCCCGTACAGTGCCACGCCCAGGCGCAGCAGGTGGTGGCGTGCGACCTGCATGCCGGGGGCCAGCGGCGCCAGCCAGTGGCGCGGCAGCGTATTGGCCGCGACCATGCCGGCGCACATGGCCAGCGTCAGCGCGCTGAGGCCATAGCGCGCCACGGCCGGATGCTCGGCCAGCGCAATCGCCAACCAGGCAATGCCGCCCAGCGGGACCAGTGTCAGCAGGCGCTGCGACCACGGCGGCGGCAAGGCCGGCGCGGCGGCCGGGGTGGTGCGGGGGGCGGAGACGGAGGACATGGCAGGCTCGGGTCGTGTTCTTTAGTGACTCAAGCGTACTGGCGCCCCGCTAACCCGTAAAACGGGTAATATCGGTATGCATTATTGATTATATCGATATGGACCACCGCCCCGATCCCCGGCCCGAACACCGCCCCCTGCGCCTGACGCTGCGCCAGCTGTCCGTCTTCGTTGCCGTGGCCCAGCATGGCAGCACCATGGCGGCGGCGCAGGCACTTGCGATGTCGCAGTCGGCCGTCAGCGCCTCGCTGGCCGAGCTTGAACGCGCGCTCGACAGCCCGCTGTTCGACCGCGTGGCCCGCCGGCTCAGCATCAACGAGACCGGACGCCAGTTTTTCCCGCGCGCGCTGTCGCTGCTGGACCAGGCCCAGGAACTGGAGCGCTTTGCCACCCAGACCGGCGTGCAGCTGCGCATCGCGGCCAGCAATACCATAGGCAGCTACATCCTGCCGCCGCTCCTGGCGGGCTTCCGCCATTCGCGCAGCGGCCCGTGCACGCTGGACCTGCGCATCGGCAATACCCGCGAGGTGCTGCAATCGTTGCTGCAGTTCGACGCCGATATCGGCCTGGTCGAAGGCGCCAGCCATGAGCGCGACCTGCGCAGCGTGCGCTGGTGCGACGACGAGATGGTGGTGGTGGTCGGCCCCTCGCATCCGCTTGCGGCCGCGCCGCATGACCTGGTGGCGCTGCGCGATGCCGAATGGATCGTGCGCGAGCCGGGCTCGGGCACGCGCGAGGTCATCGAGGAACGGCTGGTGCCGTTGCTGGGCGAGTTGCGCTTCGCGCTGGAGCTGGGCAACGCCGAAGCCATCAAGCGCGCCGTAATGAGCGGCTTCGGCGTCAGCTGCCTGTCGCTGCATGTGGTGCGCGATGAACTGGAGCGCGGCACGCTGGTGGCGATCCGCGACGGCCTGCCACGCATCGTGCGGCCGCTGCAGCTGGTGGTGCACCAGGACAAGTTCCCGACCCAGGGGCTACTGGCCTTTACCGAATACCTGCGCACCATGGCGCCGCGGATCGGCGGCTGAGCCGAACCCAGGCTACGGTCATGCCGGCTGCGGATCCGCGCTGCGATGGCGCCGCGCCGTGTACAGGTCGAGCAGGTGGAACAGCACCGGATTGAGCATGATCGACAGCAGCGCCCCGGCCAGGATCAGCGCCTGGCCGCGCTCGGGCAGGATCTTCAGGTAGACGCCGAGGCTGGCGAGAATGAACGAGAACTCGCCGATCTGCGCCAGGCTCACGGCAATGGTCATGCCGGTCTGCCCGGAATGCCCGAAGGCACGCACGATGCCCAGCGCCGCCAGCGACTTGCCCACCACGATGATAAACACCGTCGCCAGCACGCCCCACGGGTCGTTGACCAGCACCATCGGGTCGAACAGCATGCCCACGGATACGAAGAAAAGCACGGCGAAGGCATCGCGCAGCGGCAGCGACTCTTCGGCCGCACGATGACTGAACTCGGACTCCGCCAGCACCATGCCGGCAAAGAACGCGCCCAGCGCGAACGACACGCCAAAGAGCGCATAGGCGCCGTAGGCCACGCCCAGCGCCGTCGCCAGCACGCCCAGGCGGAACATCTCGCGGTTGCCGGTCCAGACGATGCGCTCCAGCATCCACGGGATAAAGCGCCGGCCGATCACCAGCATCACCGCGACGAAAGCGGCCACCTTGCCCAGCGTCGCGAAGATCGCGAGCACCACGTCACCGGTAGCCGGCGCGGCCTCGCCCGGTGTTTCGCCGGCGCCCGCCAGCAGACCTGCCATGGCCGGCAGCAGCACCAGGGCCAGCACCATCGCCAGGTCTTCCACGATCAGCCAGCCGACCGCGATGCGGCCCTGCGGCGACTCCACCAGGTCACGCTCCTGCAAGGCCTTGAGCAGCACCACGGTGCTCGCCACCGACAGCGCCAGTCCGTACACCAGCCCCTGCCCCCATGACCAGCCGAAGCCCCAGGCCACCAGCATCCCCATCAGCGTGGCGATGCCGATCTGCACCACCGCCCCCGGAATGGCGATGCGCTTGACCGCCATCAGGTCCTTGATCGAAAAGTGCAGCCCCACCCCGAACATCAGCAGGATCACGCCAAGCTCGGCCAACTCCGGCGCCAGGGCCTGGTCGGCGGTATAGCCAGGCGTGTGCGGACCGACCACGATGCCTGCGCACAGGTAGCCGATCAACGGCGGCAGGCGCAGCCGGCTGGCGATGGCGCCAAGGATAAAGGCCAGGACGATACCGCCGACGATGGTACTGATAAGCGGGGTGGCGTGATGCATGCGCGCGGGATTCCTCGTGTCAGGGGCTGAACGGCTAACCCGCTCCCAGCCCTGGCAACCGCGACAGCGCCTCCGGCGCGCACCAGCGGTCAGCGCGGGGAAGTCGCCGCAACAATTGGCAGCAGCATCGGAACGGGGAAGAACGGGAAGTGCCGCAGCGGCCCCGGACACGCCGGCGGCGCGTCACGGATCGGGGATGGCGATTGACATGCTGCCCCGCTATCCATCACGCGGAGCCCCCCGAAAAGCGTACGACAGGAGTAATGTAACATGCCCGCCACGTGCCCGAGGCGCGGAGATGGCGGACGATCCGGCGCCCGGAAAACAAAAACGGCGCCGCGAGGCGCCGTTCTGCATGCAACTGGAGGCGGAGGTCGGAATCGAACCGGCGTACACGGCTTTGCAGGCCGCTGCATAACCACTCTGCCACCCCGCCAGGTGACGTGCTGCTGGATTGTATCCGCATTCAGCCGATGCTGCCGGAGCGCAGCTTCCGGCAATGTCTTGCGGCGATTCAACCCAAACAAAAAGGGAAGCGGTGCTTCCCTTTGGGGATTGGAGCGGGAGACGAGTCTCGAACTCGCGACCTCAACCTTGGCAAGGTTGCGCTCTACCAACTGAGCTACTCCCGCATACAACTTTTTGCTGCCAGCCCCGCATCGTGCAAGCACGCTGCCGGACCTTCTTTAACCTGGAGCGGGAGACGAGTCTCGAACTCGCGACCTCAACCTTGGCAAGGTTGCGCTCTACCAACTGAGCTACTCCCGCAG
>NZ_JBYTEG010000014.1:0-187747 GCF_058792255.1 Cupriavidus sp. CPT47-8839-RL05A | reverse complement strand
TGGAGCGGGAGACGAGTCTCGAACTCGCGACCTCAACCTTGGCAAGGTTGCGCTCTACCAACTGAGCTACTCCCGCAGGGCACCACTAAAATCCAACTAAGGCGTTTTATGCCGCAACACGCTGTTATCTCACAACATCTTGCGTCAAACCTACCTTATCTCGCTGCTTTCGTTTGCGTCGTCAGCAACGAGAATGAGATTATGCAAAGAACTGCTCTCGCCGTCAACACCTTTTCAAAAATTCTTTTCACTTCTGCGCGCCGGCGCGCGCCACCATCCCGCTGCGCTCGCGGATTTGCGGCCAGGCCAGCTTCATGTAATAGAACATCGACCAAAGCGTCAGCACCGCCGCCACGTAGATCATCCACGTGCCGAGCAGGTGGGCATCGAAGCCGAGCAGGCGGTCGCTGTACAGCAGCAGCGGGATCGCCACCATCTGCACCGTGGTCTTGAGCTTGCCGAGGAAGTTCACCGCCACGCTCTTGGAAGCGCCGATCTGCGCCATCCATTCACGCAGCGCCGAAATGGTGATCTCGCGCCCGATGATCACCAGCGCGATCAGGTCCGTGACCCGGCCCAGTGCCAGCAGCGAAAGCAGCGCCGCCGTCACCATCAGCTTGTCGGCGACCGGGTCCAGGAAGGCCCCGAACGACGAGGTCTGGTTCCAGCGCCGCGCAAGGAACCCGTCCAGCCAGTCCGTGACCGCGGCAATGATGAAGAACGACGCCGCCGTCAGGTTCTTGGCGTGCATCGGCAGCCACGCGTCGGGCAGGTAGAACACGCCAACCACCAGGGGAATCATGGCGACGCGAAGCCAGGTCAGCAGGATCGGGAAATTGAAGGGCATGGAACTCGGGCGGCGGGGGACGGTAACCAATCTTGCGATTGTCGCCGATTTCCGGACCAATCGACCATCACTGGCCAATTTCCCACCCCGCGGCCCCGCGCGCTCAGTGCAACTGCCGGTAGATCTCTTCGGCCAGGCCGCGTGAAATGCCCTCGACGCTGGCCAGTTCGTCGATGCTGGCGGCCATCACGCCGCGCAGCCCCCCGAAGCGGGTCAGCAGCTTCTGGCGCCGGCGCGCGCCGATGCCCTCGATCTCTTCCAGGCGCGAGGTGGTGCGCGTCTTGGCGCGGCGCGCGCGCATGCCGGTGATGGCAAAGCGGTGCGCCTCGTCGCGGATCTGCGCCACCAGCATCAGCGCGGCGCTGCCCTGCCCCAGTTCCAGCGACGGGCGGCCATCGGCGAACACCAGCGTCTCCAGGCCGACCTTGCGGCCCTCGCCCTTGGCCACGCCGACCAGCAGGCCGATATCCAGCCCGAGCTCTTCGAACACCTGCCGCGCCACCTCGACCTGTCCCTTGCCGCCGTCGATCAGCACGATCTGCGGCAGCTGCGCCGCGGCTTCGCTGCCGGCCTCCATGCCGCCGTCTTCCTGGATCTGCTCGACCAGCTTCTGATAGCGCCGCGTCAGCACCTGGCGCATGGCCGCGTAGTCATCGCCGGGAATGATGTCCTGGATGTTGTAGCGGCGGTATTCGCTGTTCTGCATGTCGTGGTGGTGGTACACCACGCACGATGCCTGGGTGGCCTCGCCGGCGGTATGGCTGATGTCGAAGCATTCCACGCGCAGCAGCGCCAGGTCTTCCAGGTCCAGCCCGATGGTTTCGGCCAGCGCGCGCGTGCGTGCCTCCTGGCTGCCCTGCTCGGCCAGCCGGCGCGACAGCGCCAGCGCCGCGCCCTGCTGCGCCATCTCCAGCCAGATCTTGCGCTGGCCCTGCGGCTGGCGCACCAGCGTGACCTTGCGCCCGGCGTGCAGCGTCAGCGCCTCGAGCACCGTGGCATCGTCCGGCGCATGGCTGACGACGATGATGGGCGGCGCCGGCTGCTCCAGGTAGTGCTGCACCATGAAGGCCGACAGCACCCGGGTGGCGATGCGGTCGACGGTCAGCGGCGGCGCGGTGGCGGCGCTGTCATCGTCGCGCTCATCGGCATCCTCGACGATCATCGCCGCTTCGCCGGCATGGGCCGGGAAGTAGGCCTTGTCGCCCAGATGGCGGCTGCCGCGCACCATGGCCAGGTTGACGCAGGCACGCCCGCCCTCCACGGCGACGGCCAGCACGTCGATGTCGCGCGCCTGCCCGCCCACCTCTTCCACCGCCTGGCGCTTGAGCACGGTCGACAGCGCCGCGATCTGGTCGCGCACGGCCGCGGCCTGCTCGAACTCCAGCCGCTCGGCATGCTGTTCCATCTTGCCCTGCAGGCCTTCCAGCACCTCGGTCTGGCGGCCTTGCAGGAAGCGCGCCGCGTTGGCGACATCGCGCGCATAGTCCTCTTCGCTGATGGCGTTGACGCACGGCCCGGTGCAGCGATGGATCTGGTGCAGCAGGCACGGCCGCGTGCGGTTGTTGAAGACGGTGTCCTCGCAGGTGCGCAGCTGGAACACCTTCTGCAGGATCTGCATGCTCTCGCGCACCGCATAGGCGCTAGGGAACGGCCCGAAGTACTGGTGCTTGCGGTCGGTGGCGCCGCGGTAGTACGCCATGCGCGGGAAGCGGTGCCCGGTCAGCTTCAGGAACGGGTACGACTTGTCGTCGCGGAACAGGATGTTGTAGCGCGGCGCCAGCGCCTTGATCAGGTTGTTCTCGAGCAGCAGCGCCTCGGCCTCGGTGCGCACCACCGTGGTATCGATGCGGGCAATGCGCGCCACCATCATCGCAATACGCGGCGACAACTGGGTCTTGTTGAAGTAGCTCGACACCCGCTTCTTCAGGTCGCGCGCCTTGCCCACGTACAGCACATTGCCGGCCGCGTCGAAATAGCGGTACACGCCCGGCAGGCCGGGCAGGCGGGAAATGACCGGGCGCGGGTCGAACGGCTCCGGCGGCGCTTCAGCAGCCGCCTCGGCAGTCACCTCGGCTGGCCGGGCGGCCGCCGCTTCGGCCGGAACTTCGTCGGCGGGATTTGGGGAATCGGGTTGCTGGTCGGACATTGGGGACGGTGACCGCTACACGGCCTGCGCGCATCAAAACGGCATGGCCTCTAAAATCGCAAGTTTAGAGCAATTCAGCGCGCGCCCCGCCCGCCCCTCACCCGCCATGCCTATCCGCTCCTGGGACATCTTCTGCACCGTGATCGACAATTTCGGCGACATCGGCGTCTGCTGGCGGCTGGCACGCCAGCTCGCACAGGAACACGGGCACGCGGTGCGGCTGTGGGTCGATGACCTGGCCAGCTTCGCGCGGCTGGCGCCGGAACTCGATACCGGCGCCACGGTGCAGCGCCTGGCGGGCGTGGAGATCCGTCCGTGGCGGCCGGGTGGCGACAGCGTGGATGACACCGCCGGGGTCGAGCCACACGATGCCGTCATCGAAGCCTTCGCCTGTGATGTGCCGCAAGCCTTCCTGGCCCGCATGGCCGCGCGTGACCCCAAACCCGCCTGGATCAACCTGGAATACCTGAGCGCCGAGCCTTGGGTACGGGAGCACCATGCGATGCCCTCGCCCCATCCGCGGCTGCCGCTGGTGAAGCATTTCTTCTTCCCCGGCTTCGAGCCCGGCACCGGCGGCCTGCTGCGGGAATCGATGCTGGGCGCGCAGCGCGCCGCCTTCCTCGGCGGCACGGCTGCCCAAGCGGCCTTGTGGCACCGGCTGAGCGTGATGCCCCGGCCCGATGCGCTGCGCGTGAGCCTGTTTGCCTACCGCAACCCGGCCCTGCCCGCGCTGCTGGAGCAATGGCGCGATGCCGCCGAGGCGGTCCATTGCCTGGTGCCCGCAGGCCTGGCCGCGGACCAGGTCGCCGAATGGCTGGGTGCCCCGCTGCGGATTGGCGACCCGGTGGAACGCGGCAGCCTGTGCGTGCAGCTCATCCCTTTCGTACGCCAGGAGCACTTTGACGAACTGCTGTGGGCCTGCGACCTGAACTTCGTGCGCGGCGAGGATTCCTTCGTGCGCGCGCAATGGGCGGCGCGGCCGCTGGTGTGGCATATCTACCCGCAGGACGATGCCGCGCACCGGGTGAAGCTGGACGCCTGGCTCGACCTGTTCGGCCAGGGCGGCGTGGCGCCGGAAGCAGCGGCCGCGCTGACGGACTTCTGGCACGCCTGGAACGGCTATGGCAATGCCGTGGACTGGCCGCGCCTGCGTGCGCACCTGCCGGCACTTGCCGCGATCGCAGCGCGCTGGGAGCGGCGTTTGCAGCATCCCGGCGATCTTGCCGCCAACCTGGTGGCGTTTTGCGAAAATCAGGTAAAATGATCGGTTGATTCAAATGGCGACCGGGCCGGAGAACCAGGGCCTTTCCCAGGCGTCAGACCGACACTGGGCGAAGACCTGTATGCAAGCTGAGCACGGGGTCGCGAGCGCGTGAACGCCTCTCGTTGGGGCTCACAGGCTCACCGCAGGTGATGCCGGCAGCGCGCCTTCGCCATTCCAAATTCCTACTTTCTATTTCAGGAAAACAGTTCAGATGAAAATCGCACAGGAACTCCGCGTCGGTAACGTGTTCATGATCGGCGGCGATCCGATGGTCGTGCAGAAGGCCGAATACAACAAGTCGGGCCGCAACGCCGCTGTGGTCAAGATGAAGTACAAGAACCTGCTGACGGACGCACCGGGCGAGTCGGTGTTCAAGGCCGACGACAAGTTCGAGGTCGTGGTGCTGGAGCGCCGCGAATGCACCTACTCGTACTTCGCTGACCCGATGTACGTGTTCATGGACGCCGACTACAACCAGTACGAAGTCGAGAAGGACAGCATGGGCGACTCGCTGAACTACCTCGAAGACGGCATGAACGTTGAAGTGGTGTTCTACAACGACAAGGCCATCTCGGTTGAAATGCCGACCACGCTGGTCCGTGAAATCGTCTACACCGAGCCGGCCGTCAAGGGCGACACCTCGTCGGGCAAGGTGCTCAAGGGCGCCAAGATCAACACCGGCTTCGAGCTGCAAGTGCCGCTGTTCTGCAACATCGGCGACAAGATCGAAATCGACACCCGCACCGGCGAATACCGCAGCCGCGCCAACTGAGGCGCTTGCTTCGCCCCGCTTCAGCGCGGGGCCGGTCAACAAAAATGGCAGCCGCGGCTGCCATTTTTGTTTGTGCACGCGGCCCCGTTCAGGCGATCAGGTCGTGCTCTTTCAGCGTGCGCAGCGCGGCGCGGTACTCGCCTTCCTGGTGCAGCTTGTTCCAGTCCAGCGGCTTCCTGCGCGCGAACAGCTTGCGGATGCGGCGCTGCGAGGTCTTGTCGATGCCCACGTCCAGCTCGGTCAGCAACTGGTCGGCGCGCTCCGGGTGGTTGCAGATCAGCACCATGTCACAGCCCGCGGTCAGCGCGGCGCGCGCGGCCTCGGTGACATTGCCGGCGACGCTGGCGCCTTCCATGCTGAGGTCGTCGCTGAAGATCACGCCCTCGAAGCCCAGCTGGGCGCGCAGCACGTCCTGCAGCCAGTAGCGCGAGAAGCCGGCCGGGTTCGGGTCGACCTTGGGGTAGATCACGTGCGCCGGCATCACCGACGACAGCGACAGGCCCAGCCACTCGTACGGGCGCGCATCCTGCTCCAGGATCTCGTCCAGCGAGCGCTCGTCGACCGGGATCGCCACGTGCGAATCGGCCTCGACGTAGCCGTGGCCAGGGAAGTGCTTGCCGCAGTTGCTCATGCCGGCCAGCAGCAGGCCGTGGTTCAGGTGGCCGGCCAGCATCGACACCACGCGCGGATCGGCGTGGAAAGCACGGTCGCCGATCACGGCGCTGCGGCCGTAGTCCAGGTCCAGCACCGGGGTGAAGCTCAGGTCGATGTCGCAGGCGCGCAGTTCGGCGGCCAGCACATAGCCGCAGGCCACGGCGGCCTTGGTCGCGGCCAGCACGTCGCGCTCCCACAGCTCGCCCAGGCGGTGCATCGCCGGCAGGTGGGTGAAGCCGTCGGTCTTGCAGCGCTGCACGCGCCCGCCTTCATGGTCGATGCAGATCAGCACGTCGTCGCGCACCGCGCGGATGGCGCGCGTCAGCGCCTGCAGTTGCGCGCGCGACTCGAAATTGCGCGCGAACAGGATCACGCCGCCGGTCAGCGGATGCGCGATGCGGCGCGCATCTTCCGCGTCGAGCTGCTTGCCGACGACGTCGAGGACCACCGGGCCCGGCCGCTTGCCGGAGTTCTTCTTGGACATGGAAGTTGTTGGATTCACAAGGCTGTAGGTTGGGAAGCCGCCCCGCCCGCACGCTCGGCAATGGCGAAGGCGACGGCAAAGTCGTGCTCGTCACTGACACTGACCCGCACGGTGAGCCCGCGTTCCGCCAGCCATGCGGCCAGCTCGCCATGGCATACCGGCGTGGGCTCGCCGGACGGCAGGTTCATCAGCTCCATGGCGCGCCACGTCATCGGCCAGCGCATGCCCAGGCCGATGGCCTTGGAGAACGCCTCCTTGGCAGCGAAGCGCGTGGACAGGAAGGCCAGCCCGCGCTTCTCGGAGCGCGCCTTGCGCGCGTGGTACTTGGCCAGCTCATCGGGGCCCAGCACCTTCTCGGCGAAACGGCCGTTGGTGCGTTCCATCACGCCCTGCACGCGGGCGATCTGGATGATGTCGGTGCCGACGCCGTAGATCACGCCGGGGCGCCCGCGGCAGGATAGCGCGTGCCCAGGCGCGCGGCGACCATGATGGCCTTCATCTCGCGCACCGCGTTCTCCCAGCCCGCGAACACCGCATGCGCCACGATCGCGTGGCCGATGTTCAGCTCCTTGATGCCGGGCAGCGCGGCGATCGGCTGCACATTGGTGTAGTGCAGGCCATGGCCGGCGTTGACCACCAGGCCGTGCTTCTGGCCGGCATCGACGCCATCGGCGATGCGGCGGAACTCGAGCGCCTGCTCATCGGGCGTATGCGCATCGGCATAGCGGCCGGTATGCAGCTCGATCACCGGCGCGCCGCACGCGGCCGCCGCGGCGATCTGGTCGGCATCGGCATCAATGAACAGCGACACGCGGGTGCCGGCACCGGCCAGCTGCGCGCACGCCGCCTTGACCTGCTCGAAACGCCCGGCCACATCCAGCCCGCCCTCGGTGGTCACTTCCTCGCGGCGCTCCGGCACCAGGCATACGTCCTGCGGACGGATCTCGCAGGCGATGTCGAGCATCTCCTGCGTGAGCGCGCATTCCAGGTTCATGCGCGTGGCCAGTTGCGGACGCAGCGCGCGCACGTCGGCATCGCGGATATGGCGGCGGTCTTCGCGCAGGTGCAGCGTGATCAGGTCGGCGCCGGCCTGTTCCGCCAGCAGCGCGGCACGGATGGGATCGGGGTACACGGTGCCGCGCGCGTTGCGCAGCGTGGCGACGTGGTCGATATTGACGCCAAGGTCGATGACGCCCGGATTTGCGTGGAAGATCATGCGAGCAGGTGCAGGAGTGAGTCGGATGGTTCTTGAGTCGGTCAGAGATACTGCAGGTCGATCAGAATCTGGCGCGTCTTCAGCGGCGCGCCTTGCAGATAATAATGCAGCAGGAACCGCATCAGCGCGCGGCTTTGCGCGGCGGTCTGCGCGCGGCTGTAATCGTCCTGCGCCATGTCCAGCAGGGTCTGGCCGGTCACCACCGGCCACGACGACGGGTCGCTCGGCTGCGCGCGGCGCACGCCGCGCTCTGGCTGGTAGACATAGTCCAGGCCCGGCTGGACCCGCTCGCCGGTGCTCAGGCACTGGTCAAACGCAACCGCGAAGCCGGTTTCCTGCAGCAGCACGCGTTCAAAGCTGCGCAGCACCAGCCCGGCTTGCTCGCCGTGCGCCAGCCGCGTCAGCGTCGTCAGGTAATGGCGGAACAAGGCCGGATGCGCATCCTCGCGCGGGCAGAAGCGCATCAGCAGCTCGTTCAGGTAGAACGCCGACAGCAGCGCGTCGCCGGCCAGCGGCGGCATGCCGCCGACCCACTCGGCCTTGGTCAGGGTCTTGACCTCGCCGCGGCCGCTCCATGACACCGAGACCGGGTGGAAATGCTGCAATACCGCGCGCAGTGCGGAGTGCGGGCGCTTGGCGCCCTTGGCCACCATCGAGATGCGGCCGTAGTCGCGCGTGAACAGGTCCAGGATCAGGCTGGTCTCGCGATACGGCCAGGCATGCAGCACAAAGCCGGGCTGCTCGGCCACGCGCGACTCGGGCCGGGCCGGCACGATGCGCATGGCGCGATCCATCATCGCGCGCGCGGCAGCGTCGGCCATGCCGGGCAGCGCCTTGCTGTCGAGCAGTTCGGCGGCCTCGTCGACCACGGGGTCGGCGCGGCGGGACCGTGGCGCCGGCGCCGGCGCGCGCGCGATGTCAGCCGTCTTGCTCACTGGTCGCTCGCTGTTGTGCTCACTCGTAGCCGTACGCGCGCAGCCCTGCTTCGTTGTCGGCCCAGCCGCTCTTCACCTTGATCCACATTTCCAGGTAGACCTTGCCGTCGAACAGCTTTTCCATGTCCAGGCGCGCCTCGGTGGAGATCTGCTTGAGCTTGGCGCCCTTGTTGCCGATGATCATGGCCTTGTGCGCGTCGCGCTCGACCAGGATGGTGGCAAAGACGCGGCGCAGGCGGCCTTCGGTCTCAAACTTGTCGATGATCACGGTGCTGGTGTACGGCAGCTCGTCGCCGGTCCAGCGGAACACCTTCTCGCGGATGATCTCCGAGGCCAGGAAGCGCTCGCTGCGGTCGGTCATGGCGTCGGCGTCGTACATCGGCTCGCCTTCCGGCAGGTAGGGCCGGATGATCTCGAACAGGCGCGCGATATGGTCGTGGGTCTTGGCCGTCATCGGCACCACTTCGCGGAACGGGAACTGCTGCCCCATCTTTTCCAGGAAGGGCATCATCACTTCCAGGCGGTTCTCGCCGTTGACGCGGTCCAGCTTGTTGGCGACCAGCAGCACCGGCGTGTTCTTCGGCAGCAGCGACAGCACCTTCTCGTCGTCGGCGCCGTAGTAGCCGGCCTCGACCACGAACAGGACCAGGTCCACCGACGACAGCGTGGACGTGACCGCGCGGTTCAGCGAACGGTTCAGCGCGCTGGCGTGGCGGGTCTGGAAGCCCGGCGTGTCGACGAACACATACTGCGCGTCATCCGTGGTCTGGATGCCGACGATGCGGTGGCGCGTGGTCTGCGCCTTGCGCGAGGTGATGCTGATCTTCTGGCCGACCAGCGCGTTCATCAGCGTGGACTTGCCCACGTTGGGGCGGCCGACGATGGCCACGGTGCCGCAGCGGAACGCCGCGGCCGGGGTATCCGCCGCGTCTTGCTGCGGATGGGTAGATTCGGTCATTCCTTCAACCTGAGAGACAGCTGTGGGTCTTGCGGCACGGGTTGCTTGCGGGTCTTGCCGGTGCGCTCGGCGCGGCTGCGCTTGAGCAGCTGCGGCACCAGCTTCTGGACTTCATCCAGTGCCAGCTTGGCGGCGGCCTGCTCGGCGGCGCGCCGCGAGGCGCCGGTGCCGAACACCCGGACTTCCAGTTTAGGCACCGTGCACTCGACTTCAAACTGCTGGCTGTGCGCGGCCCCGTGTGTGGCGATTACGTTATATTGCGGCAGGGCGATCTTGTGGCCCTGCAGGTATTCCTGCAGCAGGGTCTTGGCGTCCTTGCCCAGCGTGCGCGGATCGACCTGCTCCAGGATCGGGATATAGAGCTTGCGGATCAGCGCGCGCGCGGCGTCGAAGCCGGCGTCGAGAAACACCGCGCCGACGATGGCTTCGAGCGCATCGGCGAGGATGGACGGACGGCGGAAGCCGCCGCTCTTGAGTTCGCCCTCGCCCAGGCGCAGCGTGTCGGACAGCTGCAGCATCTGGGCGATCTCGTACAGGGCCTGCTGCTTGACCAGGTTGGCCCGCACGCGCGACAGGTCGCCCTCGTCGAGCTTGCCGAACATGCCATAGAGCATGTCGGCCACGGCGCAGTTGAGCACCGAATCGCCCAGGAATTCAAGGCGTTCGTTGTGCTGGGCGCTGTGGCTGCGGTGCGTCAGCGCCTGTTGCAGCAATTCGGGCTTGCTGAATCGGTAGCCGAGTCGTTGCTGCAAGGCGTCGAGGTTCATATCAGTGCTGCGTTCCTGAATAGGTAATCAGTAGGCTCAGGGGTCCGTAGACGGGTACCTCGGTCCGGTACGAGAAATCGACCGACTGGATGGTGCCGTTCTCGTCTTCCCGGATCAGGAGGTCCTCGGCCTTGATTGCGGTAATCCGGTCGATGGCTGCCTGCTTTTCAAAAAAATCGACCACTTCGCGCTTGTTGGCGGCGCGCTGCTTGGCATAGCTGGCGGCGCGCTTGACCGAAAAATACTCCACCAGGCTCGGGATCGCGCGCAGGGCCGGCAAGGCCACCCCGATCACGAACACCACGATCACCAGCAGCGTCCAGACGGAAAACCCGCCTATGCCTGCCCGGCGTCGTACCGGATTCCTGCCCCCCACCTTCCCAAGTTGACCCATGATGCGCTCGTCCTCGTTTAGCGTTGAGTGTTCTTGCGCCGCGGGGATTCTTATTTGAACGTTCCCACGCGTCCGAAATTGCCCAGGTTCATCCAGATTACAAAGGCCTTGCCGACGATATTCTCATCCGGCACGAACCCCCAGAAACGGGAATCCAGGCTATTGTCCCGGTTGTCACCCATGACGAAATAGTGACCTGCAGGTACCTTGCAGGTCACGCCCTGCTGATTGTAAGTGCAGTTTTCCCGGTACGGGAAATCCGGGTCCGCCCCCGCGATAAACGCCGGGCGGTCGGCGTCGTTCAGGATGCCATGATCGACGCTGCCTGGCAGCTTTTCGCGGAAATGCCTGGAATATGCCAGGCGCTCCTCGTCCAGGAAATCCGGCAGCGCGGCGTACTCGGCCGGCTTGCCGTTGATGGTCAGGCGCTTGTTGGCATACTGCACCACGTCGCCCGGCACGCCGATCACGCGCTTGATGTAGTCGAGCGACGGGTCCTTCGGGTAGCGGAACACCATGACGTCGCCGCGCTGCGGCTCGCCCATGTCCATGACCTTCTTGTTCACCACCGGCAGGCGGATGCCGTACTCGTACTTGTTGACCAGGATGAAGTCGCCGATCAGCAGCGTCGGGATCATCGAGCCGGACGGGATCTTGAACGGCTCGACCACGAACGAGCGCAGCACGAACACCGCCAGGATCACCGGGAAGAAACTGGCCGAATATTCCAGCCACCACGGCTGGCGCAGCTTTTCCTCGGCCAGGCGCTTGCGCGTGGCGTCAGCTTCCGCCGCGCCGAAGCGGCCCTGCAGGTCGGCCTGGCGCGAATCGAACTCGGCCAGCGCCAGCCGCGCCGAAGAGCGGCGCTGCCGCTCGAACACGAGCTTGTCCGCAACCCACGCGACGCCCGTAATCACCACCAGCACAAAAAGGATCAGTGCAAAATTCATGACGGCTTCTGGTTTTTTGAAATCCTGGTACAGCCTGTTCTTTCACCACGGCGGCAAGCCGCCGCGCGTGGCACTGCCCTGCTCGCGGCGCCTTCTTACTTGTCATCCACCTGCAGGATGGCCAGGAAAGCCTCCTGCGGGATCTCGACCGTACCGACCTGCTTCATCCGCTTCTTGCCCGCCTTCTGCTTTTCCAGCAGCTTCTTCTTGCGCGTGATGTCGCCGCCGTAGCACTTGGCCAGCACGTTCTTGCGCAGCGCCTTGACGTTTTCGCGCGCAATGATATTCGCGCCGATGGCGGCCTGGATCGCCACGTCGTACATCTGGCGCGGAATGATCTCGCGCATCTTGGCCGCGACCTCGCGGCCGCGGTATTGCGAGTTCGATCGGTGCACGATCACCGACAGCGCATCGACCTTGTCGCTGTTGATCAGGATGTCGACCTTGACCACGTCCGACGGGCGATATTCCTTGAACTCATAGTCCATCGACGCATAGCCGCGCGACACCGACTTCAGGCGGTCGAAGAAGTCCATCACGATTTCCGCCATCGGGATTTCGTAGGTCAGCTGCACCTGCTTGCCGTGGTAGCTCATGTTGATTTGCGAGCCACGCTTCTGCGTGCACAGCGTAATCACCGAGCCGACATATTCCTGCGGCATATACAGGTTCACGGTGACGATCGGTTCCAGGATCGCCTCGATCTTGCTCGGGTCCGGCATCTTCGCCGGATTTTCCACGGTGATCACGGTGCCGTCGCGCATCTCGACCTGGTACACCACCGTCGGCGCGGTGGTGATCAGGTCCATGTCGAACTCGCGCTCCAGGCGCTCCTGCACGATCTCCATGTGCAGCAGGCCGAGGAAGCCGCAGCGGAAGCCGAAGCCCAGCGCCTGCGACACTTCCGGCTCGAACATCAGCGAGGCATCGTTGAGCCGCAGCTTTTCCAATGACTCGCGCAGCGCCTCGTACTGGTTTGCCTCAACCGGGTACAGGCCGGCGAACACCTGCGGCTTGACTTCCTTGAAGCCCGGCAGCGGCGCTTCGGCCTTGCGCTGCATGGTGGTGATGGTATCGCCCACCTTGGCCGCCTTCAGTTCCTTGATGCCGGCGATGACAAAGCCCACCTGGCCCGCCGTCAGCGCATCGCGGGGGATCGACTTCGGCGTAAACACGCCCACCTGCTCGACCAGGTGCTGTGAGCCGTTGGCCATCAGCAGCACCTTGTCCTTGGGACGCAGGGTGCCGTTGACCACGCGCACCAGCATCACCACGCCAACGTAGTTGTCGAACCACGAATCGATGATCAGCGCCTGCAGCGGCGCGTCGGCGTCGCCCTCGGGCGGCGGCACCTTGGCGATCAGCGCCTCGATCACGTCCTGCACGCCCTGCCCGGTCTTGGCCGAGCACGGCGTGGCGTCCTGCGCGTCGATGCCGATCACGTCCTCGATCTCCTGGATCGCGTTATCGGGATCGGCCTGCGGCAGGTCGATCTTGTTCAGCACCGGCACCACTTCCACGCCCAGCTCGATCGCGGTGTAGCAGTTGGCCACGGTCTGCGCCTCAACGCCCTGCGAGGCGTCGACCACCAGCAGCGCGCCTTCGCAGGCGGACAGCGAGCGGCTCACTTCATAGCTGAAGTCGACGTGTCCCGGGGTGTCGATCAGGTTCAGGTTGTAGACCTTGCCGTCGCGCGCCTTGTAGCTGAGCGCAGCGGTCTGCGCCTTGATGGTGATGCCGCGCTCCTTTTCGATATCCATCGAATCGAGGACCTGCGCTTCCATCTCCCGATCCGACAGCCCTCCACAAAGCTGAATGATCCGGTCGGCCAGGGTGGACTTCCCATGGTCGATATGGGCAATGATCGAGAAATTACGGATATGGTCCATCTAGTGTTCAGGGGGGCGCCGGCGTGAGAGCCCGCGCGGCAACAAGCGGTTGAGCGGCCCGGCGCCGCGCGCCGCAAGGCGGGCGCGGGCGTACCGCAGGTTCGGGGGGTGCAATTTTTGCGCCAATCCGCAATTTTACCGGATTTTCAATGACTTCCGGGTCGTCAAATGGCGGCGTGGCGCGGTTGGCGGCGGTTACCGACGGGGATCAGCGGGTTGTGTGCGCGCCGCCATGTGCGGCAAGCCACACCCTTACGGCAGCTTCGTCGAGGAAATAGTGGCAAAGCTCCACGGCGCCGCCCTGCAAGTCTGCTGGGGTGCCCGGCATCAGCACCGGCACCAGTTCGCCAAAACGGTCTTTCAGCCCCGCATCGGCATCGACATCCACCTCGTGCAGGGTGAAAGAAAAATCGCGCCGGAGCGGCTCCAGCGCGACCTTCATGTCTTCGCAAAGGTGACAGTATGCCCGGCCGTACAACGTCAGCGCAGGCATACCGGTCATTGCTTTAGCGGCTGGACGTGGCGCCCGGACGCAGCGTCAGCACCTGGGTGGCATCGCCGCGCCGCACGAACACCGCGGCAATCCGGTTCTTGTCCAGGCTGCGCACCAGCTCGTTGAACTGGCGGGCGTTGGTCACGTCCGTATCGCCCAGGCGCAGGATGATGTCGCCCGGACGGATGCCGGCACGCAGCGCCGGGCCGTCGGCCACTTCCACCTCGACGCCCGACTTGAGCTTGAGCTCCTTCAGGCGCGCCTCGGGCAGGTCGTTGACCACCAGGCCAAGCGCGTTGGGCTTGCCGGCCTGTGCCGCGCTGTCGTCCTTGGGCGTTGCGCCGCTGCGAGCGCGTGCCTTGCCGTCCGGCTCCAGCTCGGTGACGGTGATCGTGACCTCGCGGACCGCGCCCTTGCGCCACAGCTGCAGCGGCACGCGCGTGCCCGGCTTGGTCTCGCCCACCATGCGCGGCAGGTCCGAGGCCCGCTCGATATCGCGGCCGTTGAACTTGAGGATGATGTCGCCGGCTTCGATGCCCGCCTTCTCGGCAGGACCGCCCGGCTCGACGCTGCCGACCAGCGCGCCGCGCGCACGGCCCAGGCCCAGCGAATCGGCCACCTCCTTGGTGACGTCGCCGATCGCCACGGCGATGCGCCCGCGCGTCACGCGCCCGGAGCTTTTGAGCTGCTCGGACACGCGCATCGCCTCGTCGATCGGGATCGCGAACGAGATACCCATGTAGCCGCCGCTGCGGCTGTAGATCTGCGAGTTGATGCCGATCACCTCGCCGCGCAGGTTGATCAGCGGGCCGCCGGAATTACCGGGATTGACCGCCACGTCGGTCTGGATGAACGGCAGGTAGTCGCCCGTGTCGCGGCCCTTGGCCGAGACGATGCCGGCGGTCACGCTGTTGTCCAGCCCGAACGGCGAGCCGATCGCCAGCACCCATTCGCCGGCGCGGACCTTGTTGGAATCGCCCAGCGGCAGGCGCGGCAGGCCGCTGGCCTCGACCTTGAGCAGCGCCACGTCGGTGCGCTTGTCCGAGCCGATCAGCTTGGCCTTGAATTCGCGCTTGTCGGGCAGCGTCACATAGATGGTTTCGGCGTCGGCCACCACGTGCGCGTTGGTCATCACGTAGCCGTCCTGGCTGATGATGAAGCCCGAACCCACGCCGCGACTCTGCTCTTCCTGCTGCGGCGGCTGGCCGCGGCGGGGGGCGCCGGGCGCCGGGGCACCGGGCATCGGCACGCCGAAGAAGCGCCGGAAGAATTCCGCCATCTCGTCATCGCCGCCGGGCGCACCGCGCTGGCGCACGAGTTCCGTGGTGCGGATATTGACCACGGCCGGACTGGCCTTTTCCACCAGGTCGGTGAAATCGGGCAGGTTGTAGTTGGAGGCGGCAGCCTGGGCATGGCTGACTTCGGCAACAGTCGGGCCGAGCAGCATCATGGCAGCCATGACCACGGCCCGCGCCAGGGCTGGAGATCTGAACATCATCGACAACTCCCGGGATTCAGCGAATAGAAGAAAAACCGTCTGGATGTGATCCCGTGGCGGGGACCCCTGCGCAGGTTTCATGGAGCCGGCGCCGGGACAGAGTCCGGCGGCGTCGGCTGCACCTGCGTCAAGCTCAGTGTACCGCCTTGGGCGGGCGGTACTCCACGGCCGTCGCAAACTGCCGCACGGTGCTCGCCGGCACCTCGCCCACCACGGTAATCCAGAAATCGGCAATCCGGCGCACCACGACCTGGGTCGCGCCGAGCGCGGCCACGCCCTCGCGGCGCACGCGTTGCTCGGAAACCGGTTCAATGAAGACCGACAGGCCGGTCAGCCCGTCGCTGTAAACGACCTGCAGCACTTCGAAGACCTGGCCGCGCGCGTTGCCCGGCGCGGGCGCGCGCAACTCGCCGAGCGGACGGCGCACTTCGCGGATCTTCTGGAAGCCCTTGAGCGGCACCGCAATCGACCAGCCCTCGTCGGCGATATTGGTCGGCTGGTAGGTCACCTCATAGCGATTCCAGCTGCTGGAATTCTTGATCGCACCGAGGATACGCTGCTTTTCGGACGGCACCCCGATCTGCACCTGCGAGAACGCGACCTGCTCCAGCACCTTGCCGCCGTCGCCGATGGTCTGCGCGCGCATCAGCAGGCCGGAGTTCTTCTCCGCCCACAGGCGCACCGCATAGCGCGCGGCATCGTGCGGCTCCAGCGCAAAGACCTCGCATTCCATGCCTGCCACCCGCTCGGCGGGCATCTTGCGCATGTCGTACAGGTCCAGCACGTCGTTCTTGTTGGTGGCGAGCAGCGCCGGGAAGCGATCCTTGGCTTCCTGCTTCTCCACCACCACCAGCTTGGCTTCGGGGATCAGGCTGTGCACTACGTCATTCTGACGCAGCACCTCGCGCGGCTTGCCGTCGAGCGTTTCCAGGCGTTCGTACTCGTTGTGGACGAGATCGCTGTAGTGCTGGATACGCGAGGCGTGCATGACGCTGCCGCGCTGGTAGATCAGCGTGCCGACATAGTTCTCGCGCTGTGCGGCTTTGTGGATCTTGTTGAGCCAGGCGGTGGCGTCGCGTCGGTTCAGCGTACTGTCCGAAGGCTGTGCGGTGGCCGCGGCAGCGCTCAGACACAAGGCCAGAAAAAAGGACCTACGCAGGGCCCTGATTTTCTGCGCGCCCGCTACATAGGCGGGCGACCCTCCTTTATGCATGTCCGGCATTATTCCTGCGTATTTTCCTGAGTGAAGTTTGCACCGTTGGCAACCGTGCGCATGGTGGGCACGAACGCATCCGTTGCCACCGACGTGCGATGGGCACGCAGGTATTCGTCCAGGCGCGGGTCGCGGATCATCTGGGGATTTTCCGCCGCCACGGTGACGATGCCAGAGGCCGGGCTGGCCGGCTGGTCGGCGCGTGCCACCACGGCATCGGGCGTGGCCAGCGTGGCGGGGCCCCGCATCTGCGGCACGACCACCCAGCTGACCGCTGCCACGGCGGCAGCGATCGCGGTGCCCGGCATCACGCGGCGCACCCACGACGGCCTGACCAGCAGGCGGTGGCGGGCACTGGCCTGCGCCAATGCCGGTACCAGTACATGCGGCTCGGCTTCTAGGCGCGCGGAGAAACGAGAGAGGAAAGCAGAGGTGGAACCCGCGTGCGTCAGGTCTTCCGAGCGCAGCGTGTCGCCGATCAACTGGTAAGTGGTCCAGTCGGACATGCCGGCATCGCTTTTCGCGAGGCCCAGCACGGCATCGACTTCGTGCGGCGCCAGTTCGCCATCCATCAATACGGAGATCTGCTCCGCTGCTTCCACTACATGAACCGACTGCTTATGAGCCTGACCCATTTCCCACCCCAAGACATTCCATTGAACACCGATAATCCCGTCACTTCTGTCGCTTATCGATGCAGGAATACGCTGCAACGCTGGCCGCACGACATTCTTTTCGACTACCCGACTACTACCACCGCTTGCCCTCTGCCGTTCCCAGCAGCGGACGCAATTTCTCGGCAATCGCCTCGCGCGCCCGAAAGATCCGCGAACGCACCGTGCCGATCGGACATCCCATCGCTTCGGCGATCTCCTCATAGCTGAGGCCCTCGATCTCGCGCAGCGTGATGGCGGTCCGCAATTCTTCCGGAAGGGCCTCCATGGCGCGGTTCACCGTCTCGGCGACCTGGCGCGTGTGAAGCATCGATTCCGGCGTATTGATATCCCTTAGTTGCTCACCGTCCGCAAAAGTTTCAGCCTCTTCTGCATCGATATCGCTGGACGCTTCCGGGCGGCGGCCCTGGGTGGCCAGGTAGTTCTTGGCCGTGTTGACGGCGATCCGGTACAGCCACGTATAGAAGGCCGACTCCCCGCGGAACTGGGGCAAGGCGCGGTATGCCTTGATAAAGGCATCCTGCGCCACATCCTCCACCTCAGCGGGGTCCCTGACCAGGCGCGAAATCAGGCGAATGATCTTCCGATGGTATTTGGTCACCAGAAGTTCAAAGGCCCGCTTGTCGCCCTGCTGGACGCGTTCAACTAGGAGCTGATCGGCTTCGCGTTCGCTCACGTATGGCTCACCTGCAGTGTATCTCTTGGTTTGGTCGTCACGACAAACGTTGTATTTTACCTACGATTCTAAGCCCGCCCGGTGAAGCAACGCGCATCCTGTGACCGTAAGCTAACAAAATCGTTCCCCTGCCGGCATCTCAGGCTGCACCCGCAGTGCAACTCTGGTGGCGCGTTGCAACCACCGCGCCATCGCGGGCGAACCCGCCTGCCAGGGGAGAAAGATGGCGCCCGGCATCCCGGGCGCTCCGGGGGCCAGGCGCACGACAGCGACGCCGCCGGCCTGCCAGCATTGCCTGACCACAGTCTCGTGTCGGGCACGGCCCGGCCCTTGCAGGCGGATCCGCAATGGCCCGTTGCCGTCGGGCGCGTGCAGCACTGCCGTGCAGCGCCAGCGCAGGCTACACCACCACGCCGGCCAGGCACGCACCGTTGCCGCTGCGGCAAGCACGAGTGCCAGCGCCATGGCGGCATGCCCCCAATGGAAACCAGCCTGACTGCCGGCTATTACAGCGGCCAGCGTCCGCGCCAGCAGCGCGAGCGCCAGCATTTCGCCGGCACAAAACACGAACAGGGCCCACCGCAACGGGTGGACCCTGCCCTGGCGCAGCCCGCGAAGGGCCCGCCTCAACCACGGATCAGGCGCGGCGGAAAACAAGCGTGCCGTTGGTGCCGCCGAAACCGAAGTTGTTCTTCACCGCGACCTCGATCTTCATCTCGCGCGCCGTGTTGGCCACGTAGTCCAGGTCGCACTCGGGATCCTGGTTGTCGAGGTTGATCGTCGGCGGCGACACCTGGTTGTGCAGCGCCAGCACGGTGAAAACCGATTCCAGGCCGCCGGCGCCGCCCAGCAGATGGCCGGTCATCGACTTGGTCGAGTTCACCACCATCTTGTAGGCCTGCTCGCCGAATGCGGCCTTGATCGCATCGGATTCGTTCTTGTCGCCCAGCGGCGTGGACGTGCCGTGGGCGTTCAGGTAGTGCACCTGGTCCGTATTGATGCCAGCGTCCTTGAGCGCGTTGACCATGCAACGGCGCGGGCCGTCCATGTTCGGCGCGGTCATGTGGTAGGCGTCGCCGCTCATGCCAAAGCCGATCAGCTCGGCGTAGATGCGCGCGCCGCGCGCCTTGGCCGACTCGTACTCCTCCAGCATCATCACCCCGGCGCCTTCACCCAGCACGAAGCCGTCTCGGTCCTTGTCCCACGGACGCGAAGCGGCAGCCGGATCGTCATTGCGCGTCGACAGCGCACGCGCAGCGGCGAAACCGCCGATGCCCAGCGGCGACACGGTCGACTCGGCACCGCCCGCCAGCATGGCGTCGGCATCGCCGGCCTGGATCAGGCGGGCGGCCAGGCCAATGCTGTGCAGGCCGGTCGTGCAAGCCGTCACGGCAGCCAGGTTCGGGCCCTTGATACCGTGGATGATCGACAGGTGGCCCGCGATCATGTTGATGATCGAGCCCGGCACGAAGAACGGCGAAATCCGGCGCGGACCGCGCTCGGTCAGCACGGCGTGGGTCTCTTCGATCAACGGCAGGCCGCCGATGCCCGAGCCGACCAGCACGCCGATGCGCTCGGCATTGGCCTCGGTCACTTCCAGGCCGCTGTCCTTCAGCGCCTGCGTGCCGGCTGCAATGCCGAAATGGATGAAGGTATCCATCGCGCGGGCTTCCTTGGCCGGGATGTAGTCCTCGGCATTGAAACCCTTCACTTCACCGGCAAAGTGCACGGAAAGCGCGGAGTGATCGAATTTGGTGATGGTGGCGATGCCGGACTTGCCGGCAACCAGGTTGGCCCAGCCTTCGGCAACCGTGTTTCCGACCGGAGACACAAGGCCAAGCCCAGTGACGACGACGCGACGACGGCTCACTATGTTTTCCTACGGGTGCGTGAAACGGGAACGGAACGGAGATCAGCCCGCCGCCGGCCTTGCGGGCCGCGCGGCGAAGCACATTCCATTCTGCTTCTTCAAACAGACGAAAGCCACAGAAAACAGCAAGGCGCGGCCGCAACGGCCCGCCCACCTGCCTTCTGTGGCTCGGAATGCAGAGACGACGGGCTTAGGCCTTGACGTGCGCGGTGGCGTAGTCGATAGCCTGTTGCACGGTCGTGATCTTTTCGGCTTCCTCATCAGGAATTTCCATGCCGAATTCATCTTCCAACGCCATCACGAGTTCAACCGTGTCCAGCGAGTCCGCACCGAGATCGTTCACGAACGACGATTCGTTCTTGATGTCTGCCTCGGCCACGCCAAGCTGTTCTGCCACGATTTTCTTGACGCGTTGTTCGATATTGTCCATGTAACCCTCCAGGGAAGTTCGACAAAAAGTGGGCGCATTTTAGCAGGTTTGAGGCGACAGAAATGCCGCCTGCCAAGCTTTGCAAGAATCGCGCCCGTTTGGTTCGGAAAACTACTACTTCAGGCGGCTTCTTCGGGCTTCTTCCCCGAAACCAGCCAGCCAAAAACCATTAATTCATGTACATCCCGCCGTTCACATGCAGCGTAGTGCCGGTAATGTAAGCGGCTTGCGGGCCAGCCAGGAAGGCCACCGCGTTGGCGATATCCTCCGGCTGGCCAAGGCGACCCAGCGGAATCTGCGTCTTGAGCGAAGCATGCTGCTCTTCGGACAGCGCCTTGGTCATGTCGGTGTCGATAAAGCCCGGCGCGACACAGTTCACGGTCACGTTGCGGCTGCCGATTTCCGCGGCCAGCGAGCGGGTCATGCCCGCCACGCCCGCCTTGGCAGCAGAGTAGTTCATCTGGCCGGGGTTGCCGACCGAGCCCACCACCGAAGTGATATTGATGATGCGGCCCTGGCGGGCCTTCATCATCGGGCGCAGCACCGCGCGCGACAGACGGAACACCGAAGTCAGGTTGGTCTGGATCACGGCCAGCCAGTCCTCGTCCTTCATGCGCATCGCCAGCTGGTCCTGCGTGATGCCGGCATTGTTGACCAGCACGCCGATGCCGCCGTGAGTCTTGACGATCTCGTCGATGAGCGCGTCGCAAGCGGCCGCGTCATTGACGTTGAGCACGGCGCCCTTGCCCTTCAGGCCGTCGGCGCCGAGGTAATCGGTGATGCCGGCCGCGCCGGCTTCGCTGGTGGCGGTGCCGATCACGGTGGCGCCCTGGCGGGCCAGTTCCAGCGCGATGGCGCGGCCGATGCCGCGCGAGGCGCCGGTGACCAGCGCAACCTGGTTGTCGAGAAGTTTGGTCATGCGGATGTCCTCTTGCTTACTTCAGCAGTGCCAGCGTGTCTTGCAGCGAGGCCGGATCGAAGATCGCACCGCCGGTCAGGTTGCCGTCGATGCGCTTGGTCATGCCGGCCAGCACCTTGCCGGGGCCGCATTCGATCACGTGCGTGACGCCTTCGGCGGCCATCTTCTGCACGCACTCGACCCAGCGCACCGGCGCGGCGGCCTGGCGCACCAGGGCGTCCTTGATCGCGTCCGGATCATTGACGATGGCGACGTCGACGTTGTTCACCAGCGGGATCGACGGCGCCGAGAAAGCCAGGCCGGCCATGCGCTCGCGCAGGCGGTCCGAGGCGGGCTTGAGCAGCGACGAGTGGAACGGCGCCGACACCGGCAGCGGCAGCGCGCGCTTGGCGCCCTTGCCCTTGGCGATTTCGCAGGCCTTCTCGACCGCGGCCTTGTGGCCGGCAATCACCACCTGCGACGGCGCGTTGAAGTTCACGGCCTCGACCACGCCGGCGGCCGATGCCTCGGCACAAGCGGCGCGCACGTCGTCATCGGACAGGCCCAGGATCGCGGCCATGGCGCCCTCGCCCACCGGCACGGCTTCTTGCATGGCTTGCGCGCGGAAGCGCACCAGCGGTACCGCGTCGGCAAACGGGATCACGCCCGCGGCCACCAGCGCCGAGTACTCGCCCAGGCTGTGGCCGGCAACCAGCGCCGGTGCCGGACCACCGGCATCCAGCCAGGCACGGTAGACCGCCACTGCGGCGGTCAGCATCACCGGCTGCGTGTTGGTGGTCAGGTTCAGCTCTTCGGCGGGGCCTTCGGCGATCAGGCGGCCGAGATCCTGGCCGAGCGCGGCCGAGGCCTCTTCCACGGTGGCGCGCACCACGGCGTTATCGGCGAAGGCATTGAGCATGCCGACCGACTGCGAACCCTGGCCGGGAAATACGAAAGCGAATTTCATCGGATTGGAACCCTAACAAGAAACGGGTGGCCGGCGCCGCGGCATGTCCTGCATGCGCGGCATGCCATGGCGCCGGCCGCGAATCACATGCGCAGCAGCACCGCGCCCCAGGTGAAGCCGCCGCCCACGCCTTCCATCAGCACGGTCTGGCCCGCGCGGATGCGGCCGTCGCGCACCGCGACGTCCAGCGCCAGCGGGATCGACGCGGCCGAGGTGTTGCCGTGCTCATGCACGGTGGCGACCATGCGCTCCGCCGGCAGGCCCAGCTTCTTTGCCGTGCCCTGCATGATGCGGATATTGGCCTGGTGCGGGATCAGCCAGTCGATCTGGTCCGGCGTCACGCTGGCAGCCTCCATGGCTTCGCGCGCGACCTTGTCCAGCACGTTCACGGCCAGCTTGAACACAGCCTGGCCGTCCATGTGCAGGAACGGGTTGCCGGTGATGTTGCCGCCGGCGACGTTGCCCGGCACGCACAGGATATCGACATGCCTGCCGTCCGAGTGCATCGCGGTGGACAGGATCCCCGGCTCCTCGGACGCCGACAGCAGCACGGCGCCGGCACCGTCGCCGAACAGCACGCAGGTGGTGCGGTCGTTGAAGTCCAGGATGCGCGAGAACACCTCGGTGCCGATCACCAGCACGTTGCGGTGCGAGCCGCTGCGGATGAACTTGTCGGCAGTGGCCAGTGCGTACACGAAGCCCGAGCACACCGCCTGCAGGTCGAACGCCGGGCAGTGGTTGGTGATGCCCAGCTTTTCCTGCACGATGCAGGCCGTGCTGGGGAACACGAAGTCCGGCGTCGAGGTGGCGACGATGATCAGGTCGATGCTCTGGCGGTCGATGCCGGCGGCTTCGATGGCCTGCTCGGCAGCCTTGACCGCGAGATCGCTGCTGGTCACATCCGGCTCGGCCCAGTGGCGTGCCGAAATGCCGCTGCGCGAGACGATCCAGTCGTCGCTGGTCTCGATGCCCTTTTCGGCAAGCTGCGTGGCCAGGTCATGGTTGGTCACGCGCCGCGGAGGCAGGTAGCTCCCGGTACCGATGATTTTTGCGTACTTGGTCATGTATTGTCGGATCGTATGGCCCGCAGGCACCCTCGACCGGCGCGCGTGGCGCTCAGGCGACGTGGGGGCTGGGATGCGCGCCAGGCACCTCTGTCTCCGGGGCGGGCTGTGCAGCGCCTGCGGCGCTGGATTTATCGGCAAAAGCCCGGGTGATGCGGGCGATCACGCCATTCTTGGCGGCATCATACCCGCGTTTGATGGCCCACTCAAAAGAATGGGCATCGGCCGAGCCGTGGCTCTTGATCACCAGCCCGCGCAACCCAAGCAGCGAGGCGCCGTTGTAGCGCGCCGGGTCGAGTCGCCTGGCTAGGCGCGACAGCACCGGCATGGCGACCGCGGCCAGCAGCTTGGTGAACCACGAGCGGGTGAATTCTTCCTTGATCATACTGCCGATCATCTTGGCCAGGCCCTCGGTGCTCTTGAGCGCCACGTTGCCGACGAAGCCGTCGCAGACCACGATGTCGGTAGTGCCCTTGAAGATGTCGTTGCCTTCCACGTTGCCGTAGAAGTTCAGCTCCGAGGCGCGCAGCAGTTCACCCGCACGCTTGACCACCTCGTTGCCCTTGATGACTTCCTCGCCGATGTTCAGCAGGCCCACCGTGGGGTGTTCCTTGTGGTCGACCACGGCCACCATGGCTTCGGCCATGCGCGCGAACTGCAGCAGGTGCTCGGGCTCGCAGTCGGCATTGGCACCCAGGTCCAGCACGGTGGTGCCCCACCCTTGCTCGTTCGGGATGGTGGTGGCGATGGCCGGCCGCTCGATGCCTTCGAGCGTCTTGAGCACATAGCGCGACACCGCCATCAGCGCGCCGGTATTGCCGGCGGAGATGCAGGCACCGGCCAGGCCCTCCTTGACCTGCGTGACGGCGACGCGCATCGAGGAATCCCTCTTCTTGCGCAGCGCCACCTCGACCGGGTCATCCATGGTGATGACCTCGGTGGCCTCGACGATGGTCACGCGCGGATGGTCCAGCGCGTGCAGCTTCTTCAGCTGCGTCCGGATGGCGTCGGGCAAGCCGACCAGCACCATCTCGGCGTCGTCGTGGCGGGAAAGAAAACTGATCGCCGCAGGCACCGTCACGGAGACTCCGTGATCGCCGCCCATGCAGTCGATAGCGATTTTGATCGTCATTGTTCCTGGTACGGATAGCGCGGCGGCGCACGCCACGCCCGGCGGGAAATCCGAGCGCCCAACAAAAAAGCGGCAACGATCTTGCCGCTTTTTTGTCTCTGACCTTTTAGTGTCCGACCTACAGGCATGCGCGAGCGAGACGCAACGTCACGCCGAACGAAGCTATCAGTCGTTCTTGGTCTTGATGACCTTGCGGCCACGGTAGTAGCCGTTCGGGCTGACGTGGTGGCGCAGGTGGGTTTCGCCGGTGGTCGGCTCAACTGCCAGCGGCGCTGCCGACAGGTGATCGTGCGAACGGTGCATGCCGCGCTTGGACGGCGACTTCTTGTTCTGTTGAACAGCCATGATGACTCCTTCGAGAATTTTTCAATATTAACACACGCATCCCGCCCAAGGCGTAGCCGGGGCCCGGCCGGATGCTTCAGATTCACCTGCAAGACCTTGCGCACCGCCTGCCGGCGGCATCAATGCTTGGTCTTCAGGCCGGCCAGCGCCGCAAAGGGCGAAGGCCGCTTTTCTTCCTCAGGCTCAGCCTCTGGCTGCGCCTCGCCGTCCGAACCGGTCACGAGGCTTTCGTGCACCGTCGGGCAGACGTCATGCTTGGGGGCCACCGGCAACGCCAGCAGCACTTCATCTTCAATCAGGTCCAGCAACGAGAAATGCTTCGAGCCGGCGATCACGTCGACTTCGTCGTCGTCCATCGGCGCGGCGTCGGCCGCTTCCTCGCTTTCCACCACCTCGAAACGCGTTGCCGTATCGATCGGCTCGGCATATGGGGCCAGGCAGCGCTGGCAATCCAGCCATATCCGGCCCTGCACGGTCACGTCGAGAAACAGCCGCCGCGCCACCGCGGCGCCCGGCTCGGCCGCCTCTTCACGCATGAAGCCAGTGGCCGAATAGGCAAACGTCTCATCGGGTGCCGAGGCTGGCGCTTGCGCGGCGGTCTCGGCTAAGATGCGCGGCAAATCCCGCACCGCCACGTCGCCGGCCAGGCTTTCACCCTTCCGGCACAAGGCGAAGAGATCAAGCGCGCGCAGGTCAATCGGCTGGGTCATGTGCGTGGCTCCGGTCGCTATACAATGACTGGTTCGCCACATTCCACGGCTGTCGGACTACGGGCCGCGCACATTGGCGGCACTGCGCCCGGGTGCGGATGCGGCTAAACACGCGATTGTACGACGTAAACCGTGCCGAGGTCAAAGGTCTTGCAGCGCGGGCCGCACCTTTTACTGTTTCGCTTCCTGTTCCGATTCCATTACTTATGTCCCCAGACCCCCGCCCCAGCCTGATCCTTGGCTCCGGCTCGCCCTACCGCCGCGAACTGCTGGAGCGCCTGCGCATCCCGTTCGAGGTGGCCGCGCCCGACATCGACGAAACCCCGCTTGCCGGCGAAGCGCCCGAAGCCACCGCGCTGCGCCTGTCGCAGCGCAAGGCCGAAGCCATTGCCGCGCGCCGTCCGGGCGTGCTGGTGATCGGCTCGGACCAGGTGCTGACCCTGGACGGCGAACAGATGGGCAAGCCCGGCACGCACGAGAAGGCCGTGGCGCAGCTGCGCCGCATGCGCGGGCGCACCGCAACCTTCCACTCGGCCCTGTGCCTGCTGGACGCACGCACCGGCACCGTGCAGCTGGCCGACGTGCAAACCCGCGTGACCATGCGCGACCTGACCGATGCTGAAATCGAAACCTACCTGCAGCTGGAGCGCCCCTACGACGTGGCCGGCAGCGCCAAGTCCGAAGGCCTGGGCATCGCGCTGCTGGAACGCGTCGAGTCGGACGACCCGACCGCACTGGTCGGCCTGCCGCTGATCGCGCTGACCGGCATGCTGCGCCAGGCCGGCTACCCTCTTCTTTCCGCATGACCCGCACGAGCCCACCATGAGCGGCACTCTCTACCTGATCCCCAACACCCTCGGCAAGCGCGATGAAGCCGACCCGCTGGCCGACGTGATCCCGGCCGGCGTGCAGCAGATCGCGGCCAACCTCGATTACCTCGTCGCCGAGAACGCCAAGACCGCGCGCGCCTTCCTGAAGAAGCTGGGCGAGACCACGCCGCTGGCACGCCCGATCCAGCAGATCGAGATCCGCGAGCTGAACGTCAACACGCGTGCCGACGCCCTGGCCGCTCTGCTGGCCCCGCTCGAAGCCGGCCGCGACGGTGGCCTGCTGTCCGAGGCCGGCGTCCCGGCGGTGGCCGACCCCGGCGCCGACCTGGTGCGGCTGGCCCATGCGCGCCGCATCCGCGTGCGGCCGCTGGTCGGGCCCAGCTCGATCCTGCTGGCGGTGATGGGCTCGGGCCTGAACGGCCAGAGCTTTGCCTTCAACGGCTATCTGCCGGTCGATGCCGGCGAGCGCGCGCAGCGACTGCGTGAGCTGGAGCAGCGCTCGCGCAAGTCCAGCCAGACCCAGGTGTTCATCGAAACGCCCTACCGCAATGCGGCGCTGCTGGAAGCCATGCGCCAGCACTGCGCCGGCACCACGCTGCTGTCCGTGGCCGTGGACCTGACCCTGCCGGGCGAGACCATCGTCACGCTGCCGCTGTCGGACTGGCGTCCCGAGCGGATCGACCTGCACAAGCGCCCGGCGATCTTCTCGCTGCTGGCCATGTAAGAAACGGCAAAGGGGGCGCGAACGCCCCCTTTGCCATTGCCGCCGCGCCATCCCGGCTCAGTGCATGCCCTGCATGCGGTTGCTCCACAGCATGGTCTTCATCGCCGCCGAGCCCACCGCCGCGCCAAAGCGCTTGGCCACGCGCTCGGCAATGTTCTCCTTGACGGTGTAGTCGACGATGTCCTCGGCCTTGAGCACATCGCGCGCGACATAGTCGGCACTGCCCAGCCCGTCGGCCAGGCCCAGCTCCACGGCGCGCTCGCCCGACCAGAACAGGCCGGAGAACAGCTCCGGATCATCCTTGAGCCGGTCGCCGCGTCCTTCCTTGACCACGTCGATGAACTGCTGGTGGATCTGCTTGAGCATGGCCTCGGCAAAGGCCTTCTGCTTGGGCACCTGCGGCGAGAACGGGTCCAGCATGCCCTTGTTGGCGCCCGAGGTGTACAGCCGGCGCTCCACCCCCAGCTTGTCCATCAGCCCGGTAAAGCCAAAACCGTCCATCAGCACGCCGATCGAACCCACGATGCTGGCCTTGTCGACATAGATCTTGTCGGCCGCCGCGGCCACGTAATAGCCGCCCGAGGCGCAGATCTCTTCCACCACCACATAGAACGGCTTGGACGGATAAAGCGTGCGCAGCCGCTGGATCTCGTCGTTGATGATGCCCGCCTGCACCGGCGAGCCGCCCGGAGAATTGATCTTCAGGATCACGCCGGCGGCATTGCCATCAGCGAACGCCGCCTGCAACGAGGCATTGATCGATTCCGCGCTGGCCGGCGTGCCCGCGGCGATTTCGCCCTCCAGCGTGACCATGGCCGTATGGCGGCCCGAGGTGCTGATGGCGCCATCGCCCTTGAAGTCGAACAGCGTGACCAGGATCAGCGCCAGCAAAGCCAGTCCGACAAAGCGGAAGAAGATGCGCCAGCGCCGTGCCGCGCGCTGCTCGCGCAGCGATGCGGTCAGCACTTTTTCGAGCAGATCGCGCTCCCAGCCGGCGCCGCCGCCAACCGGGGGCCCCGCCGCGGCTCCAGCCATGCGCGCCTTGCGCTCGCGCGCTTCACGCCTTGCCGCGTCGTCGCCGGCGCGCAATTCGTCTTCCAGCGGGTAATCGGCGCGCGGTGCGGTGACCAGGCGCTCGGACTCCGCCTGGGGCGACCCTTCGCCCGGCGCACCGTCGCCGGCTGGCTTGTGCTCGTCCGGCTGACCCGATTCACCCGATGGCGGCTTCTGTTGTTCTGTCATGCAAATCGCTCGTGGAAACGCCTGGAAACCCAGGCCTGGAAATACAACGGCCGGCCTGACTGCCGGCCCTGCCCGTCATTCAGGCACCGCCCATGCGCGCAGCGATCCGGTATGGCGCTTCCGGTAGCCAGTAGACCTGGCCGTCGCGCTCCTCGATGCGCAGCTTGGCCAGCGATGCACCGCGGCAGGGGCCGCCGACGCACTCGCCGCTGTCCGGCACATAAACCGCGCCATGTGTGGCGCACATCAAGTATAGGCCCGAGGCATCGAAGAACCGGCCTTCCTGCCAGTCCAGTTCCATCGGCACATGGGCGCACTGGTTCAGGTAGCCGTGCGCGGCGCCGTCGAAACGCACCACGAAGGCGCCGATCTCGCGCTGGTCCAGCGCCACCGAGAAGCGCACACCCAGGCCGCCTTCCTCCAGGTCCTCGGCGGCGCACAGCCGCACCGGCGCCTGGCCGGCCGCTGCCTCAGGCATGGGCCAGCAGCCAGTCGGTCAGGTCGGGGATGGAAGTCGCGCAATGCACCGGCGCCATCGCGCGCAGCGAATCTGCGGGATGTGCACCATAGCACACGCCAATCCCCTTGGCGCCGGCATTGGCCGCCATCTGCAGGTCATGGGTGGTGTCGCCGACCATCACCGTGCGCTCCACGTCCTGGCCCAGTTCGCGGGTCAGTTCGTGCAGCATGGCCGGGTGCGGCTTGGAGAAGGTCTCGTCGGCACAGCGCGTGGCGTCGAACAGGCGGGTCAGACCGCTCGCGGCCAGCGCGCGCTGCAGGCCGACGCGGGTCTTGCCGGTGGCCACGCCAAGAAAATAGTGTTCGCCGCGCAGGGTCTCCAGCATTTCGCGCACGCCGTCGAACAGCACAAGGTCGGCATCGCGAGCGAGGAAGTGGTAGCGGTAGCGTTCGGCCAGGCGCGGGTAGTCGGCGGGGTCCAGCGTCGGCACCGCGTAAGACAGCGCATCCTTCAGGCCCAGCCCGATCACGTGGCTGGCGGCGCGGTCATCCGGCACCGGCAGGCCCAGGTCGCGGCTGGCAAGCTGGATGCACTTGGCGATGGTCGGGGTCGAGTCCATCAGCGTCCCGTCCCAGTCGAAAACGATCAGGTCAAATTGTTGCCTGGCCATGGAAGTCCTTGTGGCGTTTGATGCACTACCCTACTCCGGAGCATGCAGTTCACGCAATTGTTGCAGGAATCCGACGCACTCGTCGGGCAGCGGCGCTTCCACCGCCAGCGGCTCGCCCGTGGCCGGGTGGATAAACACCAGCCGGTGGGCGTGCAGGAACATGCGCTTGAGGCCCGGCCTCGCGCCAGAACGCGCCAGTGCCTTGTTCAGCGAGAAGTCGCCATATTTTTCGTCGCCGACGATCGGGAAACCCGAGTGGGCCAGGTGGACGCGGATCTGGTGGGTACGGCCGGTCTTCAGCTCGGCCTCCAGCAGGGTGAAGCCCTGGAAGGCCTCGACCCGGTTGAACACGGTGTGCGAGGCCAGCCCGTCGGCCTGCACCCGCACCCGGCGCTCGCCGTCCGGCGTGCTGTACCTATATAGCGGCAGCTTCACGTGCTGGCGCGCGTTCGGAAATTCGCCGGCCACGCAGGCGAAATAGCGCTTGTCCATCGCGCTGCCGCGAATCTGCTCGTGCAGGTGGACCAGCGCCGAGCGCTTCTTGGCCAGCACCAGGATGCCGGAGGTCTCGCGATCGAGCCGATGCACCAGCTCCAGGAACTTGGCCTGGGGCCGCGACCGGCGCAATTGCTCGATCACGCCGAAGGCCACGCCCGAGCCGCCGTGCACGGCCACGCCGGCCGGCTTGTTGATCACCAGTAGCTGGGCATCTTCAAACAGCACCGGGAACTCGCCCGCCGGCACATGCTGGGCATTGTCCGATTGCGCCGAATTCGCCACCCGCATTGGCGGAATGCGCACTACATCACCCGACTGCAAGCGATAAGTGGCATCGATCCGGCCCTTATTGACGCGAACTTCCCCCGAACGCAGCACCCGGTAGATATGGCTCTTAGGCACGCCCTTGGCCACCTTCAGCAGGAAGTTGTCAATGCGCTGACCTTCCGAGCCTTCGTCAATCGTGACATACGCCACCTGTGGGCTGGCCGGCGCAGCTTCGGCAGCCTTTTCAATTTGATGGCGTAACTCATTCATTTTCAATATAATTTCCTCGCTGTCCCGGCTTGTGGCCGGCAGCGCAAGACCTGTGTAAGCGATTAATCTTCGAGTTTTCCTGGATTTTTTGCATTCTACACTTGGGGTTGCCGCCAACCCCGCCCGTCTCCCGCAACTTTGCGTTCCGCCAAGCGCCAGACGGGCAAATGGCAGTAAAAAGCAGCACGCACGGTGCCGCCGGCATGCAGGAAGTCGCCCAAAGGAGGCTTCGGCGAGGCAGGCGGTGACGTGGGAACTGAGTGTTCAGGTAAAACAGAATTTAAAGGCGGATGCCACTGCCGGCATCCGCTTCGGTGAGAGAAGTCCTGCCCGCACCGGGAAACGGTGCCGGCCGGCAGGTTAGCCTGCCGCCTGACTGGAAATACCGGCGCCCGGTCGCAGAATTCCAAGAAGTAGTAGGTGCGCCCGCCAGGAGTAGTCAGGCAGCAACGGCAACCATGCCGTGTCCGAAAAATTTGCTCTTTGACGCGTCTAGGCCTTCCGCGGCCGGCCGCGATGCCGCCGGCGCCGGTTGCGCCGGCGTTCAGCATCGCCTCCGGCACGGGAACGCGCCGGATGTCTGCGCAAGAGCAGCCTCCGGTGTTCTCTCCTGCCCCGCGGACGTTACCCCGACGTCATCGCTCTCTTTCACCCGCGCCCAGCCGCTCGCCTATCCCGCGCAGCGGCGCTTTCCGGCAATTCTCGCGCCTCGCTCGCTCCCTCGCGTGCTCCATAGATCGCCGCGGACACCGCCCAGACGGTGCCACCCGCGACACTGGAGTGAGGTACTGCGATGAAACGCATGCTGTTCAACGCGACGCAACAGGAGGAATTGCGCGTCGCCATCGTCGACGGTCAGAAACTGATCGATATCGACATCGAGACTGCCGGGCGCGAACAGCGCAAGGGCAACATCTACAAGGGTGTCATCACCCGCATCGAACCCTCGCTGGAAGCCTGCTTCGTCAACTACGGCGAAGAACGCCACGGCTTCCTGCCGTTCAAGGAAGTAGCCCGCGCCTTCTTCAAGGAAGGCATCGACGTGCGCAACGCGCGCATCCAGGATGCCCTGCATGAAGGCCAGGAACTGATCGTCCAGGTCGAGAAGGAAGAGCGCGGCAACAAGGGCGCGGCCCTGACCACCTTTATCTCGCTGGCCGGCCGCTACCTGGTGCTGATGCCCAACAACCCGCGCGGCGGCGGCGTGTCGCGCCGCATCGAGGGCGAGGACCGCCAGGAACTGCGCGAGACCATGGCGCAGCTGACCGTGCCGGAAGGCATGAGCATCATCGCCCGGACCGCCGGCATCGGCCGCTCGGCCGAGGAACTGCAGTGGGACCTGAACTACCTGCTGCAACTGTGGAAGGCCATCGACGGCGCCGCCGGCGACAACAAGGCCCCGCTGCTGATCTACCTGGAATCGAGCCTGGTCATCCGCGCCATCCGCGACTACTTCCAGCCGGATATCGGCGAGATCCTGATCGACACCGACGAGATCTACGAACAGGCCCGCGCCTTCATGAGCGTGGTGATGCCTGACAACATGAACCGCGTGAAGAAGTACCGCGACGACGTGCCGCTCTTCTCGCGCTTCCAGATCGAGCACCAGATCGAGTCGGCCTACTCGCGCATGGTGATGCTGCCCTCGGGTGGCGCCATCGTGATCGACCACACCGAGGCGCTGGTCTCCGTGGACGTGAACTCGGCCCGCGCCACCAAGGGCGCCGACATCGAGGAAACCGCGCTGCGCACCAACCTTGAGGCCGCCGACGAGATCGCCCGCCAGTTGCGCCTGCGCGACCTGGGCGGCCTGATCGTGATCGACTTCATCGACATGGAGTCGGGCAAGGCCCAGAAGGACGTGGAAACGCGCCTGAAGGACGCGCTGCGCCACGACCGCGCGCGCGTGCAGATGGGCAAGATCAGCCGCTTCGGCCTGATGGAGCTGTCGCGCCAGCGCCTGCGCCCGTCCCTGTCGGAGGGCTCGCACATCACTTGCCCGCGCTGCAACGGCACCGGCCATATCCGCGATACCGAATCGTCCGCCCTGCAGGTGCTGCGCATCATCCAGGAAGAGGCGATGAAGGAAAACACCGCCGCGATCCACTGCCAGGTGCCGGTGGAAGTGGCCGCCTTCCTGCTGAACGAGAAGCGCCAGGAAATCAACCTGATCGAGCTGCGCTTCAAGGTCAATGTGCTGCTGATCCCCAACAAGCACCTGGAAACGCCGCACTACAAGCTGGAGCGCCTGCGCCACGACGACCCGCGCCTGGAAGAAAGCACCGCCAGCTACCGCATGGCCGAGGCCGCCGCCAAGGAACTGGAAGCCGACACCAGCTACAGCAGCCGCCGCAAGGAAGAAGCCAAGCCGCGCCAGGAAGCCGCGGTCAAGGGCATCACCCCGGAACAACCGGCCCCGGTGTCGGTGCCGCGCCCCGAGCGCGCACCCAAGCCGGAAGCCCCGGTCGCCCCGCCCGTGCCGGCCACCCAGCCTGTGGTCAGCGGCGGTTTCATCGCCTGGCTGAAGGGCCTGTTCGGTGCCCGTCCGGCAACCCCGCCGGTGGTGGAACCGGCCAAGCCGGCGGTTGCCACTGAGGCCCGCAGCGCCGAAGGCCGGCGCGAGCGCGGCCAGCGCGGCGAAGGCCGTGGCCAGCGTGGTGAGCGTGGCGACCGCGCGGAGCGTGGTGAGCGAGCGGAGCGTGGCGAGCGCCAGGGCCGCGGCCAGCGCGGCGACCGTGCCGAGCGCGCGGAACGTGGTGAACGCCAGGGTGCCGAGCGCGCCGAGCAACGCGAGGGCCGTGGCGAACGCCAGGGCCGCCAGCCGCGCCAGCAAGGTGAAGGCCAGGCCACCCCGGCCCTGGCACGCCAGGGCGAGGCGGTGCAAGCCGAGCGCGCCCAGGGCGAGCGCGTCGAGGGCCGTCAGGAAGGCCGCCGCGACCGCAACCAGGAACGCCGCGAGCGCCAGCGTGAACGCCAGCGCGAACGCAGCGAACTGCGCGAAGCCGAAGCCGGTGAAGCACCGCAGCCGGAAGCCATCGCCGCCGCCCAGGCGCTGGGCGTGCTGCCGCAGGCCGTGACCGAAGAGACGCAAGCCGTCCGCGCCGAGCTGCCGGAAGGTGCCGAAAGCGCCGCCGAGACCGCTGAGGGCGAAGAGCGCCGCCGCCGCAACCGCCGTGGCCGCAACCGCTATCGCCGCGAGCGCGACGAGTCGGTGCAAGGTGCCCAGGGCGAAGGCGACGAAGAAGCCGCCGCTGCCGAAGGCGTGGCCCCGGTGCGCGCTGAAGCCGCCATGCCGGCCGAGCCCGCACCGCAAGCTGCCGTGGCCGTGGCCGCAGCAGCCGAGGCCGTCGAAGCGATCCGCATCGCCGTGCCGGAAGACGTGACGCCCGCGCCGGTCGCCGAGGCAGCCCCGGTGACCGCGCCGGTTGCCGAGCCCGCGTCCGAGCAAGCTGCCCCGGTCGCCGCCGCCGTCACGGAAGCCGTTGCCGCCGAAGCGATCGTCGAGACCACCGCAAGCGTGGCCGTCGAAGCGGCTCCGGTGGTGCCGGCACCTGCCGCTGCACCGGTCATCGCCCCTGTGGCCGAAGCCGCACCGGCCGAGGTGTTCACCCCGGCAACCCCGGTCGTTGCAGCAGCGCCGGCCACCCCCGCAGCGCTGGAGAACCTGGAATCGATGCTGGCCACCGCCGGCCTGCAATGGGTCCATACCGACAGCGACAAGCTGCGTTCGGCCCAGGAAGCCGCCGCCCGCATCGCGCCCGCCCCGCGCGTGCAGCGCGAGCGCAAGGCGCTGCCGCCGCTGCCCCACGGTCCGATGATCCTGGTGGAAACCGGTGGCCGCGAAGTGGAGATGGCATCGCAGCAGTAAGCGTTGCCGCTGCACCGCAGCCAAAGCAGGAAGGGGACGGCCACGCCGTCCCCTTTTTTCATGGGCCGCCGCCCGGATGAATCCCCGCCATCACCGGGGGATGCGGGTGCCCCGCCCCCGCCTCGGCTAGAATGGCAGCAGAATGCATCCGGTCCTCGAGCGCCCCTGATTTGGCCCCGCCGCCAGGCCGCTCCCCGGACGCCGTGCCCACCCACAGGCCATGACCGAATCCGTCATTCCGATTTTCGACCTGCGCGACCATCGCTACCGCTCGATGACGCCCAGCATTCCCGGCAAGCTGGCTCCCCCGACCGGCCTGGTGGCGGACACCCGCGGCCGGCCGCTGCATGACCTGCGCATCTCGGTGACGGACCGCTGCAACTTCCGCTGCGTGTACTGCATGCCGAAGGAAGTCTTCGACAAGGACTACACCTTCCTGCCGCACTCCGAGCTGCTGAGCTTCGAGGAGATCGAACGCACCGCGCGCCTGTTCGTCGCCCACGGCGTCGAGAAGATCCGCTTGACCGGCGGCGAGCCGCTGCTGCGCAAGAATATCGAGCACCTGGTGGAGATGCTGGCGAAGATCGAGACGGTCTCGGGCAAGCCGCTGGACCTGACGCTCACCACCAACGCCTCGCTGCTGGCGCGCAAGGCGCGCGCCCTGCGCGACGCGGGACTGACGCGGGTCAGCGTCAGCCTGGACGCGATCGACGACGCCACCTTCCGCCGCATGAACGACGTGGACTTCGCCGTCGCCGACGTGCTGCACGGCATCGAGACCGCGCAGGCCGTGGGGCTGGCGCCGATCAAGGTCAACATGGTGGTCAAGCGCGGCACCAATGACCAGGAAATCGTGCCGATGGCGCGCCACTTCCGCAATAGCGGCATCATCCTGCGCTTTATCGAGTTCATGGACGTGGGCGCCAGCAACCACTGGCAGATGGATGAAGTGCTGCCGTCCGCCGAGGTGGTCAAGCGCATCGATGCGGAATTCCCGCTCGAACCGGTGCAGGCCAACTACTCCGGCGAAACCGCCGAGCGCTGGCGCTACCGCGACGGCAGCGGCGAGGTCGGCGTGATCTCCAGCGTCACCCACGCCTTCTGCGGCGACTGCAGCCGCATCCGGCTGTCCACCGAAGGCCGGCTCTACCTGTGCCTGTTCGCCACCGAAGGCTTCGACCTGCGCGCGCTGCTGCGCGGCGGCTACAGCGACCTGGAAATCTCCAATGCGATTGCGCAGGTGTGGCAGGGCCGCACCGACAATTATTCCGAGCAGCGCAGCGACCCGAGGGTGCGCGCCAGGCGTGCCGAGCGCAAGATCGAGATGTCCTATATCGGCGGCTGACCCCGCCGCACACACAATCCATGATTGTACGCGACGACATCACCGGCCTGATCCTCGCAGGCGGCAGGGGCAGCCGCATGGGCGGCACCGACAAGGGCCTGCAGCCCCTGCGCGGCACGCCGATGGCCATGCACACGATGATGCGGCTTACCCCCCAGGTGGGCGGGCTGATGATCAATGCCAACCGCAACCTGGCCGCCTATGAGTCCTTCGGCGTGCCGGTCTACACCGACACCGTGCCCGACTTTGCCGGCCCGCTGGCGGGGATGCTGGCCGGCCTGGAGCAATGCGCCACGCCGTGGATGGTGACCGCGCCCTGCGATTCGCCGTTCCTGCCGACCGACCTGGTGGCACGCCTGGCGCAGGCGATCGAGGCCGAAGGCGCGGACCTGGCGATCCCCGTCACGCTGGACGAAGACGGCCGGCGCCAGACCCAACCTGTGTTCTGCCTGATGCCGGTCAGTGCGCTCGACAGCCTGGTGGCTTATCTTTCCGGCGGCGGCCGCAAGATCGAGACCTGGGCCGCCTCGCACCGCCTGGCCGAAGTGCTGTTCGACGACGCCGCGGCCTTTGCCAATATCAACACCCTGGACGAACTGCGCACGCACGAAACGCGCTGAGCCACCATGCCCACCCTGCAATCCGTCATCTCCTGCCTTTCCGACTACGACCCCACCGCCCTGCCGGTGGACCAGGCCAACCGCATCATCGGCGAGGTGGTCGAGCCGGTGCGCGGCGTCGAGCAGTTGCCGATCCGCAGCGCATTGGACCGCGTGCTGGCCGAGGACATCGTCTCGGCCATCGACGTGCCGGCGCATGACAACTCGGCAATGGACGGCTATGCCTTCCAGGGTGCCGCGCTGGCTGCCGCGCAGACCGCCACGGTCGAGCTGGAAGTCATCGGCAGCGCCTTCGCCGGCGGCGCCGGGGCGCTGGCGCCCACGGCGGCGCAGGCGGTGCGCATCATGACCGGCGCGGTGATGCCGGCCGGCTGCGACACCGTGGTGCCGCAGGAATTCGTCGAAGCCGTGGACGACGGCGCGCGCATCCGCTTTGCCGCCGACTGCGTGCGCACCGGCGACAACCGGCGCCTGCGCGGCGAAGACCTGGCGCGCGGCCAGGCCGCGCTGCAGGCCGGGCGCATCCTCCAGCCGGCCGACCTGGGCCTGCTGGCCTCGCTGGGCGTGGCCGAGGTGCGCGTGCGCCGGCGCCTGCGCGTCGCGTTCTTCTCCACCGGCGACGAGCTGCGCTCGATCGGCGAGCCGCTCGATCCCGGCTGCGTCTATGACTCCAACCGCTATACGCTGCACGGCATGCTGCGCCGGATGAACGTCGACCTTCTCGATATGGGCGTGGTACGCGACAACCCCGAGGCGCTCGAAGCCGCCTTCCGCACCGCCTGCGAGACCGCCGACGCGGTCATCACCTCCGGCGGCGTCTCGGTCGGCGAGGCCGATTACACCAAGCAGATCATGGCGCGCCTGGGCGATGTCACGTTCTGGAAGATCGCGATGCGCCCGGGCCGGCCGATGGCCTTCGGCCGCATCAATTCCAACGGCCGCGACGCGCTGCTGTTCGGGCTGCCGGGCAACCCGGTGGCGGTGATGGTCACCTTCTACCACTTCGTGCGCGCCGCGCTGCAGCGGCTGATGGGCGCCAGCGTGGCACCGCTGCCGCTGCTGCGCGTGCGCAGCGCGCAAGCCATCCGCAAGAAGCCCGGCCGCACCGAGTACCAGCGCGGCATCCTGGCGCGCGCCGGCGACGGCCAGTGGGAAGTGCGTATCACCGGCCAGCAGGGCTCGGGCGTGCTGCGCTCGATGAGCGAGGCCAACTGCTTTATCGTGCTCGGCCATGAACAGGACTCGGTCAAGGCCGGCGATGCGGTCGAGGTGATGCTGTTCGACGGACTGGTCTAGCCGGACCGGCAGGCGCTGCACGCAAGCGCTTGCCACACGCCGGTAGCAATGTGTCGTTTTTGTGCCGCACATTTGCGGCCATAGCACAGCCGGCACGGGGCTTTCGCCCGCCCCCGCCGCCGGCGGGCTATGCTTGGCATCGGCCAATCGCTACACTTGGCGCACGATTCAGAACCATTCGAGTATCCCCCGTCATGAATCAGGAGATCGCCTACCTCCACCCCGTCAAGACCGCCCGCGCGCTGGTGCTGGTCTACCTGTGCTTCTCGCTGCCGATCGTGTCGCTGGGCCTGTTTGTCACCTTCGTCCGCTACGGTGACCTGCCCGCCATCACGGTCTTCAGCGCAATCATCCTGAATGCGCTGATCGGCTTCGGCCTGCTGTGGCTGGCCTGCAAGGCCTACAACTGGGTGGCCGCCCGCTTCGGCGGCATTGAAGTCCACGTGCGCGAACTGGCGCCCGAAGACGAGCGCTGAGCAGCGCGCCGACGCCCAGGCCGGCAGCAATCCGCAAGCCCCCGCGGGGGCTTGCCCTGACCCCTTCCCTGCCGCGCGTTCAGCCGCCGTTGTCTTCGGCGGCCTCCGGCGCGTCCGCCGCTTCTGCTGCATTGAGGCCAAGCACCTGCTGCGCGGCCTCGCCCGGCAGCGCTTCCACCGTACGCAGCTTGCGCGCCATCTGGCGCGTGCGCACTTCGGCCTGCTCGATGTTGCGCGCGGCGCGTTCCAGCGTATCGCGGGTCTTGGCCAGCACGTCGCCGAACTTGCCGAACTCGGTCTTGACCGCGCCCAGCACCTCCCACACCTCGCTTGAGCGCTTCTCCAGCGCCAGCGTGCGGAAACCCATCTGCAGGCTGTTCAGCAGCGCGGTCAGCGTGGTCGGTCCGGCCACGGTCACACGGTAGTCGCGCTGCATCAGGTCGGTCAGGCCCGGACGCCGCAGCACCTCGGCGTACAACCCCTCGGTCGGCAGGAACAGGATGGCGAAATCCGTGGTCTGGGGCGGCGACAGGTATTTCTCGGCGATGGTCTGAGCCTCGCGCCGCAGCGCCACTTCCAGTTCGCGGCCAAAAGCGAGCACGCCGTCCGGGTCGCCCCGCTCCTGCGCGTCCACCAGGCGCTCGTACTGTTCCTTGGGAAACTTGGCGTCGACCGGCAGCCAGACCGGCGCATTGTCGCCACCCGCGGCCTTGCCCGGCAGCCGGATCGCGAACTCCACCCGCGCGCCCGAGTTGCGCACGGTCTCGACATTCTTGCCGTACTGCTCCGGCGTCAGCATCTGCTCCAACAGCATTTCCAGCTGGACTTCGCCCCAGGTTCCGCGCGACTTCACATTGGTCAGCACCTTCTTCAGGTCGCCCACGCCCTGCGCCAGCACCTGCATCTCGCCCAGGCCGCGGTGCACCTGCTCGAGCCGGTCCGACACCAGCCGGAAGGACTCGCCCAGGCGCTGCTCCAGCGTGGCATGCAACTTCTCGTCGACAGTGCGGCGCATTTCCTCAAGCTTGGCGGCGTTGTTGGCCTCGATATCCTGCAGCTTCTTCTCCAGCGTGGCGCGCACTTCGGCCAGGCGCCGCTCGTTGGCTTCGGACATCTGCGCCAGCTGCTGCTGCAGCCCGTCGCCGAAGCGGCGCAGCGTGCCGGCCTGCTCGTCGCGCGCCTGCTGGGCCTGCAGCATCAGGTGCTGGCGCACCTGCTCGAGCTGCTGGGTGTTGGTCTCGGTCAGCTTGGCCAGTTGCTGCGCGAAGGTGTCGATCTGGTTGTTCTGCAGCGTGGCGATGCCCGTCAGCTGCGACGACAGCGCCTGCTGGAAGCGCAGCATCTGCTGCGCCGACTCGTCGCGGCTGCCGCGCGCGGCGTCGGCCACGTCGGTGCGCAACTCCCGCTCCAGCCGCTCCATGCCGCGCGCGCTTTCCGCGCGCATGTCGGCCAGTTGCCGGCCAAGCTCGGCCCCCGGCGAGGCAGCCTGCTGGCGCAGCAGGACGATGACCAGCAGGACGACCGCGAGCAGCGCCACGGCCAGCGTCAGGAACGGAATCAGGGTCATGCAGCAGGAAACAGGTGGATGGCAGGCTTAGCGGCGCCGCGACATGACGTCGGGGTTGATCACGGTGGGCGGATGGCCGGCCTGCGGGCCCTGGTCGAGCGCGGCGATCAGGTTGTCGGCGGCCAGCATCGCCATCGCACGGCGGGTCTTCTCGGAGGCGCTGGCGATATGCGGCGTGAGCACGACGTTGGGCACCGTCAGCAGATCCGGATTGACGCTGGGCTCGCCCTCGAACACATCCAGGCCGGCGCCGAAGATGCGCTTGTCGCGCAGCGCCTGCGCCAGCGCGGCATCGTCGACGATGCCGCCGCGCGCCAGGTTCACCAGCGTCGCGGTCGGCTTCATCAGTGCCAGCTCGGCGGCGCCGATGGCGTGGTGGCTCTGCGGGCCATAGGGCAGCACCAGCAGCAGGTGGTCGGACTGGCGCAGCAGGTCTTCCTTGCTGACATAGCGCGCGTTGAGCGCGCGCTCGGTGTCCGCCGGCAGCTGGCTGCGGTTGTGGTACAGCACGCTCATGCCAAAGCCGCTCGCGCGGCGCGCCAGCGCCTGGCCGATGCGGCCCATGCCGAGGATGCCGAGCGTGCTTCCGTACAGGTCCATGCCGACCAGCATGTCGTAGCTCCAGCGCTGCCACTTGCCGGCGCGCAGGTAGTGCTCGGCCTCGGTCACGCGGCGCGCGGTGGCCATCAGCAGGGCCCAGCCGAAGTCGGCGGTGGTCTCGGTCAGCACGTCCGGCGTATTGGTGGCGACGATGCCGGCGGCCGTCAGCGCCGGCACGTCCAGGTTGTTGTAGCCGACCGCCATATTGCACACCGCGCGCAGCGCCGGCAGAGCGGCGACCACGTCGCCGTCGATGCGGTCGGCGGCGTTGGCCAGCACGCCGGCCTTGCCCGCCAGGCGCGCCTTCAGCGCGGCGGCGTCGAGCACCGCGTCCTGCTGGTTGTCGTCGACATCGAAATACTGCGCCAGGTGCGCGATGACTTCGGGATAGATGGCGCGGGTTACCAGGACAGACGGCTTCATGGCATCACACTCGGAAGAAAAGGAAGGTCATGATGACGAACAGCGGCATCAGGAAGATGCCCGAATACAGCATGTAGCCGAAGAAGCTCGGCATGCGCACGCCGCGGTTCTCGGCAATGGCCTTGACCATCAGGTTGGGGGCATTGCCGATATAGGTATTGGCGCCCATGAACACGGCCCCGGCCGAGATCGCGGCCAGGGTCGAGGCATCGCGCGTCATCAGCGTGGCCGCGTCGCCGCCGGCGGTGTTGAAGAACACCAGGTAGGTCGGCGCGTTGTCCAGGAACGACGACAGCAGGCCGGTGGCCCAGAAGTACATGCTGTCGACCGGCTGGCCGTTGCTGTCGCTGACCGCGCGGATCACGCCGGAAAAGGCGCCGTCGGTGCCGGCCTTGAGCATGGCGATGACCGGGATGATGGTCAGGAAGATGCCGGCAAAGAGCTTGCCGACCTCCAGGATCGGCTCCCAGTTGAATTCATTGCCGGTGCGCGCCGTCTGCGGCGTCACCAGCAGCGACACCACCGCCACCACCACCAGCAGCGCATCGCGTACCGCGGCCTGCAGCGGCACCTCGGTGCCCAGGACATCGAACGAAATGCCCGGCTGCCACAGCCCGCTCATCAGCACCAGGCCGATCACGGCGAGCAGCAGCACGAAGTTGAACTTGCCCTCGATGGCGATGCCGCCCGAGTCCGGCGTGGGGTCGCTGCGCGGCGGCAGTTCCTCTTCCTTGTTCCGGTAGTAGTGACGGTCGAGCAGGTAGAACAGCCCCAGCAGCACCACGCAGATAAAGACCGTCTCCGGAAAGATGTTGCGCATGGTCCAGAAGAAGTCCACGCCTTTCAGGAAGCCCAGGAACAGCGGCGGATCGCCCAGCGGCGTCAGCGAGCCGCCGGCATTGGCCACCAGGAAGATAAAGAACACCACCACGTGCGCCACGTGGCGGCGGTTGTCATTGGCGCGCAGCAGCGGCCGGATCAGCAGCATGGCCGCGCCGGTGGTGCCCATGAAGCTGGCCAGCAGCGTGCCCAGCGCCAGGATGCCGGTATTGAGCCCGGGCGTGCCGTGCAGGTTGCCGCGCACGCAGATGCCGCCGGCCACAATATACAGCGAGGCGATCAGAACGATGAACGGGATGTACTCGGCCAGCAGCGCGTGCACCGCGCTGGCCGCGGCCGCATGCGTGCCGAACGCTGCCGCGAACGGCAGCAGGAACAGCAGCCCCCAGCCCGCGGCGATCTTGCCGTAGTGGTGGTGCCAGAACTTGGGTGCAACCAGCGGCCACACCGCGATCGACAGCAGGATGCCGGCGAACGGCAGCCCCCACAGCGAGGACAGCGACGCCCCGTCAAGGTCCGCGGCACGGCCGACGGCGGGAAAGGCGGCCAGCACGGCCAGCAGCGGCAACAGCACGGAGGCACGTCGCATCAGGCAGGATCTCCTCGGGAATGCAGCATTCATTGGCGCACCGCCGGCACGAAGCCGCGGCACGCAGGCAAGCCTGCAAGTGTAATTCAAGCACCTCTTGCCCCGGAGCTTCCGGCATGGGTGGTGCATCGCATTCCGTGCGGCAAAAGCCGCGGGTTCAGGCCTCGTCGACCAGGATCACATGCACGCGGTACGGGCCATGGGCGCCGAGCACGATGGTCTGCTCGATATCGCCCGTGCGCGAAGGCCCGCTGATGATATTGGTGGCGCGCGGCAGTTCGCCGCGCTCGCTGCGTACCAGCGCAAAGGCGTCTTCCAGGCCGGCGACGATGCGCGAGCGCGGCACCACCGCCAAGTGGGTCTCGGGCAGCAGCGCGGCCGAGGCAAAGGTGGCCGGGCCCGACAGCAGCATCAGCGAGCCGGTCTCGGCAATCGCGCAGAAGCAGCCGGTGATGCCGACCAGGTCGCCATGATCGTGGTCGGCCTCGACCTCGCGCACCGGCGGTCGGCATTCCACCGCCAGCCCCGCGGCCTGCCACGGCAGCGGGCCCAGCGCATCCCAGGCCACGGCACGGTGGACCAGGTTCAGGCTGTCGAGAAAGCGCGCGGTGGCGGCGGGCACCTCGTCCATCCTCGCCACGCGGTCGACGGTCGAGGCCATGCGCTGGGCCTGCGTCAGGAAGGCCTCGGCCAGGTCGGCGGCCACCGCCGGGCGCGGGCCCTGCGGGTGGCGCGCCAGGTAGTCGGCCACGGCCTCGCGCTCGCCCGCGCTCGGCCGGGTCGGCCTGCCCTGGGCAGCACGGATGCGGGCAAAGATGCGGTCGCGGGCGTCGTTGGTTTCCATAAGGCCTGGCTGGAGAAGCGCAAAGCGCGGCGAACGCGCGATGCGCCGATTATAGTGGCGCCCGCCGCATGCAGAGCATGCGATGGCCGGCGCAAGGTGTTGAATTTTGCTACGCCGCGGGCTGAACCGAGTACACCTGGCGCAGGTAGGACAGGTAGCCGGGATCGTCGCACATGGTCTTTTCCGGCGTGTCCGACAGCTTGGCCACCGGCTGCCCGTTGCAGCGCACCATCTTGATCACGATCTGCAGCGGGGTATAGCCAAGGTCGTTGGTCAGGTTGGTGCCGACGCCAAAGGCCAGCCGGCAGCGGCCATGGAAGCGCTCGTACAGCTCGATCACGCGCGGGATGTCGAGGCTGTCGCTGAAGATCAGCGTCTTGGTGCGCGGGTCGACGCGGTTGGCGGCATAGTGGGCGACCATGCGCTCGCCCCACAGCATCGGGTCGCCGGAATCATGGCGCACGCCGTCGAAGAGCTTGCAGAAATACAGGTCGAAGTCGCGCAGGAAGGCATCGAAGCCGTAGGTATCCGACAGCGCGATGCCCAGGTCGCCGCGGTACTCGCGCGCCCAGCGCTCCAGCGCGTACACCTGCGAATCGCGCAGCCGCGGGCCCAGTGCCTGGCAGGCCTGCAGGTATTCATGCGCCATCGTGCCCAGCGGCACCATATTGTGCAGGCGGGCAAAGTGGACGTTGCTGGTGCCGGCCAGCTGCGGCCCGAGCAGGCGCCGCATGGTCAGCAGCACCTCTTCCTGCCATTCGCGCGAAAAGCGCCGGCGCGTGCCGTAGTCAGCGATCACGCAATCGGCCAGCTCGGGCGTCTTCAGCAAGGCCAGCTTGTGGTCCAGCCGGCGGCGGCCTTCGGCCTGGTCGGGCCTGGGCTGGGTGCGGCGGAAATAGACCTCGTTGACGATCGCCAGGACCGGCACTTCGAACAGGATGGTATGCAGCCACGGGCCGATGATCGAGATCTCGATCTCGCCGTTGCCCTGCGGGGACGGCCGCACCGAGACATATTTCTCGTTCAGGTGGAACAGGCCGAGGAAGTCGACGAAATCGCTCTTGATAAAGCGCAGGCCGCGCAGGTAGGCGAGCTCGTCGTCGGTGAAGCGCAACTGGCACAGGTGTGCCACCTCGGCGCGGATCTCATCGATATAGGGCGTCAGATCGACGCCCGCGTTGCGGCACTTGAAGCGGTATTCCACTTGCGCCTGCGGGAACTGATGCAGCACCACCTGCATCATCGTGAATTTGTACAGGTCGGTGTCGAGCAGGGACGGGATGATCATAGCGGGCCAGACGGCGATGCCGGGTCAGTACGTCATGCTAACCGAAGTCTGGCCGCACCCGGCCACTCTTGCCGCTCAACCACCATCGAGGAAGGGCTGTGGCTGCCGCGGCGCCTCCCTGCCCCTGGCCCTGCCCTGCAGGCACCACAACTGGCGGCCGTCGGTACCGGGGCACGACACCAGCGTGGCGGCGGCGCGCGGCACCCGCTGCGGCAGCGGCTCGGCAAAGGCGCCGTCGCCGGCCATGATGCGCTCGGTGTAGACCAGGGTCCCGGCGCGCTCGAAGCGCAGCACCTGCACCCGGTCGTCCGGCTGCGGCTGCAGTTGCGGCCCGCACGGCATCAGGCCGGCCCGGCCGCAATGGGCAATGGCATCGCCCGCGGGCGAATCGGTCACGCTGAAGTGGTCCCAGTCGAACGCGGTCAGCGCCGGCAGCGCGACCGGCGCATCGGTACGCGCGCGCCACGCCACCAGGCGCGACACCACGCTGTCGGCCATTCCCGGCGACTGGGCCAGGGTCTGGGCGGCAACCGACCCGATCGGCGCCAGAAATGCCGTCAGCAGCACAGCAATGGGGGCGAAGATCCGGCGCATCGCGGCATGGTGCCGCAGGCTGGCAAGGCAAGGCTGGCGTGGCATACGGGTCTCCCGGCACGGATGCAAGTGACTGCTGGCGGCCTCATCATGCCCGCTGGCGGGCCGACGTGCCAGCTGGCCGCCATGCGTTAAATCAAAAGTACATAAAGAAATAAGAAAACTATCTGATCCGGCTATATAGACCCGCTATTCTTGCCAGAAGCCTCGGCTACAATATCGCTTTCCGAAAGGCCTCGGCCGGCGCTCGCCCAGCCCATGCTGCCATGCGGCACCATGCGGTGGATGCGGCGTCCGCCGGCAAGAAGCGGCCCCACAGTTTCCCATTAAAAGCCGACCTGTTTTCCTGGAACCGAAATGACTCACGTTGTCACCGAATCCTGCATCCGTTGCCGCTACACAGACTGCGTTGACGTGTGTCCGGTCGATTGTTTCCGCGAAGGCCCCAACTTCCTGGCTATCGACCCGGATGAGTGCATCGACTGCGCCGTGTGCGTGGCCGAATGCCCGGTGAACGCCATTTACGCCGAGGAAGACGTGCCGGGCGACCAGCAGCAGTTCATCGACCTGAACGCCGAGCTGGCCCGCAACTGGCCCTCCATCACCAAGACCAAGGCCCCGCTGGCCGAGGCCGAGGAGTGGAAGGACGCCACTGACAAGCTGCAGTACCTGCAGCGCTGACAGAACAAGAAAGCCATCCCCACGCGCTTTCCGCAACACCGGGCACAAGCGGCCCACGCAAACGTATCAGGACGAATATGGACTTGAGCATTCCAAATCCCGTCGCCGACACGACCAAGCAGGTCGACGGCGGCAGCCCTGCAGGCGGCCAGCCGCAGGAGATCGATGCGCTGATCGTCGGTGCCGGCCCGGTGGGCCTGTTCCAGGTCTTTGAACTGGGCCTGCTCGAAATCAAGGCACATGTCATCGATTCCCTGAAGGTGGTCGGCGGCCAGTGCGTGGAGCTCTATCCGGACAAGCCCATCTACGACATCCCGGCGGTGCCCATCTGCACCGGCCAGGAACTGACCGACAACCTGCTCAAGCAGATCGAGCCGTTCGAGCCCACCTTCCACCTGGGCCAGGAAGTCGCCGTCGTGGAGCGCCGCGAAGACGGCCGCTTCTTCGTCGAGACCTCGCTCGGAACCCGCTTCATCACCAAGACCATCTTTATCGCCGCGGGCGTGGGTTCGTTCCAGCCACGCACACTGAAGGTCGAGGGCATCGACAAGTTCGACGGCAAGCAGCTGTTCTACCGCGTCAAGGACCCGAGCCGCTTCCATGGCCGCAACCTGGTGATCATCGGCGGCGGTGACTCGGCGCTGGACTGGACGCTGGACCTGGTCGGCAAGACCGAGTCGGTGGTGATGATCCACCGCCGCGACGGCTTCCGCGCCGCGCCGGCCTCGGTCGCCAAGATGAAGGAACTATGCGAACAGATGGAAATGCAGTTCCTGGTCGGCCAGGTCGGCGGCTATGAAGAGAAGGACGGCGTGCTCACCGAGATCAAGGTGACGGGCGCCGACGGCGTGACCCGCCGCCTGCCGGTGGATGACCTGCTGGTGTTCTTCGGCCTGTCGCCCAAGCTCGGCCCGATCGCCGAATGGGGCCTGGACCTGGAGCGCAAGCAGATCAAGGTGGACACCGAGAAGTTCGAGACCAATATCCCGGGCATCTTCGCTGTGGGCGACATCAACACCTACCCCGGCAAGAAGAAGCTGATCCTGTCGGGCTTCCACGAGGCCGCGCTGGCCGCGTTCGGTGCCGCGCCGTATATCTTCCCCGAGAAGAAAATCCACATGCAGTACACCACCACCTCGCCGAAGCTGCACAAGATCCTCGGCGTGGATTCGCCGGTGTTCGACTGAGCCGAGCGAGTGCCGCAGAAAAAAACCGCCGCGAGGCGGTTTTTTTCTGGCACAAACCCAAAACCGTAGCTATAATGCGGCCTCGCTGTTCGACACGGCGGCACGAAGCCGGCAGAGATGCCCTTCGCACCGTACGGCAGGCAGCAAGCCGGAAGCTTCCAGAGACCTTCTGACAAGAACAAAATGTCGAAAAGGTGTTGACGAAGAAAAGAGAAACTGGCTATAATCTCTTTCTCAGCTGTTCCCCGATAGCTCAGTCGGTAGAGCGACGGACTGTTAATCCGCAGGTCCCTGGTTCGAGCCCAGGTCGGGGAGCCAACCGATACGGAAGCCCGGTGCAAACGCACCGGGCTTTTTCGTTTTGGGCTTCGGTTCGCGCAACGCGCTTCGATCTTGTCCTCCCTCGACAGCCGTCACGACAGCCTGCGGGCCGCCGCAACGCCTGCCCTCTCCCATTTATCCCTGCAGCGAACCGCCAGCAGCCTTCAGCGCCACGACAATGGCGTCGGCATTGGCCTCGATCCGATGCAGCGGCCCCGCCACGGACATGCCATAGGTCACGCCCCCAATGGCCACCGGGATGGCGATCGCGCCGAGGTCAGGAAACGACTCGCCAAAGTTCGGATACCAGCCTTGCGCCTGCCATTGCTGCATGGCGGCTTCGAAAACGCGCAGCGAGTCCACCGTGCGCCCCGTGCGCGAGGCAAACGACACGCCAGCCAGCAGTTCGGCGCGGCTGTCCGCCGGCATCGTGCCAAGGATGGCGCGGCCGATCGAGTTCACGTGCGCATCGCGCAGCTCGCCCGGCGCGGCGATATAGCGCACCGGATTGCCGGACTCCCGCACCTCCAGGTACAGCACGCGGCCGTCATCCTGGAGCTTGCCGAAGATCACGGTTTCGCCGGTGGTGTCGCGCAGCGATTCCAGCACCGGCTGCACGCGTTCGAGCAGCGGGTCGTTGCGGGCGATGCGCTGGGCAATGTCGAGCAGACGGCGCGTCGGGTAGTAGCCCTGGCGGCGGCCGGTCTCGTACAGGTAGCCGAGCGAGGCCAGCGTGCGGATCAGCCCCAGGCAGCTCGACATCGGCGCGCCCAGCAGCCTGGCCAGCTCGGTCAGCGTCAGCGAGCGCCCTTCGCGCGCATAGATCTCCATGATCTCGATCACGCGCAGCGCGGTCTTGACGCTGGCGTGACCCGATTTTTCTGCCGGTTCGTGTTCTGCCATCGTTGGCTTCCTCGACTTCAATATCTGTTGGCCGGGATTGTACGCGGCGGAGTCGGCCGGCAAGGGTGTCAGCCGCCCTCCGCGCCGCCTGGCCCGGGCAACGCCTGCGGCCAGCTGCGGATATTGCCGGGCGTGCGCGAGAAGCGCGTCGGGATGCCCACGCCACGCAGCCGGCCTTCGCTGGGATGGTCGTATTCGAACATCATGCCGGTGGCGCGCAGGTGCGGGTCGTCGGCCAGGCTGTCGAAATGCGGCACTTCGCTGTGCGGGATATCGGCATCACGCAGCAGGTCCAGCCATTCGGCCGTGGTGCGCTGCGCGACGATCTCGGCCAGCGTGGCGTAGAGCGCGTCGATATTGGCGCTGCGCGCGGCCGGTGTGGCATAGCGCCGATCCTGCGCCAGCTCCGCATGGCCTGACACATCGAAAAAACGCAGCCATTGGGCGCTGGTATAGGGCAGCAGCGCAATATGTCCGTCGCGCGTGCGATAGGGCTTGCGGTGCGCCGACATCACGCGCGGATAGCCGGCCTGCCCGAGCGATGGGACAAAGGTCTGTCCGGCCAGCTGCTCCGCGGCCAGGAAAGACACCAGCGTCTCGAACATCGGCACCTCGATGGCCTGGCCCTGGCCGGAACGCTCGCGCTCGTACAGCGCCATCGGGATCGCGTAGGCCACGGTCAGCCCGGCCACCTTGTCGGCCAGGATGGTGTTGACGTACTGCGGGCCTTCGTTCGAGTTCGCACCCTGGAACTGCGCCATGCCGCTGCGCGCCTGGATGATGTCGTCGAAGGCCGGCGCGCCTGCGTAGGGACCCTCTTCCGAATAGCCATAAGCGCCGCAGTAGATCAGCCGCGGATGGTCCACGCGCAGCGACGCATAGTCCAGCCCAAGCTTGCGCAGCGACTGCGGCCGCACGTTGGAGACAAAGACATCGGCCGTGGCGATCAGGGCTTTCAGCGCGGCGAGGTCATCGGGCTGCTTCACGTCCAGCACCACGAACTGCTTGTTGCGGTTCAGGTTCAGGAAGCTGGCGCCCATGGCCGCGTGCCGCGCCGGCTCGGCGTGGCGGAACACATCGCCGGCGGGCGGCTCGACCTTGATGACTTCGGCGCCCATGTCGCCGAGGATCTGGGTGGCATACGGGCCCATCGCGACCGAGGTCATGTCGATCACGCGGATGCCGGCCAGCGGCCCGGTGGCCGCGCTTGCCTGCGCTTGCTCGTTTGGCATCGTCGCTCCCGCTCAGTACGACTTGGGCAAACCCAGCACGCGCTCGGCGATAAAGCACATGATCAGCTGCGGGCTGACCGGCGCGATGCGCGGAATATAGGACTCGCGCAGCAGCCGCTCGACGCGGTACTCGCGCGAGTAGCCCATGCCGCCCAGCGTCAGGATCGCGGTCTGGCACGCGTTATGGCCAGCCTCGGCGGCGAGGTACTTCGCCGTGTTGGCCTCGGCGCCGCAGGACTGGCCGGCGTCATAGCGCGCCGCGGCCTTGAGCATCATCAGGTTGGCCGACTCCAGCTGCATCCAGGCCTGCGCCAGCGGATGCTGCACGCCCTGGTTCATGCCGATGGGACGGCCGAACACCACGCGCTCCTTGGCGTACTGCGTGGCGATGGCCAGCGCCGCGCGGCCCAGGCCGATGGCCTCGGCAGCGATCAGGATGCGTTCCGGGTTCAGTCCGTGCAGGATGTATTCGAAGCCCCTGCCCTCTTCGCCGATGCGGTCTTCCTCCGGGATGAACAGGTCGTCGATAAACAGCATGTTGGTATCGACGGCGGCGCGGCCCATCTTGTCGATCTCGCGAATCTCGATCTTGCTGCGGTCGACTTTGGTGTAGAACAGCGACAGCCCTTCGGTCGACTTCTTCACCGACTCCAGCGGCGTGGTGCGCGCCAGCAGCAGCATGCGGTCGGCCACCTGCGCGGTCGAGATCCAGATCTTGCGCCCGCTCACCGAATAGCCGCCCGGCACCTTGCGCGCAAAGGTCTTGAGCTTGGTGGTGTCCAGGCCCGCGTCGGGCTCTGTCACGCCGAAGCAGGCCTTCTCCTGGCCGGCGATCAGCGGCGGCAGGAAGCGGCCCTTCTGCTCGTCGGTGCCGAACACCACCACCGGGTTCAGGCCGAACACATTCATATGCACCGCCGAAGCGCCGGTCATGCCAGCGCCCGACTGCGAGATGGTCTGCATCACCAGCGCCGCCTCCAGGATGCCCAGGCCCGCGCCGCCGAAGGCCTCGGGCATCGCCACGCCCAGCCACCCGCCCTCGCACAGCGTCTTGTAGAACTCGTGCGGATAGGTGCCGGACTTGTCCAGGCGGTCCCAGTATTCCATGTCGAACTGCGTGCAGACCTGCTGCACGGCCTCGACGATGGATGCCTGTTCTTCGGAGAGGTCAAAATTCATAGCGTTACCTGCCTGATGTCGTTGTCTTGTTGGTTGCCTGATGGTTGCCCGAAGAGCGCCTATTCCGGCTGGATGCCAGCGTCTTTCACCAGCCGCGACCACTTCTGCAGCTCGGCCACGACAAACTGGCTGAGTTCGGCCGGCGTGCTGCCGAACGGCTCGAAGCCCAGCGCGTGGAACTGCGGCGCATGCTGCTTGCTGGTGGCGATGGCAACCAGCTCACGATTGAGCCGCTGCACCACCGGCGCCGGCACCCCGGCCGGCGCGAACACGCCGTTCCATGAGGTCACGTCGAAACCCTTCAGCTCCGGCACGCTCGCCAGCGGCGGCAGGTCGGGCAGCAGCGCGCTGCGCTGCGCGGTGGTCACCGCCAGCGCGCGCAGCTTGCCGGCGCGCACGTTGGCGATGCCCGCGGCAAAGTCGACGAACATCGCCTGCACCTGGCCACCCATCACATCGGTCATCGCCGGCGGCGTGCTCTTGTATGGCACGTGCAGCATGTTCAGGCCGGCCATCTTCGACAGCGTGGCGCCCGAGACGATGCCGGTGCTGTTGCCGCTGGCATAGCTCAGGCCCGGATGCGCCTTGGCATAGTCGATGAACTCACGCAGCGTCTTCACCGGCAGCGCCGGATTGACCACCAGCATGAACGGCAGGTTGCCCATGCGCGAGACCGGCGTGAAATCCTTGACCGGGTCATAGCGCAGCTGCTTCATCAGCGACGGGTTGGCCGAATGCGTGGTGTTGGTGGTCATGAACAGCGTGTAGCCATCGGCCGGGGCCTTGGCCACGAACTCGGCGGCAATGGTGCCGTTGGCGCCGGGCTTGTTATCCACCACCACCGGCTGCTGCAGCGCCTCGCCCAGGTATTTGGCGGTCAGGCGGGCCACGGCATCGGTGCCGCTGCCGGCAGCGAACGGCACCACCAGGCGCAGCGGCCTGGACGGGAATTCATCGGCCGACAGCGCCGGGGTGGCGGCCAGCGCCGCGGTGCACCCGAGCACCAGGCTGGCAAAGGCATTCCTGAAGGACTTCACGGTGGTTGTCTCCTGTAGTTGTTCAATCCCTTGCCGTGACCAGCCGCGTCTTATGCGGGCCGTATCACGCGCTCGGGGGATTCCCCATATGGCGGGGAATAGATGACCAGAATTTTGGCCGGCTCGTCGCTGACCACGGTGAACACATGCATCTGGTCCGGCGGGAAGAAGCAGCAGTCGCCAGGGCCCAGTTCCTTGCGCTGGCCGCCGACCTCGGCCACGGCGCGGCCTTCGAGCACGTAGCAGACCTGCTCGATGCCGGGATGCGCATGTGGCAGCGCGCCCTTGCCCTTCTCGATGGTGCCGTGGATCACTTCCAGGTGCCGCGATCCGACGGTCTCGGGGCCGATCAGCCGGCGGTTGAGGGTGCCGACATGGTTGGCGGGGTGGTAGCCCTCGACCTCGTCGGTCGAGATGAAATAGACGGGTTGGTCCTGCATGCGGCGCTCCTGCCTGAATTCATATTTATGAATAATAGTTTATCTACTTGAATTTACGCGTCAAATGATTTCGACGTCGTTGCGGGTTTACCGGGAGTGAATGCGAGGGGCGAGCGCCATCCTCACGCGGCGCGTGATCGGCAAAAAAGTGCTTCTTTGAGTTACCCGGCGATCAGCCGGCGAAGCGGTAGCCCACCCCAATCTCGGTCAGCAGGTAGGCAGGCTGGGCCGGGTCGGCTTCCAGCTTGTGCCGCAGGTGCCCCATGTAGACGCGCAGGTACTGGCTGCTGTCGGCATGCGCCGGCCCCCACACCTCGCGCAGCAGTTCGCGGTGGGTCATGACCTTGCCGCGATGCGCCAGCAGCACGGCCAGCAGCCGGAACTCGATCGGCGTCAGGTGCACCGGCACCCCCGCGCGCGTGATCTGGCGGTTGGCCAGGTCCACGGCGATCTCGCCGAACGCCACCTGCGCCCGCCCCTGCGCGCCGGCACGCACATGGCGGCGCAGCAGCACGCGCAGGCGCGCCACCAGCTCGCCCACGCCGAAGGGCTTGGTCAGGTAGTCGTCGGCGCCGGCGTCGAGCGCGCGGATCTTCTCGGCCTCGCCGGTGCGCGCCGACAGCACCAGCACCGGCACTTCGGTCCAGGTGCGCAGGTCGCCGATCATCGATACGCCGTCGCCATCCGGCAGCCCCAGGTCCAGGATCACCAGGTCCGGCTGGCGCGTGCCGGCCTCGATCAGTCCGCGCTGCAGCGACTCGGCCTCGTGCACGGTGCAACCCTCGTCCTGCAGCGCCGCGCGCACGAAGCGGCGGATATGGGGCTCGTCTTCCACCAGCAGCACCGTGGGCGAAAACTCGAATGGCATGACGCGTCGGATCCTTGAAAGGTTGTCGGTTTCAGGCCGGCAAGCCGGCCGCTTCCGGTTCCAGCACTGGAGGGTTGCCGCGCGGCAGCGTGACCACGAAGCGCGCGCCGGTGCCTTCGCCCTGCGCCCGAGCATGCACCGGCTCGACGCGGATGCTGCCGCCGTGCGCCTGCACGATGGCCTCGCACACGGCCAGCCCCAGGCCCACCCCGCTGGTGGCGGACTCGCGCTCGCCGCGGGTGAATTTCTCGAACACCTTCCGCGCCATCGCCGCCGGCACGCCGGGGCCGTCGTCCTCGACGACCAGGTGCACGGCGTCATCGGAGAGCTCGCCGCGCACGCGGATCTCGGTGCCCGGCGCGGTGTACTTGGCCGCATTCTCCAGCAGGTTGCACAGCACGCGCTCCATCAGCACGCCATCGCATGCCACCAGCGGCAGCGCCGACAGGTCGGCCACCACCACGCGGTGCCGCGCCAGCGCATCGCGCAGCGACGCCAGCGCCGCGCCGGCCAGTTCTTCGAACGACTGCCATTCCTTGCGCAGCGCCACACTGCGGCTTTGCAGCCGCGCCATGTCGAGCAGGTTGGCCACCATCGCGTGCATGCGGCGCGCCTGGTCGCGCATGGCGCCGACGGTCTCGGCCACCTCCGGCGCCAGCGGCATCGTGCCGCGCTGCAGGGTCTCGGCCATGCCGATCAGGCTGGTCAGCGGCGTGCGCAGGTCATGCGACACCGCGGCCAGCAGCGAGCTGCGCAGGCGCTCGGACTCCATCGTCAGCAGCGCCTGCTGCGCCACCTCGACATAGTGCAGCCGCTCGATCGCAATCGCGATCAGCGTGGCAAAGACATCGGCCTGGCGCCGCAGCGCGGGCTGCGCAAACGCGCGCCAGGCGCGCGGCTCCACCGCCAGTACGCCGCGCACCTGCATCGGCGCCTTCAGCGGCAGGTACAGCACCGTGCCGGAAGGCAGCGTGTCGGTGCCGGTGCCGGCCGGCTGGCCGTGGTTGAAGACCCATTGCGCCAACACGTGGTCGACGGCATCGCTCTGTGCCGCACCGCCGGCCTCGGGATCCGTGGCCGCGGGCAGCAGCCGGCCGTCCGCGCCGACCAGGAAAAACGCGGCACGCGCATCGAACGCCGCGCGCAGGAAGCGGCTGCCGATGCCGACGATCTGCGCGTCGGTCAGCGCCGCCGACAGCTCGCGCGCCAGCTCGTACAGCGTGCGCGCATCGGTCTCGCGCTGCACCGATACCTGGGCCTGCTCGCGCAGGCCGGCCGTCAGTTGGCCGATCACCAGCCCGACTGCCAGCATCACCAGGAAGGTCACGAGGTATTGCACGTCGCTGACCGCAAACGACAGCTGCGGCGGCACGAAGAAGAAATCAAACGCCCCCACCGCCACCAGCGAGGCGAACGCCCCTGCCGCGCGTCCGTGGCGCAGCGCCACGCCGGCCACCGCCAGCAGGAACAGCATGGCGATATTGACCAGGTCGAACCAAGGCCGCGCCAGCGCCGACAGCGCGGTGGCGCCGGCGCACCAGGCCACCGCCCACAGCAGGCCCGGCCACTGCGCAGGCGCGGCTTCTGCCCGCGGCGGCTCGGTGCCGGGCAGCATGGGCGCATCACCGGAGGTGTCCTGCCGGACGCTGTCGGCCGCCACGCGGATCACGTCGATCTCGGGACACGCCGCAGCCAGCGCATCGGCAAAACTGGTGCGCCCGAACAGCCACGCGCGCGCGCCCAGCCATGGCGCCAGCGCGCGCGCCAGCAGCGCGTGCATGCGGCCGGACAATGAAGCCCCGCCATCGGCCCAGCGCGCCGGCGTGCGGCCGATCAATACCTTGGTCAGGTTGTGCCGCCGCACATAGCCGGCCACCGCCGCCACCATGTCGCTGCCGGCCAGCGTTTCGGTACGCGCGCCCAGCGCCTCGGCCAGCCGCATGGCCTGGTCGAGCTGCTCGCGCTGGGCGTCGGGCACGGGTGCCAGGCGCGGCACCGACACCGTCACCACATGGCAGTCGCAATCGAGCTGCCCGGCCAGCCGGCGCGCGCTGCGCACCACCTGCGCGGCATCGCTGCCGTGGCCGACGCAGGCCAGCACCGCTTCACGCGTGCGCCAGACCGGTTCGATCGAGGCTTCCTGCCGGTAGGCGCGCACGTCGTCGTCGACGCGGTCGGCAGTGCGGCGCAGCGCCAGCTCGCGCAGCGCAATCAGGTTGCCCTTGCGGAAGAAATGCTGCACGGCATGGCGGGCCTGCTCGGGCACGTACACGCGCCCTTCGCGCAGGCGGCACAGCAGCTCGTCGGCGGGCAGGTCGACCAGCACCACCTCGCCGGCATCGTCGAAGACCGCGTCGGGCACGGTCTCGCGCACGCGGATGCCGGTGATGCCGGCCACCGCCTGGTTCAGGCTGTCCAGGTGCTGGACGTTGACCGTGGTCCAGACATCGATGCCGGCCGACAGCAGCTCGGCGATGTCCTGCCAGCGCTTGGGGTGGCGGCTGCCGGGCGCGTTGCTGTGCGCCAGCTCATCCACCAGGATCAGCGCGGGGCGGCGCGCGAGGGCGGCATCGAGATCGAATTCCTGCAGCGTGCGGCCGCGGTAGTCGACGCGGCGCAGCGGCACGCGCTCGATGCCTTCGGCCAGCGCCTCGGTCTCGGCGCGGCCATGGGTTTCGACCACGCCCACCACCACGTCGCCGCCCTGCTCGCGCAGCGCGCGCGCCGCCGCCGCCAGCATGGCGAAGGTCTTGCCGACGCCGGCCGAAGCGCCGAAATAAATGCGCAGGCGCCCGCGCGCGGCGCGTGCGCCGGCCGCCTGCATGCGCTGCAGCAGGTGGTCGGGGTCGGGGCGGGGATCGTCGGGTTGGCGCGGCTCAGGCATGGTGGGCGCGCTTGCCTCGCAGCGGCGGGGGCGCAGCCAGATTGTGCCACGCAGGCGCCGGCCTAAAGTGCGCCAAGGCAGACTAATGGCGATTCCGATGATACGCCCCGCGCGCGCATTGCACTACATTCTTGACAGTGCAGTCGTATACATGCCATAGTTACGGGCGTATAGCATTCATGGAAACCGGTACTGTCAGGCTCCAGTTGTATAGGACCTGGCGCTATCACCCCTGACACTGGTTGCACGGACTGAAACGTCCACATCTTTCAGGTTCGCGGGGGCGCACCAGGGCATTAGCCCGGCGTGCAATACCAGTCGCTCCGGCGACCGCAGTTTCCCCCCGTGTGAACCAGCCGCTCCTTGCGGCAATCCCCTAAAGGACTGAATTGACTAAGATCGTCTTGAAACCCGGTGAGCCCGTTGAAGTTGCAATGCGGCGCTTCCGTCGCGCCATTCTGCAGACTGGCCTGATCGTTGAACTCAAGAGCCGCACCGCTTACGAGAAACCGACGACCGAGCGCAAGCGCAAGAAGAAGGCCGCCGAAGCACGTCTGCGCAAGCGCCTGCGCATGCAGATGCTGCCGAAGAAGATGTACTGATCCGGTACGCTTCGCCGCCTGGCACCGCCGGGCATAAAAAACCGCCAGTTCGCTGGCGGTTTTTTTATGCCTCGCGCCCAGGCCAGCCCCCGCTGCGCCTTGCCGCCGCGGCTTTTGCTGCACTGCGCCACCTGAGCATTGCGCCGATGACCGGCATAATGGCGGATATTGCGCCCGTGCGGCGCCACACCGGACTCTGCCTTGACTGCCATCCTAGAGTTGCGCAAGGTGCGCAAGCAATACGGCGACACGGTCGTGGTCGACGACCTCGATCTCCAGGTATTTCGCGGCCAGTGCTTCGGCCTGCTGGGCCCCAACGGCGCCGGCAAGACCACCACGCTGCGCCTGCTGCTGGGCCTGACCACGCCCATGGCCGGCACGCTCACGCTGTGCGGCGAGCCCATCCCTGAGCGCGCGCCGCAGGCGCGCATGCGCGTGGGCGTGGTGCCGCAGTTCGACAACCTCGACCCGGATTTCTCGGTGATCGAGAACCTGCGCATCTTCGGGCGCTACTTCGGGCTGTCGTCGGCCGAGATCGAACGGCGCGTGCCGATGCTGCTGGAATTCGCCCGGCTGGAAAACCGCGCCGATGCCCAGGTGCGCGACCTCTCCGGCGGCATGCGCCGGCGCCTGACCGTGGCGCGCGCACTGATCAACGACCCCGACCTGCTGGTGATGGACGAGCCCACCACCGGCCTGGACCCGCAGGCGCGCCACCTGATCTGGGAGCGCCTGAAGTCGCTGATGGCCAGCGGCAAGACCATCCTGCTGACCACGCACTTCATGGAAGAGGCCGAGCGGCTGTGCAACTACCTGTGCGTGATCGACGGCGGGCGCAAGATTGCCGAAGGCAAGCCGCACGAGCTGATCGACAGCCAGATCGGCTGCGACGTGGTCGAGGTCTATGGCGATGAACTGGACACGCTGCGCGGCAGCCTGACGCCGCTGGCGCAACGTACTGAAATGAGCGGCGAGACGCTGTTCTGCTATGTGCGCGAACCCGCCCCGCTGCTGGCGGCACTGCACGGCAGGAACGGCGTGCGCTACCTGCACCGCCCGGCCAACCTGGAGGACGTGTTCCTCAAGCTGACCGGCCGCGAGATGCGGGACTGAACCGAGGGACTGACATGAGCGAACAGGATCCCCGCGCGGATACCACCACTGCCCCCGCGGCCGCCGGCGGCCACGCCGCCGCGACGCCGCGCCAGCGCTATCCGCAGCCGCTGCTGCCGCGCAACCTGCGCAACTGGATGATGGTCTGGTACCGCAACTACATGGTGTGGAAGAAGCTGGCCATCCCGTCGATGATCGGCAACCTCGCCGACCCGATGATCTACCTGTTCGGCCTCGGCCTCGGGCTGGGGCTGATGGTGGGCCAGGTCGACGGCGTGTCGTATATCGCCTTCCTGGCCGCCGGCACCACCGCATCCAGCGTGATGATGTCGGCCAGCTTCGAGTCGATGTATTCCGCGTTCTCGCGCATGCACGTGCAGCGCACCTGGGAGGCGATCATGCATGCCCCGCTGACGCTGGGCGACGTGGTGCTGGGCGAGATTGCGTGGGCGGCCAGCAAGGCGGTGCTGTCCGGGCTGGCCATCATGCTGGTGGCGGGCGCGCTCGGCTATGCGCAGATGCCCGGCGCGCTGCTGGCGCTGCCGGTGATCGTGCTGGCCGGCATTGCCTTTGCGGCGCTGGCGATGATCGTCACCGCGCTGGCGCCCAGCTACGATTTCTTCATGTTCTACCAGACCCTGGTGATGACGCCGATGCTGCTGCTGTCGGGCGTGTTCTTCCCGCTGGAACAGTTGCCCGAAGGCGTGCAGGCAACCACCAAGGTACTGCCGCTGGCTCATGCGGTGGCGCTGATCCGGCCGCTGATGCTGGGCCGTCCGTCGGAGGATGTCGGCCTGCACCTGGCGGTACTGGGCGCCTATGCAGTGGTGGCGCTGGTAGTGTGCCTGGTGCTGCTGCGCCGCCGGCTGCTGCGCTAAGGCTGCCGCATGCCGGGCCCTCAGGCGCTGCCCACCAGCTTGAGCCCGGCAATCCCGCACACGATCAGGCCGATGCAGGCCAGCCGCGCCGCGGTGGCGGGCTCATTGAAGAGTATGATGCCGAGGATCGCGGTGCCGACCGCGCCAATCCCGGTCCAGACCGCATAGCCGGTCCCGACCGGGATATGCCGCAGCGCCAGCGCCAGCAGCACCACGCTGATGGCCATGCCGATCAGCGTGATAACGCTGGGCACCAGCCGCGTAAAACCTTCGGTGTACTTCAGCCCGATCGCCCACACCACCTCGAACAGCCCTGCCAGGGCCAGCAGTGTCCATGCCATATCGATTTCTCGGATTGCGTCGCAACGTGCGCAACGATAGCGGAGATTCCGCCACCTTGCAGCGCACCGTCCTGGCGCTGGCGGCCGCATGTGCCACGGCGTCACTGGCCGGGTGCATGGTGATGGCGGTGGGCAGTGCCGCGGTGTCGACGGTCGCTACCGTCGGATCGGCCGCCGTCAGCGTGGCAACGACCGCGGTCAGCACCACCTACGACGTCACGGCCGCAGGCGTGAAGGCCGTGGCCGGCAGCGACGAACCCGCGCCGCCCCCGTCGCCACAACCAGCGCAGCCGGCGCAATAGGCCCTCAGTCGCCCAGGCCGCGCAGCAGGTCGGCCTTCAGGTCCTCGACCGACTCCAGCCCCACCGCCAGCCGGATCAGCCCTTCACCCACGCCCGCGGCCGCCTTGGCCTCGGGGCTCACGCGCGCGTGCGTGGTGGTGTACGGGTGCGTGATGGTGGTGCGGGTGTCGCCCAGGTTGCCGGTGATCGAGCACAGCCGGGTGTTGTCGATCACGCGCCAGGCATTGGCGCGCTGCTGCTCGGGCGTGGCGCCCTTCAGCTCGAACGACACGATCGCGCCGCCGCCGCTTTGCTGGCGCATGGCGATCTCGTGCTGAGGGTGCGACTTCAGCGCCGGGTGGAACACGCGCGCCACCGCCGGATGCGATTCCAGGAACTGCGCCAGCGCCAGCGCGCTGGCCGAATGGCGTTCCATGCGGATCGCCAGCGTCTCCATGCCCTTGAGCAGCACCCAGGCGTTGAACGCCGACAGCGTCGGGCCGGCGGTGCGAACGAACGGGAACACCTTGCCCATGATGAAGTCGTGCGTGCCCAGCACCGCGCCGCCCAGCACGCGGCCCTGGCCGTCGATATGCTTGGTGGCCGAATGCACCACGATGTCGGCGCCGAACTTCATCGGCTGCTGCAGCGCCGGCGAACAGAAGCAGTTGTCGACCACCAGCAGTGCGCCGGCGTCGTGGGCGATGTCGGCCACGGCGGCGATATCGGCCACTTCGGTCAGCGGGTTCGACGGCGTTTCCAGGAAGAACAGCTTGGTGTTCGGGCGCACCGCGGCGCGCCATGCGCTCAGGTCGCTCGGGTCGACGAAGGTGGTCTCGACGCCGAACTTCGAGAAGATATTGCCGAACAGCGTCATGGTCGAGCCGAAGATCGCGCGCGAGCTGACCAGGTGGTCGCCCGCCTGCATCGACGACAGCACCACCGACAGGATCGCGCTCATGCCCGAGGCGGTCGCCATGCAGGCCTGCGCCCCTTCCAGCGCTGCCAGGCGCGACTGGAACATCGACACGGTCGGGTTGGTGAAGCGCGAGTAGGTGAAGCCCTCTTCCGAGTTGGCGAAGCGTTCGGCGGCCTCGGCCGCGCTGTTGAAGCAGAAGCTCGAGGTCAGGTAGATGGCCTCGGAGTGCTCCATGAATTCGCTGCGCAGCGTGCCGGCGCGCACGCCGAGGGTGTCGATGCCGAGCGATTCGGGGTTGAGCGGTTCATTCATGCTGGTGGGGCGCGGTCGTACCCGCGCGAATGCGATGGTTTCGACGAGCCGGCGCCGGCCAGGTGGACCGGCGCGCGGCCATGAAAAAAGCCCGTGCGATCGGGTGGTCGGATCGACGGGCTTGCTGTTCTGCGAATGGCCTTCGGCTTCAGGCTGTGGCGGCCGGCTTCCGGAAATCGCTGCGCCGCGAAGGCACTGCGCATCGGGAATCGTTGCTGACCGCCATCTCTTTAGCTGTTTCGGGCTGGACCCGCGTCCGCAAGCTGACTATCAAATCGACGCCCGGCCATGTTACGGCCGGGCTCCTCATTCGTCAACGCGCGGACAGCGGCGGCACGGCTTACTCGTTGCCGCCGGAGCGCTGCAGGTGCAGTTGCGAGCGCTCGGTGTCGCCATTGGTGCCGTCGCGGTCGGCCTGGCTGCGCGCCGTTTCGAGGCGGTTCAGGTAGGCCTCGTCGATATCGCCGGTGATGTAGCGGCCATCGAAGCACGAAGCATCGAAGTCCTTCAGCGCCGGGTTGATGTCGCGCACGGCCTGCTTCATCGCTTCCACGTCCTGGTACACCAGCTTGTCCGCGCCGATGATCTTCGCGATCTCTTCGTGGGTGCGGTTATGGGCCACCAGCTCGCTGCGGGTCGGCATGTCGATGCCGTACACGTTGGGGTACTTCACCGGCGGCGCGGCCGAGGCGAAGATCACCTTGTTGGCGCCGGCGTCGCGCGCCATCTGCACGATCTCGAACGAGGTGGTGCCGCGCACGATCGAGTCATCGACGATCAGCACGTTCTTGCCCTTGAACTCCACGCCCATGGCATTGAGCTTCTGGCGCACCGACTTCTTGCGCACCGCCTGGCCAGGCATGATGAAGGTGCGGCCGACGTAGCGGTTCTTGAAGAAACCTTCGCGGTAGTTCACGCCCAGGCGGTTGGCCACCTGCATCGCGGCCGGACGGCTGGAATCGGGAATCGGCATGACCACGTCGATATCGCCGGCCGACACTTCCTGGCGGATCTTCTCGGCCAGGTAGTCGCCCATGCGCAGGCGCGCGTCATAGACCGGCACGCCGTCGATGCACGAATCCGGGCGGGCCAGGTAGACGTACTCGAAAATGCACGGCGTCAGCACCGCGTTCTCGGCGCACAGCTTGGTGTAGAGCTTGCCGTCCAGGTCGATGAAGATGGCCTCGCCCGGCGCCACGTCGCGCTCGAGCTTGTAGCCGATGCCTTCCAGCGCCACGGACTCGGATGCCACCATCCATTCCTTGCCGGTGGGGGTCTCGACGCTGCCCAGGCACAGCGGGCGGATGCCGAACGGGTCGCGCACCGCCAGCATGCCGTAGCCGGCGATCTGCGCGGCGATGGCGTACGAGCCGCGCACGCGGCGGTGCAGGCCGCTGACCGCCGTGAAGATGGTGTCGGGGTCCAGCGCCATGCCGTTGCTGGCGCGCTGCAGCTCGTCGGCCAGCACGTTCAGCAGCACTTCGGTGTCCGAATGCGTGTTGATGTGGCGGCGGTCGCGGCGGAACATCTCCTCGCGCAGCTGCTCCCAGTTGGTCAGGTTGCCGTTATGCGCCAGGATCACGCCATAGGGCGCGTTCACGTAGAACGGCTGCGCTTCTTCCTCGCTGGATGCCGAGCCGGCGGTCGGATAGCGCACCTGGCCGATACCGGCGGCGCCCGGCAGGCTGCGCATATTGCGGGTGCGGAAGACATCGCGCACCAGGCCGTTGGCCTTGTGCATGTGGAAAGTACTGCCGTTGGCGGTGGCGATGCCGGCAGCATCCTGTCCGCGATGTTGCAACAACAGCAGGCTGTCGTAAATCAATTGGTTGACAGGCGTGGCTGAAACCACACCGACGATACCGCACATTGCCAAGCTCCCAGGAAAGGCTTTGAATCAGGGGGCGCAGCCTGGTCCGGAAATCCCCCGGACCCAAAGGCCTGCGTACTACCGACCGGGCACCATGCCCGGCTTCATGTCTTGACGTACTTCGCCAGCTCCGGCGGCAGCCATGGCTTCACCGATTCCATGGCCTGCATCACATAAGGGCGGCTTACCGCGTCGCGCCAGAACGGTTCTTCCGGCAATTTGGTCAGGCTGGCCAGCGTGACCATCACCATCACCAGCAGCACGCCGCGCAGCAGGCCGAACATCAGCCCCAGCCCGCGGTCGGCGGGCTTGAGCCCGGTGCTCTCCAGCAGCTGCCCGACCACCATGCCAGCCAGCGAGGCGCCCAGCACGGTGCCGATCAGCAGCACCACGAAGCCCAGCGCATGGCGCGCCAGCTCGCCGCCAGGCATCGATTCAGGCATCCAGCCCGCGGCCACCGCGCCATAGCGGAACGCCACCCAGAACGCCACCACCCAGCCGATCAGCGAGAGCACCTCGCGCACCAGGCCGCGCAGCACGCCGAGCACGCCCGAGGCCAGCAGGATGAAGACCACGGCATAGTCGAAGAAAGTCGGCTGCATCGTTGCTTGCGGCCGGGCACAGGCGCCGGCCGTGCTTGCCCCTTACTGTTCCACGACCTTCGAGGTCAGCCCCACCGCGCGCACGCGCTTGTCGGCAGCGTCGGCGGCGTCACGGTCGCTGAAGGGGCCGGCACGCAGCAGGATGCGCTCGCCATCGGCCAGCATTTTCTTTTCGACATAGGCCGGGACCTTGCTCGCCTTGAGCTTGGCCAGCCAGCCCTTGGCGCGTTCTTCGGAAGAAAAAGCGCCGATCAGGATCAGGTACTTGCCGCTGCCCGGCTTGGCTTCGGGCTTGGCTTCAGCCCGTTGCGCGGGCTTGTCCGCGGCGGCTGCGGCGGCGGCCGCGGGCTTGGGCGCGCTGACGATTTCTTCGCCGGCGTCCAGCGCCTCGGCATCATTGCGCGCCGCCGGCGTGGGCGGCAGCGGGTCGGCCTTGCGCGGCTCGACGCGGGGCTTCTGCGCCCCCTGCGCGCCGGTGACCCCGTTTGCGACCTTTACCGAGACGTCCTCGGACACCGGCCGCGGCTTGGTCTCGAACACGATCGGCAGCACGATCACGGCGGCCACCATCAGCACCACGGCGCCGATCAGGCGGCGGCGCGCGCGCTGCTTCTGCGGGAATTCGGGGTCGAGCGTATCGTCGGCATAGTCATCGGCCAGACGGCGCGACGAGGCGATGCCTGCACCCGTGTCGGTGCGCTGGCGCCGCGCACGCTCGGGTGCCGGGTCGTTGCCCTTGCGGGAAGAAAACAGCGAAAGCAGGCCCATAGATTGGTTCGGTGATACGGCCTTGTGGGGCCGCTCGTTGCGTTTGCCGCTCATTGATCGGCCAAGGCCGCCGGGGTTGCCAGGTCAGCGGGCGCCGGGGCGCCTGCTTCAGTTAGCCTGCGTGGCACGATAGGCCATCACGCCGGCGACGGTATAGAACGATCCGAAGACCAGAATTCTATCATTCTCGGTGGCTCGCTCGATGGCATCGCGGAATGCCGCCTCGGGGCTGGAGAAGCAGGCCGCGGTGGCGTCCGGGCCGGGGCGGAATCCGCCCGCCTCCAGCTTGGCGAGCAGGTCCGCGGCACTGGCGGCGCGCTCGGTCGGCAGGTCGCACAGGCACCAGTGGTCGACCTTGTCGGCCACGTGCTGCAGCACCCCGGCGATGTCCTTGTCCTGCATCGCGCCAAACACCGCATAGGTGTAGCGGAAGAACCCCATGTTCTCCAGGTTCTGCCCCAGCGTGGCCGCTGCATGCGGATTGTGCGCCACGTCCAGGATCACCGCCGGGCGGCCCGGCAGCACCTGGAAGCGGCCCGGCAGCTCGACAAAGGCCAGGCCGTTGCGCACTTCCTGAGCGCTGACCGGCAGGCGCGGGCGCATGGCCTGCAGCGCGGCCAGCGCCGCCGCCGCGTTGAGCAGCTGGTTGGCGCCTCGCAGCGCCGGGTAGCCCAGGCCGTTAAGTTTGCGCCCGCCGCCGCTCCAGTCCCATTGCTGGCGCTCCTGGCCCTTGGCGGCGTGGAAATGGTAGTCGCGCCCCACCAGCCACAACTCGGCGCCGACGGCCTCGGCGTGCGCCACCAGCGACTTGGGCGGCATCGGGTCGCCGCAGATCGCGGGCACGCCCGGGCGGAAGATGCCGGCCTTCTCGAAGCCGATCTCCTCGCGCGTATGGCCCAGGTACTGGGTATGGTCGATATCGACGCTGGTGACGATGGCGCAGTCGGTATCGATCACGTTGACCGCGTCCAGGCGCCCGCCCAGGCCCACTTCCAGGATGATCGCGTCCAGCCCGGCCGCGGCGAAGGCATGGATGATCGCCAGCGTGGTGAACTCGAAGTAGGTCAGGCTGACCGGGTCGGCAAAGCTGTTGCGCGCGCGCTCGACCGCCTCGAAATGCGGCAGCAGCTGCGCATCGGTGGCGATCTCGCCATTGATGCGGGCGCGCTCGTTGAACGAGATCAGGTGCGGCGAGGTATGGCAGCCCACCTTGTAGCCGGCCTCCAGCAGGATGCGCTCGAGCATCGCGCAGGTAGAGCCCTTGCCGTTGGTGCCGCCCACCGTGAACACCACGGCGTCGATGCGCAGCCCGAGGGCCTCCTTCACGCGCGTGATGCGCGCCAGGCCCATGTCGATGCCCACGGGATGGGCGGTTTCGAGATGGGCAAGCCATTCGGGGAGCGTATGGAAGACAGGCATGTGGGGTGCGAGGAAAAGCTGTTGCTACCAGATTTGGCCAGCCAGCGGCAAAGTCAAGGCCAGGCTTGCGCCCGGCCCCGAGATAGCTGCCGGGGCGGCCAAGAAAAGCGAAAGGCGCGTCAACCACCCGCGCCCTTGATCTGCCATGCAGACGTTGTTATGCCACCGCGTCGGCCGGCTGCTTCTGCAGCAGCGCCAGCAGCTGCGCCAGTTCCGCGCGCATCTTGCGGCGGTCGACGATCATGTCGATGGCGCCCTTCTGGATCAGGAACTCCGAGCGCTGGAAGCCTTCCGGCAGCTTCTCGCGCACGGTCTGCTCGATCACGCGCGGGCCGGCAAAGCCGATCAGCGCCTTGGGCTCGGCGATCACCACGTCGCCCAGGAAGGCGAAGCTGGCCGACACGCCGCCCATGGTCGGGTCGGTCAGCACGCTGATGAACGGCAGCTTGGCCGCGCTCAGCTGGTTCAGCATCGAGGTGGTCTTGGCCATCTGCAGCAGCGACAGCAGGCTTTCCTGCATGCGCGCGCCGCCGGTGGCGGTAAAGCAGATGAACGGCACCTTCTGCTCCAGCGCTGCCTGCGCGCCGCGCACGAAGCGCTCACCCACCACCGAGCCCATCGAACCGCCCATGAACTCGAACTCGAAGCAGCTCACCACCACCGGGATGGTGTGGATGGCACCGCCCATCACCACCATGGCATCGGTCTCGCCGGTGTCTTCCATGGCGGCCTTGATGCGGTCCGGGTACTTCTTGGAATCCTTGAACTTGAGTGCGTCGACCGGCACGATCTCCTGGCCGATCTCATAGCGGCCTTCGGCGTCCAGCAGCCCGTCCAGGCGCGCCCGGGCGCTGATGCGCATATGGTGGTCGCACTTGGGGCAGACGTGCAGGTTGGCCTCGACGTCGGTCCGGTACAGGGTGGACTCGCACGACGGGCACTTGACCCACAATCCCTCAGGGATGCCCTTGCGGGTGCTGGGGTCGGTCTGTTGAATCTTGGGGGGCAGGAGTTTATCCAACCAGCTCATGAAAGCTCCTTTCGGATGACTGCGGTCCGCCGGCAAGCCCGGTGTCGGGACGCCTGTTGGCAGATGGCAGGGAATCAACCCGCGAATTTACCATGCCGGCCCGGTGACCTCGAAGCGCAACGCGCGATTTGCGCACATTGACGCACTTCTGAAGTTTCATCAGGCCGGCATTAGATCACTTCAACTATCCAGCGCCTGGCGGATCTCGGCGATAAACGCCTGCAGCGTCGCCACCGCCTGTTCGCGCGGCGTGTCCTCCAGCAGCTGCACCAGGCGGCTGCCGATTACCACGGCATCGGCCACGCTGCCGATCGCGCGCGCGGTCTGCGCGTCGCGGATGCCGAAGCCCACGCCCACCGGGAGGTTGGCATGCTGCTTGATCAGCGGCAGGCGCGCCGCCACGCTGTCCAGGTCGATCGCGGCCGAGCCGGTCACGCCCTTGAGCGACACGTAGTACAGGTAGCCGCTGGCCACGCGCGCCACGGCCTCGATGCGGGCATCGGTCGAAGTCGGCGCCAGCAGGAAGATCGGGTCCATGCCGTTGTCGCGCATCAGCGTGGCGAACGACTCGCACTCCTCGGGCGGATAGTCGACCACCAGCACGCCGTCGACGCCGGCTTCGCGCGCGGCGGCGGCAAAGACCTGCTCGCCCATGCACTCGATCGGGTTGGCGTAGCCCATCAGCACCACCGGGGTGTCGGCATTGGTCTGGCGGAACTCGCGCACCCACTGCAGCACCTGGGTCAGCGACACGCCCTGCGCCAGCGCGCGCTCGGAGGCGCGCTGGATCACCGGGCCGTCGGCCATCGGGTCGGAGAACGGCACGCCCAGCTCGATCACGTCGGCGCCGCCCGCCACCAGCGCATGCATCAGCGCCACGGTCAGGCCGGGCTCGGGATCGCCGGCGGTGATAAACGGAATCAGGCCCTTCTTCTGCTGCGCGGCCAGCGCCGCGAACGTCTTCTGGATACGGGACATATCAGGGAATCAGGTGAGGCCGCGGCGCCGGCGAGACATCGTCGTTGGCGGCGGCCAGGGTTGGGGTGGCGGCAGGCTCGGCCGCCGCGCTCGTGACGGCAAGAGCCGCGGCGGCGGCGGACACACGGCCGCACGCCACCTGCACATACTCCGGATTGATCTCGAAGCCGGCAAAGCGCCGTCCGTGGCGCAGGCAGGCCACCGCGGTGGTGCCGCTGCCGGCGAACGGATCCAGCACCAGGCCGCCCGGGGGGCAGCTTGACAGCACCATGCGCTCGACGATCTCCAGCGGCTTCTGCGTCGGGTGGTTGGCGCGCTCCGGGTCCTGGCGGTGGATGCGCGAGACGCTCCACAGGTCCTTCGGGTTGTAGCCCACCTCGAGCCACTTCTTGCCTTCGAAACGCGGACGGCTGCGCGCCTTCTTGGTCTCGGGGTCGTAGGGAATGCGGACCGGGTCGAGATCGAAGTAGTAGTCGCGCGCGCGCGCAAAAAAGCCGATGTTGTCGTGCACCGACGAGAACTTGCGCGTGGTGCCGCCCATGCTGGGCACGCGGCGGTCCCAGATGATCTCGTTGATCATGGTCAGGCGCCGCTTGAGCATCACGAACAGCTCGGGCGAATACTGCCAGGTGCAGAACAGGTAGAGCGTGCCCTTGGGCGCGAGCTTGGGCACGACCGCGTTCATCCAGCGCTCGGACCAGTCCAGATACTCCTGGCCCGACAGCAGGTCGGAATCGTTGCCGTAGTCCTTGCCCAGCCCATAGGGCGGATCGGCGACGATCAGGTCGACCGAGCCGTCCGGCAGGCGGGCAATGCCCTCGAACATGTCTTCCTGGAACAGGCGCAACTGGGCGGAATCGGGCGCACCGGACGCATCCGGTGCACCCGCGCCGCCCACGGCAAGTCCGGTCGGAGGCAGCGCGCGCATCAGAGCTTGAGCCCCGCGCGCTCGGCCACGGTGTGCATGTCCTTGTCGCCGCGGCCGGACAGGTTCACCAGCAGCAGCTTGTCCTTGGGCAGCGTCGGCGCCAGCTTGCAGGCATAGGCGATGGCGTGGCTCGATTCCAGCGCCGGGATGATGCCCTCGATGCGGCAGCAGTCGTGGAAGGCCTTGAGCGCTTCTTCATCCGTGATCGGCACGTACTGCGCACGGCCGCTGTCCTTGAGCCAGGCATGCTCGGGGCCCACGCCCGGGTAGTCCAGGCCGGCCGACACCGAATGGGTCTCGATGATCTGGCCGTTGGCGTCCTGCAGCAGGTAGGTGCGGTTGCCGTGCAGCACGCCCGGCGTGCCGCCGGTCAGCGAGGCCGCGTGGCGGCCGGTGTCGAGGCCGTCGCCGGCGGCTTCCACGCCGATCAGCTGCACGTCCTGGTGCTCGATATACGGGTAGAAGATGCCCATGGCATTGGAGCCGCCGCCGACGCAGGCGATCACGGCATCCGGCTGGCGTCCCGTCATCTCCGGCATCTGCACCTTGGCTTCCTCGCCGATCACGCACTGGAAGTCGCGCACCATCATCGGGTACGGATGCGGGCCGGCCACGGTGCCGATGATGTAGAAGGTGTTCTCGACGTTGGTGACCCAGTCGCGCATGGCTTCATTGAGCGCGTCCTTGAGCGTGCGCGAGCCGCTTTCCACCGGCACCACGGTGGCGCCCAGCAGCTTCATGCGGTAGACGTTGGCGGCCTGGCGCTTGACGTCCTCGGCCCCCATGTAGACCACGCACTCCATGCCGAAGCGCGCGGCGATGGTGGCAGTGGCCACGCCATGCTGCCCTGCCCCGGTCTCGGCGATCACGCGCGGCTTGCCCATGCGCTTGGCCAGCAGCGCCTGGCCGATCACGTTGTTGATCTTGTGTGCGCCGGTATGGTTCAGGTCTTCGCGCTTGAAGTAGATCTGCGCCCCGCCGAGCGTCTCGCTCCAGCGCTGCGCGTGGTAGATCGGCGACGGGCGGCCGACAAAGTGCTTCAGTTCGCGGCGGTATTCGGCATCGAACTCCGGATCCTTCTGGTAGTGCGCATAGGCCTCGCGCAGCTCATCGAGCGCGTGGACCAGCGTTTCGGACACGAAGGTGCCGCCATAGGGGCCGAAATGGCCACGGGAATCGGGCAGGTCGTACATGTCTAGACTCTTCGGAACAGCGGCCTTGCCTCATCCGGCAAGGGCGCATGGTTGACTGCGATGCGTGTGCGCGCATGCGGCAGGCCACGGGCGGCATGGGGAAAGACGCGGGACACGGCCCGGCTCATCCTGCCTCGGCACTGCGCACAGCGCGCACGAACGCGGCGATGCGGGCGTGGTCCTTCACGCCCTTGGCGGCCTCTACCCCGCTGCTGACGTCCACAGCGTAGGGCCGCACGCGTTCAATCGCGCCAGCGACGTTTTGCGCGTTCAACCCACCACTCAAAACGATGCGAGGAGCGCCGCTTGCGTTCGGGTTGCCGGTAGCTGGTACCGGGGGAGTAGGCGGAAGCCATGCCGGGGGAATCAGGGTCCAGTCGAAAACGTGGCCGCCACCGCCGTAGCCTTCGACGAAGGCATCGAGCAGCAAGGCAGCGGCATCACGGTATTGATCGGCAAATTCTACCAAATCAAGCCCCGGGCGCACACGGGCGGCGCGCATGAAGGGCAGCCGGCAGCGCTGCGCCGCCTGCGTGCAGAACTGCGGGGTCTCGTCGCCGTGCAGTTGCAGCAGCGTCAGCGGCACGCGCTCGGCCACATGGGCGATGTCTTCCAGGTCGGCATTGACGAACAGCCCGGTGATCGCCACGAACGGCCCGGCGGCCTCGGCCAGCGCCGCGGCGCGCGCCACGTCGACGTAGCGCGGGCTGTTCGGGTAGAACACCAGCCCGATGGCGTCGGCGCCGGCGTCCACGGCCGCGCGCACGTCGTCCTCGCGCGTCAGGCCGCAGATCTTGATGCGGGTGCGGGCCGGCATGTGCACTGTGCTGCCCGCCGTGCTGCCTTCGGCGCCCTCAGGCTGCGTCATCGAACACTCCATGGAACAGGCTCGCGGACGGATCGGCCGCGGGGATCTGGTAAGGATCAGGATACTTGACGCCGACCAGGTAGAGGCCGTCCGGCATGAAGGTCGGCGCCGCCAGCTTGCGCTCGCGCCCGGCCAGCACCTGCGCCAGCCAGTGCGCCGGGTAGCGTCCGCGCCCCACCGCCACCAGGCAGCCCATCAGGTTGCGCACCATATGGTGCAGGAAGGCGCTGGCGCGAAAGCGCAGGAACACCCAGTTGCCGTCATCCTTGATGGTGACGTCGTACATGGTCTTGACCGGCGACTTGGCCTGGCATTCGGCGGCGCGGAAGGCAGAGAAGTCATGCTCGCCGAGCAGGCATGCGGCGGCCTCGCGCATGGCGTCGACGTCGAGCCGCTGGCCCGGCGGCAGCATCTGGTAGCCGGCGCGGCCGTGCACCAGCGGCACGCGGTGAGGCCCGGTGTAGAGCGCGTAGTAATACATGCGCTCGAACGCCAGGAAACGCGCGTGGAAACCCTGGTCCACCGGCAGCGCCCATTGCAGCGCGATCGACGGCGGCAGGAAGGCGTTGACGCCGCGCACCCAGGAAAATGGCTCGCGCTCGAGCGCCGTGTCCAGGTGGATGACCTGGCCGAGCGCATGCACGCCGGTATCGGTGCGCCCCGCCACGGTGGTCAGCAGGCGCACGCCGGCAAAGCGCTCGATGGCGTCTTCCAGGTGATCCTGCACGGTATTGCGGTGCGGCTGCGACTGCCAGCCGGAAAAGGCGGTGCCGTCGTAGTGCAGGCCAAGAGCGATGCGGTTCATGTCAGGGGATCAGGCAAGGCGGCGGGTACGTCCGGGCGCAGTGGTCCACGCCAGGTCCGCCGAAAAAGCAAATGCGCCGGAAGGGACGCTTCCGGCGCATCGCTTCAGGCTGCGGCAGCGCGTGCCGCGGCCGGACCGTCAATGATAGCTCAGGCCACTTCCAGCAGCAGCGAACGGGCCTCCGCCTGCAGCGGATCCTGCGACTGCTCGACCACTTCCTGCAGCAGTTCGCGCGCCCCTTCCTTGTCGCCGATCTCGATATAGGCACGAGCCAGGTCAAGCTTGATCTGCATGTCGCGCCCGCCGTCCACGCCGTCGACCGACAGCGTGCTCGGCGAACCCCCGTGCGTGAGGTCGCCGCCGGTTTCAGGCGCCACGCGCGACAGGTCGATCGGCTCGACCAGCTTGCCGTCGCGCAGCATGGTGGTGGCGGGCAGCGGCAAGGTGGCCTCGTCCGGCACGTCCTTGCCGCCGGCATCGGCTTGCGGGGCGCTGCCCAGGTCAAGCGACAGCCCCGACATGTCGAACTCCAGCGGACGGCCGCGGGTCGGCGTGTCGAGGGTGGGAACGTCGTCGGCAAGCGGGTCGGCGCCGGTGCCCGGCAGGCCGAGATCCAGCCGCACCGGCTCGCCGGCGTCGTGCGCGTCAGCGCCAAACACCATCGCCGCGGAAGCAGGCGCCACGATCGGCTCGCCGGCCGCCGGGGCCGGGAAGGCATCCAGCGGCAGCGCCAGGTCACCCAGCGACGGCTCCAGCCGCGGGATCGAGGCCGGATTCTGCGACGGGTCCTGGGTGCGCCACTGGTCGGTTGCCGGCGATGTCGTATCCGGCCCCGCCGCTTCGGGCGTCACCGCCAGGAAGAGCGCGTTGCCTGGCTCGAGCGCGCGCCCCATTTCTGCTGCCTTCAGCCATTCCGCCCCGTGTCCGCCGGTCTGGGCGAACATTTCTTCTGCAATCACGCGGAAACCTTCCACATCCTGTCTGTTGCTGTAAATCTCCAGGAGCTTGAGCCGCACCGGCTGCTGCTCCGGGTTCTTCTCCAGGGCTTCGCGCAGGATTTCCTCCGCCTGCACATCGCGCCCATAGGCGATATAGACCTCGGCCTCGGCGATCGGGTCGACCTCGTTGGCTTCCGGCGTGTTGTTGCCGATGCGGAAGTCCGCGCCGAACACGCTGTGCTGCGAGGTGTCGACGCTCTGCCCCCCGGCCGTGCCGAACAGCGAATTGGCACCGGCCATCACCGTGCTTTCCTGCGACAGGATGCTGTCGCCGAAGCCGGTCGCCTCGCTCGCCTTCTGCTGCTGGCGGCGGCGATAGATCGCATAGACGCCGAGCAGCGCCACCAGCAGGCCACCGCCGGGCAGCAGCATGGGGTTGGCCAGCAGGCCATCGATGAACGACGGTTCGGGCACCGGCTCGGGCTGGGCCACCACCGGCGGACGCTTGGCAGCGGGGGCCGACGCGGCGGCGGCGGCCTGCGCTGCGCTGGCAGGAACGGCGGCAGCCGGCTGCGAAGCGGGGGCCGCTGCCACCGCTGAGGCTGCCGCAGGCGCCACGGCGTCGGCGGCGCTGGCGCCGGCCGCTGCCGGGGCGCTGGCTGCGGTTGCGGCAGCCGTCGCGGCGACCGCAACCGGGGCCGGGGCCACGGCATCGGCCTTCGGCGGCTGGGCCGCCACCACGGTCGGCGCCGCCGCCGCGGCCTTGGCCGCGGCCTCAGCCTTTTCCTTCTCGGCCAGCACCGCCTGGTTGGCCTGGCTCAGCTTGGCGATCTCGGCGTTCTTCAGCTCGAGCAGCTTCTGCATGTCGCCGACGTTCTTTTCCAGCTGCGCCAGGCGGGCTTGCGCCTCCTTGAGCTCACGCTCGCGCGCGACGCCGGCTTCGGCCCTGGCCGCGGCGTCGGCCTGTGCGCCACGCGCGGCCTTGCTGAGCTTCAGTTCATCGCGCGGGCCGTCGGTCGGGGCGGCCTGCTCCTGCACCCGGGCGGTCACGTTGCCGGACTGCTGGCGGCCGCTGTCGGGCTCGACCGACTTGGCCGCAGCAGCGCTGGCCAGCCGGCCGCGGTAGGCATCGAAGCCCTGCGTGCGCGCCACCACCTCGCGGCGGGCGGCCTTGGGTGCGACGGCTTGCGCCTGCTGCTGGGTCGGGACCTGCAGCACCGCGCCGCTGCGCAGCCGGTTCATGTTGCCGCCGATAAAGGCGTTGGGATTGTTACGGTAGAGCGCCACCAGCATCTGGTCCAGCGAGACCGATTCCTGGCCTTGCACGGCCTCGCCGGCAATGGCGTAGAGCGTGTCGCCGCGCTGCACGGTGTAGCCGCCGCCGGGTGCCATCTCGGTGCTGCCGCTGGCGGCCGGTGCCGGCGCCCGCTTTGCGCTCTGGCGGGCCGGGCGCGCGGGCGCGGCTGGCTTGACTGCCTCGGCAGCCGCGGCGGGCGCGGCTTCCTGGGCCGGCGCAGGCTGCGGCGCGGCGGCAGGTGCCGGTGCCGCTACGGGCGGCGCATCCGGCGTCGCCGCCTGCACCACCGTCGCCGGCGAGAAGGTCTGGTTCGAAGGCTTGGCCCCGGCAGGGTCAAGCAGGAAGGTATAGGCGCGCGAGACCTTGCCGCTGGCCCAGCTCATGTCGACCAGGATGTCGACAAAGGGCTCGCTGATCGGCTGGTTGGAACGGACCCGGGCCACATAGCTGCCGTTCGGGCGGCGCTCCACCTCCAGCCGCAGGCTGCTGACGGCCGGCAGGTAGGTCAGCCCGGCCGCGGCATACGCCGCTGGCGACGCCAGCTTGACGCTGAGCCCGGCGGCCTCTTCGGCACTGACCCCACTGATGTCGATCTCAGCCTGCAACGGCTGCCCCAGATTCGACTGAACCCGCAATTGCCCGAACCCCGCGGCATATGCGGCCGGCTGCGCAAGCAGCAGGCCCAGTGCCGTGACGGCCAGCGTTGACCAGCGCTGACGGGCGGTAGGCGCATCTTTCCGGCGATGTTGGCTCACACTCACCTTATGCTCCGTTATGTTTTAGTAGCGATATGAATCGACAGACCGACCCCAAAACCAGGTCCGGCAGGCTGGCGAGGCGTTCTCGGCGCACCCCTTCTCCAGCCGCGCGCAGACGCCAAACCCTGCCTGGCGCGAAGCGCATGCCGGCGTATTGTGACGCATCACCAGGGAAAATAGGCGCCCGGATACAACAACGCCGCGCATGGGCGCGGCGTTGTCGGCAAAGCGGTCCATTCTGTTGCCTGGCTGCAACGGACGCAACCAGGCAACAAGAGGGAGCACCGGATCAGGACTCGATCAGGATACGCAGCATGCGGCGCAGCGGTTCGGCCGCGCCCCACAGCAGCTGGTCGCCGACCGTGAACGCGGACAGGTACTCGCCGCCCATCTGCATCTTGCGCAGGCGGCCGACCGGGATGGTCAGCGTGCCGGTCACGGCAGCCGGGGTCAGGTCGGTCATGCTGGCTTCACGCGTATTCGGCACCACCTTGGCCCACGGGTTGTGGGCGGCCAGCATGCCTTCGATCTCATCGAGCGGCACATCCTTGCGCAGCTTGATGGTCAGCGCCTGCGAGTGGCAGCGCATGGCGCCAATGCGCACGCACAGGCCGTCGACGGCGATCGGCGTGGCGCCGGTCGCACCCAGGAAGCCTTCGCCGCGGCCCAGGATCTTGTTGGTCTCGGCGCCGCCCTTCCATTCTTCCTTGGACTGGCCATTGCCCAGGTCCTTGTCGATCCAGGGGATCAGGTTGCCGGCCAGCGGCACGCCGAACTGCTTGGTTTCCTCGGCGGACAGGCCGTGCTGGGTCGCCAGGATGGTGCGGTCGATTTCCAGGATGGCCGAGGCCGGGTTGTCCAGCAGCGGCTTGACCGACGCGTTCAGCGTGCCGAACTGCGTCAGCAGCTCGCGCATATGCTGCGCACCGCCGCCGGAAGCGGCCTGGTACGTCATCGACGTCATCCACTCGATCAGGTCGGCCTGGAACAGGCCGCCGAGGCCCATCAGCATGCAGCTGACCGTGCAGTTGCCGCCGATGAAATTCTTGACGCCCTTGGACAGCGCGTCCTTGATCACATCCTGGTTGACCGGATCCAGCACGATGATGGCATCGTCCTTCATCCGCAGCGAGGACGCCGCATCGATCCAGTATCCCTTCCAGCCGGCCGCGCGCAGCTTGGGGAAGACCTCGTTGGTGTAGTCGCCGCCCTGGGCGGTCAGCACCACGTCGCACTTCTTCAGCGCTTCGATGTCATTGGCATCTTTCAGCGTGGTTTCGTTCTTCGCCATGGCGGGCGCCTTGCCGCCGGCATTGGACGTGCTGAAGAAGACGGGCTCGATATGGTCGAAATCACGCTCTTCCTGCATGCGCTGCATCAGGACGCTGCCGACCATTCCCCGCCAACCGACGAGACCTACAATCATGATTTACCTCGGATGTGATTTTTACTTCCCCGCCATTTTCCTCGCCCGGCGTGGCTGCGCGGGGAAGACGGGCAGGCACGACGAACGGATCTAGGCGATCGCGGTTTTAATAATGGTTTTAATCGTCGTTGCGGTCTGGCCGAGCGAAATCGTGCCGACCGGGCCGCGGGTAGCGGTCAGGGCAGCAACAGCAGTCAGGGTGGACTGGGAAAATCGGGCCATCGGCAGAGTCTACACGATTTTGCCGCGCTGCCGCAGCGTGCAGATAGGGGAAATAACGGGGACAAATCAGACAAAGGGGGCACTACTCGCGCAGTGCCCCCTTCCGGTGTGACTTACAGTGCCGCCAGCACCGCGTCACCCATCTCGCGGGTACCGACCTGCTTGCAACCCGGCGTCAGGATGTCACCGGTGCGGTAGCCCTGGGCCAGCACCTTCTTGACGGCGCTCTCGATGCGGTCGGCCTGCTCGGCGCGGTTCAGCGAGTAGCGCAGCATCATCGCCGCCGACAGGATCGTCGCCAGTGGGTTAGCCACGCCCTTGCCGGCGATGTCCGGCGCAGAGCCGTGCGACGGCTCGTACAGGCCCTTGTTGTTGGCATCCAGCGACGCCGACGGCAGCATGCCGATCGAGCCGGTCAGCATCGCGGCCTCATCCGACAGGATGTCGCCGAACATATTGCCGGTGACGATCACGTCGAAGCTCTTGGGCGCCTTGACCAGCTGCATGGCCGCGTTGTCGACGTACATGTGCGACAGCTCGACCTCCGGGTACTCCTTGTGCACCTCGATCACGATGTCCTTCCAGAACTGGAAGGTCTCGAGCACGTTGGCCTTGTCGACGCTGCACAGCTTCTTGCCGCGCTTGGCCGCGGCCTGGAACGCCACATGGGCGATGCGGCGGATTTCCGGCTCGCTGTAGCGCATGGTGTCGAAGCCTTCGCGCGCGCCCTTGAACAGGCCGTCCGGCGCTTCGCGCACGCCGCGCGGCTGGCCGAAGTAGATGTCGCCGTTCAGTTCGCGCACGATCAGGATGTCGAGGCCGGCCACCAGCTCGGGCTTCAGGCTCGAGGCGCCGGTCAGTTCCGGATAGCAGATCGCCGGGCGGAAGTTGGCGAACAGCTGCAGGTGCTTGCGCAGGCCCAGGATGGCCTGCTCCGGACGCAGCGGACGATCCAGGCTGTCGTACTTCCAGTCGCCGACGGCGCCGAACAGGATGGCGTCGGCTTCCTTGGCCAGCTTCAGGGTGTTTTCCGGCAGCGGATGGCCTTCGGCCTCGTAGCCGGCGCCGCCCACCGGGGCAGTTTCCAGCTCGAACTTCTCGTCGAGCGCGTTCAGGACCTTGACGGCCTCCGCGATGATTTCGGGACCGATGCCGTCACCCGGCAGGACTGCGATCTTCATTGTTGTCTTTCCTCGTTGAGTCTTATCCGACCAGGCGGTTGTTCAGCCACGGCATCCTGGCCACGCGCTCGGCCTCATAGGCCTTGATCTTGTCGGCATGGCGCAGCGTCAGGCCGATATCGTCGAAGCCGTTCAGCATGCAGTACTTGCGGAACGGGGCGATGTCGAACTCATACGCCTGGCCGCCCGCCGTCAGCACCACCTGCTTGTCCAGGTCGATGGTCAGCTTGTAGCCGTTGAAGGCGTTGGTCTCGTTGAACAGGTGGTCGACCTGCTGTTCGGTCAGCACCACCGGCAACAGGCCGTTCTTGTAGCAGTTGTTGAAGAAGATGTCGGCAAAGCTGGGCGCGATCACGGCGCGGAAGCCGTATTGGGTCAGCGCCCACGGCGCGTGCTCGCGCGAGCTGCCGCAGCCGAAGTTGCGGCGCGCCAGCAGGATCGACGCGCCCTGGTAGCGCGGCTGGTTCAGCACGAAGTCCGGGTTCAGCGGACGCTTGCTGTTGTCCATGCCGGGCTCGCCGACGTCCTTGTAGCGCCACTCGTCGAACAGGTTGGGGCCGAAGCCGGTGCGCTTGATCGACTTCAGGAACTGCTTCGGGATGATGGCGTCGGTATCGACGTTCTCGCGGTCGAGCGGGGCTACGAGGCCGCTGTGTACGGTGAACTTGTCCATGTTCTCTTTCCTTGCTTCTTCAGCCCAGCTTGCGGATATCGACGAAATGGCCTTCGATGGCTGCGGCCGCTGCCATCGCCGGGCTCACCAGGTGGGTGCGCCCGCCCGCGCCCTGGCGGCCTTCGAAGTTGCGGTTCGAAGTCGACGCGCAACGCTCGCCCGCCTCGAGGCGGTCGGCATTCATCGCCAGGCACATCGAGCAGCCCGGCTCGCGCCATTCAAAACCGGCGGCCTTGAAGATCTTGTCCAGGCCTTCGCGCTCGGCCTGTTCCTTGACCAGGCCCGAGCCCGGCACCACCATCGCCAGCTTCACGTTGCCGGCAACCTTGCGACCAAGCTTCTGCACCACCCACGCGGCGGCGCGCATGTCTTCGATGCGGCTGTTGGTGCACGAACCGATGAAGACCTTGTCGATATTGATGCTCTCGACCGGCACGTTGGGCTGCAGGCCCATGTATTCGAGCGCGCGCTCCATCGCGTTGCGCTTGTTCGGGTCCTTTTCCTTCTCTGGGTCCGGCACGCGGTCTTCGATGCTGATCACCATTTCCGGCGAGGTACCCCAGGTCACCTGCGGACGGACATCCTCGGAGCGCAGCTCGACCACCTGGTCGAACTTGGCCCCGGCATCCGAATGCAGCGTGCGCCAGTAGGCCACGGCCTGCTCCCACTCCACGCCCTGCGGCGCGTAGGGGCGGCCCTTCACGTATTCGAGCGTGACGTCGTCCACCGCCACCAGGCCAGCGCGCGCACCGGCTTCGATAGCCATGTTGCAGACCGTCATGCGGCCTTCCATGGTCAGGTCGCGGATGGCCGAGCCGGCAAATTCAATGGTGTAGCCGGTGCCGCCCGCGGTGCCGATCTTGCCGATCACGGCCAGCACGATGTCCTTGGCGGTGCAGCCGCGCGGCAGCTTGCCTTCCACCTTGACCAGCATGTTCTTGGCCTTCTTGCCCAGCAGCGTCTGCGTGGCCAGCACGTGCTCCACTTCCGACGTGCCGATGCCATGCGCCAGCGCGCCAAACGCGCCATGCGTGCTGGTATGCGAGTCGCCGCACACCACCGTCATGCCCGGCAGCGTGGCGCCCTGCTCCGGCCCGATCACGTGCACGATGCCCTGGCGGTGGTCGTTCATCTTGAACTGGGTGATGCCGTAGCTGTCGCAGTTGGCATCCAGCGTATCGACCTGCAGCTTCGACACCGGATCGGCAATGCCGTGGCTGCGGTCGGTGGTCGGCACGTTGTGGTCCGACACGGCCAGGTTGGCGCTGATGCGCCATACCGGACGCTCCGCCAGCTTCAGCCCCTCGAACGCCTGCGGGCTGGTCACTTCATGCAGCAGGTGGCGGTCGATATAGAGCAGCGTGGTGCCGTCTTCCTCGACGTGGACGGTGTGGTCATCCCAGAGTTTGTCGTAGAGCGTCTTGGCCATGATGCGATGGCGGGCCGGAAGACCGATCCTTTGCAGGAGTGGTCCGCGGTGACCGCGCGGTAGTTTGCAGGGGTTTTATTCGCTTCGGTCGCGGTGGCGAGCGGGTGGCGATAGCGACAATCGCGCCGGAAGCCGCCTGAAGCGAGCGTTATTTCAAGCGTTGCCGCAATGCTTGACTTGGCAATTGATTATGCCACAGGGGGTATGGCACTCAGCCCCCTGCCCGGCCCGGGCAGCGGCTGCAATGTAATGTGATTGGCGAAAGGGGGATTTCGCGGATGGCGAAAAGGAAAAGGCCGCGGCCCGCCAGGCGGGGCCGCGGCCTCTTGGGCTCAGCCGCCCAGGTAGGCGGCCTTGATCCGGTCGTTGGCCAGCAGGTTGGCGCCGGTATCAGCCAGCACCACCTTGCCGGTTTCGAGCACATAGCCGCGGTCCGCGACCTGCAGCGCCTTGTTGGCGTTCTGCTCGACCAGGAACACAGTGACGCCTTCGTCACGAATGGTGCGGATGATGTCGAAGATCTGCGCGATGATCAGCGGCGCCAGACCGAGCGTGGGCTCGTCCAGCAGCAGCAGGCGCGGCCGGCTCATCAGCGCGCGGCCGATCGCCAGCATCTGCTGCTCGCCGCCCGACATGGTGCCGGCGCGCTGGCTGGCGCGCTGGTTCAGGCGCGGGAACAGCTTGAAGACGTGCTCGATGCCCGCCTCGATCTCGTCGCGCCTGGCGAAGAAAGCGCCCATCTTCAGGTTCTCCAGCACCGTCAGGCTCGGGAACACGCGCCGGCCCTCGGGCGAGATCGCGAGCCCCAAGCGCATGATCTCGTGCGTGGACCGGTTGGTGATGTCCTGCCCTTCGAACGTCACGCGTCCGCTGGACGCGCGCGGCGTGCCGCACACGGTCATCATCAGCGTCGTCTTGCCGGCGCCGTTGCTGCCGATCAGGGTGACGATCTCCCCCTTGTTGACTTCGATCGATACGCCCGACAGCGCCTCGACGGCGCCGTAGTGGGTATGGACCTGTTCCAGCTTCAGCATCAGTCCTCTCCCAGGTAGGCCTTGATCACGCGCGGGTCGTTGCGCACTTGCTCGGGCTTGCCAATCACGATCGGCTTGCCGTGCTCCATCACCAGGATGCGGTCGGACACGCCCATCACCAGGCTCATGTCGTGCTCGATCAGCAGCACCGAGATGCCGAACTCGCGCCGCAGCTGGTCGATCAGCTGCTGCAGCTCGATCTTCTCCTGCGGGTTCAGGCCGGCCGCCGGCTCGTCCAGCATCAACAGGCGCGGCTTGGTGATCATGCAGCGCGCAATCTCCAGCCGGCGCTGGTGGCCGTACGACAGCGTGCCCGCCTCGCGGTTGGCCACCGAGGTCAGCCCCATGCGTTCGAGCCAGACCGCGGCGCGCTCCAGCGCCTCGCGCTCGGCGCGGCGGTAGGCCGGCGTAGCGAACAAGCCGCGCAGGATGCCCGCCTGCACCTGGCGGTGCTGCGCCACCAGCAGGTTTTCCACCACCGTCAGCGACTTGAACAGGCGGATGTTCTGGAAGGTCCGCACCAGGCCCTTGCGCGCCACCTGGTGGCTGGGCAGGCCGGCGATGGCGTGGCCGTCCAGCGTGACCTCGCCCGCGGTGGGCTTGTAGAAGCCGCCCACGCAGTTGAACACCGTGGTCTTGCCGGCGCCATTGGGGCCGATGATGGCGAAGACCTCGTCGCTGCGCACATTGAAATCAATACCGTCAACGGCCAGCAAGCCGCCGAAGCGCATCTGCAGGCCGGAGACTTTCAGCAAATCCGCGCTCATTTCGGCAACTCCACGTGGGGACGGCTCGCGGGCAGCAGGCCCTGCGGACGCCACATCATCATCAGCACCATCACCAGGCCAAAGATCAGCATGCGATATTCGGCAAAACCGCGCGCCACCTCGGGCAGCACCGTCAGCAGGATCGCCGCCAGGATCACGCCCAGCTGCGAACCCATGCCGCCCAGCACCACCACGGCGAGGATCAGCGCCGACTCGATGAAGGTGAACGATTCCGGATTGACCAGGCCCTGGCGCGCCGCGAAGAAAGCGCCGCCGATGCCGGCGAACGAAGCCCCCAGCGTGAACGCCGACAGCTTGATGCGGGTCGGGTTCAGGCCCAGCGAGCGGCACGCGATCTCGTCGTCGCGCAGCGCTTCCCAGGCGCGGCCCATCGGCATGCGGATCAGGCGGCTGGTGACGAACAGCGTGAAGCCCACCAGCAGCAGCGCCAGCAGGTACAGGAAGATCACCATGTGCTGGCCGCTGTAGTCCCAGCCCAGCAGGTCATGAAAGGTCTTGGCGCCCTCCACGCTCGCGCTGCGCGCCATCTCGATGCCGAACACGGTCGGCTTCGGGATGCCGGACACGCCATCCGGGCCGCCGGTCAGGCTGGTCAGGTTATTGGCCAGCAGGCGGATGATCTCGCCGAAGCCAAGTGTCACGATGGCCAGGTAGTCGCCGCGCAAACGCAGCACCGGGAACCCCAGCAGGAAGCCGAAGGTGGCCGACATCGCGGCGGCGATCGGCAGGCATTCCCAGAAGCCCAGCCCGAAATACTGGTTGAGCAGCGCGTAGGTGTAGCCGCCGATGGCGTAGAAGCCGACATAGCCCAGGTCGAGCAGGCCGGCATAGCCCACCACGATATTCAGGCCCAAGCCCAGGATCACGTAGATCAGCGCCAGCGTGGCCACGTCGACCGCGCCGCGCGAGCCGAAGAACGGCCACACCAGCCCGACCGCCAGCAGCACCCATACCGCCACGCGCTGCTGCCGGGCGCCCAGCTGCGGCACCGCCGGCAGGCGCACCGCGCTGCCGGCGCGCGACAGCAGCGGCTTGAACAGCTGGAACAGGAAGACCGCCGCCACGGCGATCCACACCGGCCGCCAGTGCGGCTCCAGCACGACCTTGTAGCCTTCCAGCTTAAGCTGCAGGCCCAGGATGGGAATGGTCAGGATGGCCGTCATCACGGCGGCCGTGATCGCATTCTTGAGCGATTGTCCCGGTGCGGCGCCGCGTGCGGCGGCCTTGCCCGCGGGCATCGCGGAAACGTTGTTAGTCATGTCTCGTCCTCCCTCAGACCTTTTCGACGTCAGGCTTGCCCAGCAGCCCGGTCGGACGGAACAGCAGCACCAGCACCAGCAGGCTGAACGCCACCACGTCCTTGTACTCGGCCGGCATATAGCCCGAGGCGAAGGTCTCCGCCAGGCCCAGCAGCACGCCGCCGAGCATCGCGCCCGGGATGCTGCCGATGCCGCCCAGCACCGCCGCGGTAAAGGCCTTGATGCCGGCGATAAAGCCGATAAAGGGATTGAGCTTGCCGATGGTCAGCCCGATCAGCACGCCGCCCACCGCCGCCAGCATCGCACCCAGCACGAAGGTGAACGAGATCACCTTGTTGGTGTCGATGCCGAGCAGGTTGGCCATGCGCATGTCTTCGGCGCAGGCACGGCAGGCACGGCCCATGCGCGAACGGCCGATAAACAGCGTCAGCGCGATCATCAGCACCAGCGTCACGCCCACGATCAGCAGGCGCGAGTACGGCACCGTCACGGTGAAGTCGCTGCCCATCTGGAACTCGATGGCGCCCGAGATCAGCACCGGCACCGACACGTCGCGCGCGCCCTGCCCGATCTGGACATAGTTCTGCAGGAAGATCGACATGCCGATGGCCGAGATCAGCGGCACCAGCCGCGGTCCGCCGCGCAAGGGCCGGTATGCCACCCGCTCCACCGCATAGCCGTACACCCCGGTGACCAGCACCGAGACCAGCAATGCGGCGCCCAGCACCAGCGGCAGGGGGTAGCCTGCCTGGGCGCCGATCGCGGTGAGCGTGACCAGGCCGACATAGGCACCGATCATATAAATCTCGCCGTGCGCGAAATTGATCATGCCGATGATGCCGTAGACCATTGTGTAGCCGATGGCGATCAGCGCATAGATCGCACCCAGCGTCAGGCCGTTGACCAGCTGCTGGGTGAACTGTGGAAGGAATTCATTCATTGGGGAAGCCTCAGGAACTTGAAGCCCGATACCAGAACGCCCCGCCCGGGGTCCGGGCGGGGCGTGTGCGTGGAAAAGCGCCGGCTTAGTTGGCGGCCGTCTTGCTGGCGTCCTTGTGCCAGGTGTAGACCACGAACTTGAAGGACTTCAGGTCGCCCTTGTCGTCGTACTCGACCTTGCCGATCGGGGTGGTGAAGGCGTTCTTGTGCATGTACGCCGCGACCTTGGTCGGGTCGGTGCTCTTGGCGCCGGCAATGGCGTCGCCGATGATCTTGACGGCGGCATAAGCCGGCATCTGGAACGGACCGTTGGCGTCACGCTTCTTGTCGGCAAAGGCCTTCACCAGCGCGGCGTTGGCCGGGTCGGCCGAGAAGTCTGCCGGCAGCGTCACCAGCATGCCTTCCGAGGACGGGCCGGCGATCGCCGTCACGTCCTTGTTGCCCACGCCCTCGGGGCCCATGAACGCGGCCTTCACGCCCTGCTCGCGCGCCTGGCGCAGCAGCAGGCCCATTTCCGGGTGGTAGCCGCCGAAGTAGACGAAGTCCACGCCCTGCGACTTGAGCTTGGTGATGACGGCGGAGTAGTCCGAATCGCCGGCGTTGATGCCTTCGAACACGGCGACCGGGATCTTGGCGGCTTCCAGGTCCTTCTTCACCGAACTGGCGATGCCCTGGCCGTACGACTGCTTGTCGTGCAGCACCGCGACCTTCTTCGGCTTGACCTTGCCGATGATGTACTGGGCGGCGGCCGGGCCCTGCTGGTCGTCGCGGCCGATGGTGCGGAAGATGTACTTGCGCTTCTTGGTCTCGGTCAGCTGCGGCGCGGTGGCCGACGGCGTGACCATGACGATGCCTTCGTTCTCGTAGATGTCCGAAGCCGGGATGGTCGAGCCCGAGCACACATGGCCGATCACGTACTTGATGTTCTGGCTGACGATCTTGTTGGCAACTGCCACGGCCTGCTTCGGCTCGCAGGCGTCGTCCATCATCACCACTTCGAACTTGTTGCCGCCGGCGCCGCCGTTGGCATTGAGTTGTTCGATCGCGGTCAGCGCACCGGCCTTGACCATGTCGCCATATTGCGCCACCGAGCCGCTCATCGGGCCGGCAATGGCGATCTTCACGGTTTCGGCGTTGGCAGCGGCGCCAAGGGTGGCCAGCACGGCGGCCAGCGAGATGGACGTAAGACGGGACAGCGTCATCAGGAGCTCCTCGATTTATGTTTGGGTCAACCGGGCAGAAACGGTGTGACCTGCGCAATCGAACAACACCCGCGGACTACGAATAAAGACGCCCGAGACGCGGAAGACGGGCCTGCAAGGGAGAGACAGCTTATGCGGGGCCCGGCATGTGTCAGTCCCGTGAGGTAGGGGGACCAAGGTTCGGAAAGACAACGTTTGATGCGTTCTCTATTGCGCAAGCGATTCGCCTGCCCCGCTTGCCGCACCGCATGCCGGAAGGGTGGCCCGGCTGCCATCGGCAAAGCAGCCCGCATTATAGGGTCAAATTTCCTGCCGCAGGCGAAAATCGCACAACAAATGCGGAACTGAATTGACAGACTGAGACACAATTCTCCGCAAATTGCCGTTCTCACCACTTATCCGGCAATTTCCTGCTCCCTGCCCTGCTGCGACGCACAAGGCGCTCCGGCCCAGAAACACAAACGCCCCGGCGGGCCGGGGCGTTTGTGATTGCTGCATCGCGCAGCCGGATGAAAAGCCAGCGATCAGCGCTTGGCAACGTCCGGCACGTCGCGGGTAGCTGCGCCAACGAACAGCTGACGCGGACGACCGATCTTGTATTCCGGATCGGTAATCATCTCTTCCCACTGCGAGATCCAGCCCGGGGTGCGGGCCAGCGCGAAGATGCAGGTGAACAGCGAGGTCGGGATGCCCAGCGCGCGCTGGACGATGCCCGAGTAGAAGTCCACGTTCGGGTACAGCTTGCGGCTGACGAAGTACTCGTCTTCCAGCGCGATCTTTTCCAGCTCCATGGCCAGCTTGAACAGCGGGTCGTTGTGCAGGCCCAGCTCTTCCAGCACTTCGTGGCAGGTTTCGCGCATCAGCTTGGCGCGCGGATCGTAGTTCTTGTACACGCGGTGACCAAAGCCCATCAGGCGCACGCCCGAGTTCTTGTCCTTGACCTGCTTGATGAACTCGTTGATGTTGTCGACGCTGCCGATTTCTTCCAGCATCTTCAGCGCGGCTTCGTTGGCGCCGCCGTGGGCCGGGCCCCACAGGCAGGCCACGCCGGCGGCGATGGCTGCGAACGGGTTGGTGCCCGACGAACCGGCCAGGCGCACGGTCGAGGTCGACGCGTTCTGCTCGTGGTCTGCGTGCAGGATGAAGATGCGGTCCAGCGCGCGCTCCAGCACCGGGTTCACGGTGTACGGGGCGCACGGCGTGCCGAACATCATGCGCATGAAGTTGCCCGAGTAGGACAGGTCGTTCTGCGGGTAGATGTACGGCTGGCCGATGTTGTACTTGTACGCCATGGCGACCAGGGTCGGCATCTTGGCGATCAGGCGGATGGCCGAGATCTCGCGCTGGTGCGGATCATCGATGTCCATCGCGTCGTGGTAGAACGCGCTCATGGCACCGACCATGCCGGTCAGCACGGCCATCGGGTGCGCGTCGCGGCGGAAGCCGCGCATGAAGAACTGCATCTGCTCGTGAACCATGGTGTGGTTCATCACGTGGCCGACGAATTCTTCCTTCTGCTTGGCGTTGGGCAGCTCGCCCTTGAGCAGCAGGTAGCAGGTTTCGAGGTGGTCGCACTTCTGCGCGAGCTGCTCGATCGGGTAGCCGCGGTACAGCAGTTCGCCCTTGTCACCGTCGATATAGGTGATCTTGGAATTGCACGAAGCCGTCGACATGAAACCGGGGTCGTAAGTGAACTTACCGGTCTGTCCGTACAGCTTGCGAATGTCGATTACGTCCGGGCCAACGGTACCCGTGTAGATCGGCAGCTCAACGCTGGGGGAACCATCGGAGAACGATAGCGTGGCTTTCACATCGGACGGCGTCATGTCGGATCCTTCAAATGCTGTGAATAATAATGTTGACCAAAACTCAGACCGTACGCAGCAGGGCGATCACTCGCTGCATCGGGGGCGTGTCGAGCTCACCGTCCAGTTCCTTGCGCGCAAGGAGCAGGTCCATCAACTCGTTGTCGCTGAGTTCGAACAGCACGCTCAGCGAAGCCACGTCCTCGTCGGACAGGCTCTCCTCGTAACGGTTGAAAAAACGTTCGACGATGATGTCGTTCTCCAGCAGGCCGCGGCGGGCGCGCCAGCGCAGACGTGCGCGCTTGTGCGGGTCGGCCTGATGGGAGAAGGTGGTGGCAGGACTCTCAGTCATGGCTTCCTACTTTCGGCGCGCCAGCCAGATATAGCCGCTCTGGCTGACGCGCCGCTTACTACTGCAGACAGCCGCAGGCTCAGACCGCGCGGCGGACCATCAGCTCCTTGATCTTGCCGATGGCCTTGGTCGGGTTCAGACCCTTCGGGCACACATCGACGCAGTTCATGATGCTGTGGCAGCGGAACAGGCGGTACGGGTCGTTCAGGTTGTCCAGGCGCTCGTTGGTGGCCTGGTCGCGGCTGTCCGCAATAAAGCGGTAAGCCTGCAGCAGGCCGGCCGGGCCGACGAACTTGTCCGGGTTCCACCAGAACGACGGGCACGACGTCGAGCAGCTGGCGCAGAGAATGCACTCGTACAGGCCATCCAGCTCGTCGCGCTCTTCCGGCGACTGCAGGCGCTCTTTCTCGGGCGGCGGCTCGTCGTTGATCAGGAACGGCTTGATCGAGTTGTACTGCTTGAAGAAGTTCGTCATGTCGACGATCAGGTCGCGCACCACCGGCAGGCCGGGCAGCGGACGCAGCACGATGCGGTCCGGCAGCTCGCGCATATTGGTCAGGCAGGCCAGGCCGTTCTTGCCGTTGATGTTCATCGCGTCCGAGCCGCACACGCCTTCGCGGCACGAACGGCGGAACGAGATGGTCTCGTCCAGCTTCTTCAGCTTGACCAGCGCGTCCAGCAGCATGCGCTCGTGACCGTCCAGCTCGACCTCGTAGGTCTGCATGCGCGGTGCCGCATCCTTGTCCGGATCGTAGCGGTAGACTTCGAAAATACGCTTCATTTCTGTGGGTCCTGTTGTCTCTACGATGCGGTGCTCAGAAGGTACGGGCCTTCGGCGGCACGCTTTCCACCGTCAGCGGTTCCATCTTCACCGGCTTGTAGTCGAGGCGGTTGCCTTCGCTGTAGAACAGCGTGTGCTTGAGCCAGTTCTGGTCGTCGCGGTTCGGGAAGTCGCTGTGCGCGTGGGCACCGCGCGATTCCTTGCGGGCGGCCGCCGAGATCATGGTGGCCTTGGCCACTTCCACCAGGTTGGCCACTTCCAGGGCTTCCACCAGCGCGGTGTTGAAGACCTTGGACTTGTCCTTCAGGTGGATGTTGTCGGCACGCTCGGATACTTCCAGGATGCGCTCGACGCCTTCGTCCATCAGCTTCTGGGTACGGAACACGCCGGCATGCGACTGCATGTTCTTGCGGATGTCGTTGGCGACGTCCTGCGTGTACTCGCCCGAGGACGACGACTGCAGCTTGGCCAGGCGCGACAGCGCGAGGTCAGCGGCGTCGGCCGGCAGCGGCTTGTGCTCTTTCTGCTTCAGGTTCTGGGCGATGATGTGATTGCCGGCGGCGCGGCCGAACACCACCAGGTCGAGCAGCGAGTTGGTGCCCAGGCGGTTGGCGCCGTGCACCGACACGCACGAGCATTCGCCGATCGCGTAGAAGCCGTTGAGCACTTCGTTCGGGTTGCCGTTCTTCGGCACCACGACCTGGCCGTGGTAGTTGGTCGGAATGCCACCCATCTGGTAGTGGATGGTCGGGACCACCGGGATCGGTTCCTTGATCGCGTCGACGTTGGCGAACTTCATGCCGATTTCGCGGATCGACGGCAGGCGCTTCATGATGGTCTCGGCGCCGACGTGGGTCAGGTCGAGCAGCACGTAGTCGCCGTTCGGGCCGCAGCCGCGGCCTTCCTTGATTTCCTGGTCCATCGAGCGCGAGACGAAGTCACGCGGCGCCAGGTCCTTCAGCGTCGGGGCATAGCGCTCCATGAAGCGCTCGCCGTCCTTGTTGCGCAGGATACCGCCTTCGCCGCGCACGCCTTCGGTGATCAGCACGCCCGCGCCGGCCACGCCGGTCGGGTGGAACTGCCAGAATTCCATGTCTTCCAGCGGCACGCCTGCGCGCGCTGCCATGCCCAGGCCGTCACCGGTGTTGATGAAGGCGTTGGTGGAAGCTGCATAGATACGGCCGGCACCGCCGGTCGCGAACAGCGTGGTCTTGGCCTCGAGGATGTAGACCTCGCCGGTCTCCATTTCCAGCGCGGTCACGCCCAGCACGTCGCCGTCCTGGTCACGGATCAGGTCCAGCGCCATCCACTCGACGAAGAAGTGGGTCTTGGCGCGCACGTTGCGCTGGTACAGCGTGTGCAGCAGCGCGTGGCCGGTACGGTCAGCCGCGGCGCAGGCGCGCTGCACCGGCTTTTCACCGTAGTTGGCGGTGTGGCCGCCGAACGGACGCTGGTAGATGGTGCCGTCGGGGTTGCGGTCGAACGGCATGCCGAAGTGTTCGAGCTCGTACACGACCTTCGGGGCTTCACGGCACATGAACTCGATCGCGTCCTGGTCACCCAGCCAGTCCGAGCCCTTGATGGTGTCGTAGAAGTGGTAGTGCCAGTTGTCTTCGCTCATGTTCCCCAGCGAAGCGCCGATGCCGCCCTGTGCCGCCACCGTGTGCGAGCGCGTCGGGAACACCTTGGACAGCACGGCCACGTTCAGGCCGGCTTCCGCGAGCTGGAGGGATGCGCGCATCCCGGCGCCGCCAGCACCGACGATGACCACGTCGAAACGGCGACGCGGCAATCCAGTCTTGACTGCGACCATTTATTACACCCTCCAGAGAATCTGAGCAGCGTAGCCCGCGCAACCGACGAGCCACAGAATCGTAAGAACTTGCAGCACGAGGCGAACCGCCATCGGACGCACATAGTCCATCCAGATGTCGCGCACGCCGATCCAGGCGTGATACAGCAGCGACAGGATGGTCAGGAACGTGATGATCTTCATCCACTGGTTGGAGAAGAGCCCTGCCCACGCTTCATACGAAGCGCCGTTCGACAGCAGGAAGGCAATGGCCAGGACCACGGTGAAGACCACCATGATCACGGCCGTGACGCGCTGCGCCAGCCAGTCTTTCAGGCCGTAGTGCGCACCGACGACAAGACGCTTGGGACCGATATTATTGTTTGCCACCTTGATTCTCCTCAGAACAGGCCGAACAGCTTCAGGCCGAAAATCAGGGTAAGCAGCAGGCTCACAACCAGCACGCCGATGGCAGACTTGGCCGAGGCCGGCTTGGAAACGCCGACGTGCACATCCAGCAGCAGGAAACGGATACCCGCGCAGAAGTGATGCAGATAACCCCAGATCAGGACCAGCAGAACCAGCTTGACGAAGCCACCGGACAGAAGCGCCGAGAACTTTGCGAAGCTCAGTTCCGAAGTTATGCTCTGCTCAAACAGATACAGGACGAAGGGAAGGAGGAGGAACATCAGTGCACCGCTCACGCGATGCAGGATGGATACCTTGCCGGCCCAGGGCAACCGGTAGCGCGCAATCTGCGCGATACCGATATTCCGGTACTCCGGCCTGGCTTGTTTGACGGCTTCAGCCATGCGAGACCCCATTTGCGGTAAACAAAAAACGAAACTGCCACTGCCCTGCATGCAACGGGATGCATTAGGGCAAATCCATGAGATTTTAGCGCCTTTGTTGCGCGCTGCACCAATAATTTTCAGCTATCAGGCACCAACAGGTGCCGCCCGACAATCGCACACTAATCACATCCGGCGGGCAATCCAGCGCAACATTAGCCGCGCCGCGCAACAGCCCGCACCGTCATGACGAAAGCCACAATAATCAACGCCAGCGGGCGCATCATGCCATGCGCCGGCGTCAGCTCAGGTCGTTCTGGTAATAGTGCCGCGTAGTCACGTACAGCCCGCGGCGCACTTCGACGGGGCGGTCGCCATAGGTGTACGACACCCGCTCGACTGACAGCAGCGGCGAGCCTACCGGGACAGCCAGCAACTCGGCCGCGGTTTCATCGGCAGGCACGGCGCGGATCTTCTCCGAGGCGCGGATCATGCGCGTACCGAACTCGGCCTCGAACAATGCATACATGGGGCCCTTCCACTCGGTCAGCTTTTCAGCGGTGAGGCCCTTGAAGTTGGCGCCGAGCAGCCAGATTTCATCCAGCACGGTCGACTCGCCCGAGAAATTCAGCACGCGGCGGATCTGCACCACGCTGTCGCCGGTGCGGATGTCGAGCAGCCGGGCAATTTCGGCGGGGGCGCGCAGGCGCTTGCATTCCAGCACGCGGCTGGCGCCATAATGGGGTTCGCCTTCGTCCGGGACGAGGCGCAGGAAGCGGAACTTGACCACGTCTTCATGGTGCGTGGTCACGAAAGTGCCCTTGCCCTGCCGGCGCGCCACCAGGTTCTCGGCGGCGAGTTCATCGATGGCCTTGCGCACCGTGCCCTGGCTGACCTTGTAGCGTGAGGCCAGCTCCATTTCGCTGGGGATCATCTCGCCGGGCTTCCATTCGCCGGATTGCAGGCTGCGCGTGATCAGCGCCTTGATCTGCTGGTAGAGCGGGCTGAAGGTGGGCGATGGCACGGACTGCAGACCAGAGGCGGGGCCAGATGGCGGGGCCGCCTGCGGCACAGGCGCGGGCGGCGAAGAAGGCGGCTGCGCCCCGGCGCCAGGCGTGGCGGCGCCAGATTCCGGCGCGCCGGGTGCGGCTGCGCCAGTCAGGGACGTAGGCAGGGAGGACATAGCGGGATTTCACCACAAAAGGGCAAGATACGTCCAGCCTTACGTTAATTGTCTTATGTCTTATATAAGACATATGAATTGACATCACGGGAGGCCCGGCCTACACTCGCGCTGGTCCACGCCCGCGATGGCCCTCCCAGGCCCGCCAGCAGCAGCCAGGATACCGGAATGTATCGGCCCGGCAGATTCCCGGCAGCGCTCCGGTCTGGAAATGGCGCCACGCTTCGCAGTAGACTAACGCTTTGTTGCATCACCATGACCCGTTGTGGCTCCCCCTCACCGGTTCCGCCCCGTGGCCCCGCCACCAGGTACCGGCGGACGGCCGCTCCCCGCTGTGGCGACAACCAGCACCCGGTGATCCGCCGCGCCCCTTGTTACGGCAACGGCATGCCACCGACCGGCTTCCCCCCTTCTATCGTTTGGAGATTTACTCATGGCTAAAGCCCCAATGCGCGTCGCAGTGACCGGCGCCGCTGGCCAGATCGGCTACTCCCTGCTGTTCCGCATCGCCAATGGCGACATGCTGGGCAAAGACCAGCCGGTCATCCTCCAACTGCTCGACCTCCCGCAAGCCCAGCAAGCCGTCAAGGGTGTGGTGATGGAACTGGAAGACTGCGCGTTCCCGCTGCTGGCCGGCGTGGTCATCACCGATGACCCCAAGGTTGCCTTCAAGGATGCCGACGTGGCCCTGCTGGTTGGCGCCCGTCCGCGCAGCAAGGGCATGGAGCGCAAGGACCTGCTCGAGGCCAACGCCCAGATCTTCACCGTGCAGGGCAAGGCGCTGGACGAAGTCGCCAGCCGCGACGTCAAGGTGCTGGTGGTCGGCAACCCGGCCAACACCAACGCCTATATCGCCATGAAGTCGGCCCCGAACCTGCCGCGCGAGAACTTCACCGCGATGCTGCGCCTGGACCACAACCGTGCCCTGTCGCAAATCGCCGCCAAGACCGGCAAGCCGGTGTCGTCGATCGAGAAGATGTTCGTGTGGGGCAACCACAGCCCGACCATGTACGCCGACTACCGTTACGCGACCGTCGACGGCAAGAGCGTCAAGGACATGATCAACGACCCGGTGTGGAACAACGACGTGTTCCTGCCGACCGTCGGCAAGCGTGGCGCCGCCATCATCGAGGCCCGTGGCCTGTCGTCGGCCGCTTCGGCTGCCAATGCCGCCATCGACCACGTCCATGACTGGGTACTGGGCAGCAACGGCCGCGTCGTCACCATGGGCATCCCGTCGAACGGCGAGTACGGCATCCCCGCCGACACCATGTTCGGCTACCCGGTGACCACCGCCAACGGCAAGTACGAGATCGTCAAGGGCCTGGAGATCGACGCCTACAGCCAGGAAAAGATCAACATCACGCTGAAGGAACTGGAAGAAGAGAAGGCCGGCGTGCAGCACCTGCTGGGCTGATCCTCCGATCGCTCGAGGAAAGACCGGGGTTCCGCAACGATTCACGAATCAGCGCGGACCCCGGTTTTTTCATATTCAGGGGCTACGATGGCCCCTGCTCTCCCCCGTCAACCCAAACCGATCCGAATCAACGTGCATCCTTCCGAGGTCTTGTTCCAGGGCGAAGCCATCCCGGTCCAGCTGCCGGTGTGTGACCACTACGCGGGCAGCGAAAAGCTGATGCGCAAATCGCTTGCCCTGCAACAAGAGCTTGGCCCCGTCTTCGACATCACCTTCGACTGCGAGGACGGCGCCGCCGTCGGCCATGAGCGCGAGCATGCCGAGCTGTGCGCGCAGCTGGTCAACAGCCCGCTCAATGCCCACCACCGCGTCGGCGTGCGCATCCATGACCCGGCCCACCCGAGCTGGCGCGAGGACGTCGACGTGCTGGTGCGCGCCGCCGGCGCGCGCCTGGCCTATGTGGTGGTGCCCAAGGTCACCGACGTGGTCGAGGTCGCGCGCGTGACCGATCACGTCAACCAGGTGGCGCGCAACGCCGGCATCGCCCGGCATATCCCGATCCATGTGCTGGTCGAGACCCACGCCGCGCTGGAACAGGCCTTCGATATTGCCGCGCTGGTGCAGGTGGAATGCCTGAGCTTCGGCCTGATGGACTTTGTCTCGGCCCACCATGGCGCCATCCCGGGCGAAGCCATGCGCTCGCCGCAGCAGTTCGAACACCCGCTGATCCGCCGCGCCATGCTGGAGATTTCCGCCGCCTGCCACCGCCACGGCAAGGTACCGTCGCACAACGTCAGCACCGACGTGCAGACGCCGCAGCGCGCCGGCGACGACGCGCTGCGCGCGCGCAGCGAGTTCGGCTACCTGCGCAAGTGGAGCATCCATCCGGGCCAGATCGCGCCGATCGTGGCGGCGTTCCGCCCGGGCGCCGAAGAAATCGGCGCGGCCAGCCAGATCCTGCTGGCGGCGCACGAGAACAACTGGGCGCCGATCCGCCACGACGGCCAGTTGCACGACCGCGCCAGCTACCGCTACTACTGGTCGCTGCTGCAGCGCGCGCAGGCCACCGGCACGCCGCTGCCGGCCAATGTGGAAGCGCTGTTCTTCGCCTGAAGCCGATACCCATCCCAAAAAACAATCAGGGCAGCGCCCAAGGAGACACGGATGTCCGCCTCGAAGTTCGCCGCACCCGACGCCACCGCCAGCGAGCCGGCCGCACCCCGGGTCAAGAAATCCGTCGCGCTGTCGGGCGTGACCGCCGGCAACACCGCGCTGTGCACCGTCGGCCGCACCGGCAATGACCTGCACTACCGCGGCTACGACATCCTCGACATCGCCGAGACCTGCGAGTTCGAGGAAATCGCCCACCTGCTGGTGCACGGCAAGCTGCCGACCAGATCCGAACTGGCCGCCTACAAGGCCAAGCTCAAGAGCCTGCGCGGCCTGCCCGCCAATGTGAAGGCCGCGTTGGAATGGGTGCCCGCCAGCGCCCACCCGATGGACGTGATGCGCACCGGCGTGTCGGTGCTGGGCACCGTGCTGCCGGAGAAGGAAGACCACAACACCCCGGGCGCGCGCGACATCGCCGACCGCCTGATGGCCAGCCTGGGTTCGATGCTGCTGTACTGGTACCACTACAGCCACAATGGCAAGCGCATCGAAGTCGAAACCGACGATGAATCCATCGGCGGCCACTTCCTGCACCTGCTGCACGGCGAGAAGCCGTCGACGCTGTGGGAGCGCGCCATGAACACCTCGCTCAACCTGTACGCCGAGCACGAGTTCAACGCCTCGACCTTCACCGCCCGCGTGATCGCCGGCACGGGCTCGGACATGTACTCGTCGATCGCCGGCGCCATCGGTGCGCTGCGCGGCCCCAAGCACGGCGGCGCCAACGAGGTCGCGTTCGAGATCCAGAAGCGCTACGACAACCCCGACGAGGCCCAGGCCGACATCACCCGCCGCGTCGAGAACAAGGAAGTCGTGATCGGCTTCGGCCACCCGGTGTACACCACCGGCGACCCGCGCAACCAAGTGATCAAGGAAGTGGCGAAGAAGCTGTCGAAGGATGCCGGCTCGATGAAGATGTTCGACATCGCCGAGCGCCTGGAAACGGTGATGTGGGACATCAAGAAGATGTTCCCGAACCTGGACTGGTTCAGCGCGGTGAGCTACCACATGATGGGCGTGCCGACGGCGATGTTCACGCCGCTCTTTGTGATCGCGCGTACCTCGGGCTGGGCCGCGCACATCATCGAACAGCGCATCGACAACAAGATCATCCGCCCGAGCGCCAACTATACCGGTCCGGAGAACCTGAAGTTCGTGCCGATTGGCAAGCGCAAGTGAAGCCGGGCCAACTAGTCCCCTTCGATAATGTAACCAAAGACCAGAGCACTACGCCGCCCTGGGCAAATCGTAGAGAATAGCGGCGGAAATTGTCCCGGCGCCGCCCGATTTGACGGCGGCAAATGAAACATAAATCGATTTCAGTATCCGAAAGGCACTCACAAAATGAAACATCTTGTCCTTGCCGCCTGCATCGGCGCATTCAGCCTGACCACCGCCACCGCCGTGATGGCGCAGGAACCTGCCAAGAAGACCACCACCAAGAAGGCTTCGACCAAGAAAAAGGCTGCTGCCGGGACCGCCGCGGCGGCCGGCGCTGCTGCCGCGGTCACGCCGAACGGCGAAAAATGGCAGTGTGAACTGGGCAACAACCTGTATATCGCCGGCGACATGCTGCGCGACGAGGTCCTGACCGTGCACTGGCAAGGCCGCGACTACAAGCTGCCGCGCCAGCCCACGGTGACCGGCGCCGACCGCTACTACGACGCCCGCACCGGCCTGGACCTGGTGGTGATCCCGAGCAAGGCCATGCTGTTCAACAAGAACCTGGGCCAGCGCCTGGCCGACGACTGCCAGAGCCCCGCCATGCAGGCCGGCGCCGCGGCCCCGACCCAGGCCGGCGGCCTGCGCGCCCCGGCCACCACCCCGCTGCTGGTCACGCCCCCGGGCGGCCCGACGCAGGTACCGGAAGGCGCCCAGCAATCCGCAGCACCCAAGCAGTAAGTCCGTACCGGGGCGCTGGCGGCCGCTGAATTCCGGCCGCCAGCGCCCTTTTTGCCTTGCCGGGCGGCCAATCCCGGGCGGGCATGCTGTCGCGCCGGCGCCGTCGCGGCCGGCGGGATGCCGAGCCGGGTGGCGCCAAAGCCGCGCGGCGGTTAGAGTATGCAGTTGCAGTGCGCTGCCGGCCTCGGACCGCGGTCAAATGCCGCGGCAGCGCACCGGGGTCTTGATTCAGGTCCGAGCCAAATGCCATCGCATCATCCTTCGATCGGAGTACGGCAATGCCCCACAACCTCAAGAACACGCTAAAAGAATTCAAGATCGGCTCTTCCGGCAAGGGCCAGTATTACTCCCTGCCCCAGTTGGGCGAGGAGCTGGACGTGGCAATCGGGCGCCTGCCGGTGTCGATCCGCGTGGTGCTGGAATCGGTGCTGCGCAACTGCGACGGCAAGAAGGTCACCGAAGAGCACGTCAGGCAACTGGCCAACTGGAAGCCGAACGCCGAGCGCGTCGACGAGATTCCCTTCGTGGTGGCCCGCGTGGTCTTGCAGGACTTTACCGGCGTGCCGCTGCTGGCCGACCTCGCCGCGATGCGCAATGTCGCCGAGAAGATGGGCAAGAACCCCAAGAAGATCGAGCCGCTGGTGCCGGTGGACCTGGTGGTCGACCACTCGGTGCAGGTCGACCATTTCCGCGAAAAGAAGGCGCTGGACCTGAACATGCAGCTGGAATTCCAGCGCAACAACGAGCGCTACCAGTTCATGAAGTGGGGCATGCAGGCCTTCGATACCTTCGGCGTGGTGCAGCCGGGCTTCGGCATCGTGCACCAGGTCAACCTGGAATACCTGGCCCGCGGCGTGCACAAGAAAGACGGCGTCTACTACCCGGACACCCTGGTCGGCACTGATTCGCACACCACCATGATCAACGGCATCGGCGTGGTGGGCTGGGGCGTCGGCGGCATCGAGGCCGAGGCCGGCATGCTGGGCCAGCCGGTCTATTTCCTGACGCCGGACGTGGTTGGCGTGGAGCTGAAGGGCCGCCTGCGCGAAGGCGTCACCGCGACCGACCTGGTGCTGAACATCACCGAGATGCTGCGCAAGGAGAAGGTCGTCGGCAAGTTCGTCGAGTTCTTCGGCGAAGGCACCGCCAGCCTGGCCCTGCCCGACCGCGCCACCATCGGCAACATGGCGCCGGAATACGGCGCCACCATGGGCTTCTTCCCGGTGGACGAGAAGACCATCGACTACTTCAAGGGCACCGGCCGCACCGAAGAGGAAATCGCCGCGTTCGAGGGCTATTTCCGCGCACAGAAGATGTTCGGCATTCCCAGGGCCGGCGAGATCGACTACAGCAAGGTGGTGACGCTGGACCTGGGCACGGTGGCGCCGTCGCTGGCGGGCCCGAAGCGCCCGCAGGACCGCATCGAGATCGGCAACGTCAAGAGCACCTTCGCCTCGCTGTTCAGCAAGCCGGTGGCCGAGAACGGCTTCAACAAGGAGGCAGCCGACCTGGACCGCGCCTACACCACCACCGACGGCCTCGAGGTGAAGAACGGCGACGTGCTGATCGCCGCGATCACGTCCTGCACCAACACCTCCAACCCGAGCGTGCTGCTGGGCGCCGGCCTGCTGGCCAAGAAGGCGGTTGAAGCCGGCCTGACGGTGGCGCCGCACATCAAGACCTCGCTGGCCCCGGGCAGCCGCGTGGTGACTGAATACCTGAAGGCCGCCGGCCTGCTGCCGTACCTGGAAAAGCTGGGCTTCGGCGTGACCGCCTATGGTTGCACCACCTGCATCGGCAACGCCGGCGACCTGACGCCCGAGCTGAACGAGGCCATCACCAGGAACGACCTCGTGGCCGCTGCCGTGCTGTCGGGCAACCGCAATTTCGAGGCCCGCATCCACCCGAACATCCGCGCCAACTTCCTGGCCTCGCCGCCGCTGGTGGTGGCCTACGCCATCGCCGGCAATGTCACGCGCGACCTGATGACCGAGCCCGTGGGCAAGGGCAAGAAGGGCCGCGACATCTACCTGGGCGATATCTGGCCGACCTCGGAAGAAATCCACGCACTGATGAAGTACGCGATGGATGCCAAGACCTTCAAGGGCAACTACGAACAGGTCAAGAAGCCGAGCAAGCTGTGGGCCGCCATCAAGGGCACCAAGGGCCAGGTGTACGACTGGCCCAAGTCGACGTACATCGCCGAGCCGCCCTTCTTCCAGGACTTCAGCATGCAGCCCGCCGCCACCAGCGCCAGCGTGCGCGGCGCGCGTGCGCTGGGCATTTTCGGCGACTCGGTGACGACCGACCACATCTCGCCGGCCGGTTCGATCAAGGACACCTCGCCCGCGGGCAAGTACCTGCTGTCGCACGGCGTGCTGAAGGCCGACTTCAACAGCTACGGTTCGCGCCGCGGCAACCATGAAGTCATGATGCGCGGCACCTTCGCCAACGTGCGCATCAAGAACCTGATGATCCCGCCCAAGGCCGACGGCGCACGCGTGGAAGGCGGCATCACGCTGCACCAGCCCACCGGTGACGAAATGTCGATCTACGATGCCGCCATGAGGTACGTGGCCGAGGGCACGCCCACGGTGGTGTTCGGCGGCGAAGAGTACGGCACCGGCTCGTCGCGCGACTGGGCCGCCAAGGGCACGCAGCTGCTGGGCGTGAAGGCCGTGGTGGCACGCAGCTTCGAGCGCATCCACCGCTCCAACCTGGTCGGCATGGGCGTGCTGCCGCTGCAGTTCAAGGGCAACGACAGCGCGCAGACACTGGGCATCACCGGCAACGAGACCTTCGATATTGAAGGCATCGAGGGTGACCTGAAGCCGCAGCAGGACGTGGTGCTGGTGATCCACCGCGCCAACGGCGACGTGCAGCGCGTGCCGGTGCTGCTGCGCATCGATACGCCGATCGAGGTCGACTACTACAACCACGGCGGCATCCTGCCGTTCGTTCTGCGCCAGCTGCTGGCCGCCTGAGATCCACCTGGGGCGCCCGCAGCCAGCCAAGGCTGACGCCGCCTGCCTGGCCCCCGTTGCGGGGCCCGGGCAGGCGGCGTTTTTCATTGGTGTCCTGCGCCCCTTGCATCACCCCGAACGAAGTCCCGTGCGTGTAAGTTCCACGCAAGCCAGTGCTGCCACACTGTGTTGCACAAGAACAGCGGTCGCACGACCGGAAGCCGGGTCCGCCCGGCATCATCCAGAATCAGGAGACACCATGGTTAAGATCCTTATCGCATTCGTCGTGGTTGCCGGCGCGGCCCTCTATCTGCTGACCAAGGGCGGCAGTGACGTTTCCATGTCCGGCGAGTCGCACAGCGTCGAGAGCCACGCGCCCGCGGCCCCTGCCGCCTCCGCTCCGGCCCAGAAATAAAGCCACACGCCCGGGCGCGTCCGCACACGCCGCACGCATATAGCGGCCTGCGTGTCAACGCAACGAGTAGAATACCGTTTTACGCATAAACGGACGGTTTCTTTCTATGGCAGGTTTTCGCCCCAAGGCTTCCCCACGACTCTCCCCTGACGCCGAGCGTCTGGTGGCCGATGCGCTCGCCCTCGACGCTTCGGGCAGCCGCATGGAGGACGCGTACTGGGAACGGCGGCTCTCGCAGCGCCTGGGCCGCCTGCTGAAGAACGGGAGCCAGACCGCGCTCGACGCGGCGCTGGAACACCTGTTCAAGCACAATGCAGACGCCTCCGACGTGCTGGCCGAGCAGGCCGAGACGCTCGCCGAATCCGCCACCATCGAGGTCGACGGCCAGCGCCATGACGCGCTGCTGATCGCCGCCCCGATCCTGGCGCACACGCGCTACGCCATTCCCTCCGGCTCGCTCAAGCCGGAGCTGGCGCAGACGCTGGCGGTGCACCTGCAGGCACATGTGCTGGCCAGCGGCACCAAGGTCTCGCTGTCGCCCTACCTCTATAGCATCGACCAGCTGCCGCGCACGCACAGCGACACCTTTGCGCTGACGCACAAGCTGGCCGCGGCCGCCCTGGCCGGCACGGTACCCAAGGTCGACCTGCGCGACCTGCCCGAGACCGCGCCGATCCTGGCCGATCCGCGCTACCTGCTGGCGGTGGTGGTGGCCCCGCACGAGCAGGCGCTGTTCCGCTGGCAGGAAGACGCCAAGGAGCACCATGCCGAGCGCTCGACCTGCCTCGACCAGTGGCGCACCCAGGTGCAGCCGTCGGTGGCGCTGCTGCTGCCGGGCTGCGAGTTCGAGCTGCTGCTGCCCGACGCCTTCTTCCTGTCCTGCCGCGAGTCCGACAAGAGCATCCGCCCGCTGACCGTGCGCGCCGCGGTCAACTACCTGTGCGGCACGCTCGACATCTCCGCCGGCCAGCTGGCCGCCGTGGTGGCTGCCTTCGGCGAGGAAGTGGTCGAGGAATACCGCGTGGGCTTCACCATGCGCGGCGAGAAGGATGTGATCTACGGCATCGTGTGGCCGGTCTACGGCCGCGAAGCCGGCGAGGTCGATGCCGACGAAAAGGGCAACCCGCTCGAGCAGATCTGCGAGGAACTGCGCAACGCCGGCGTTGAAGACATCTTCCGCCACGCCGCGCTGTTCGATCCGGAATACTGCGAGGACTGCGGCACGCCGCTGTACGCGGACCGCAACGGCGAGATCGTGCATGCCGAACTGCCCGAGGACGCCCCGACGCAGCAGCCGCTGTTCCACTGACGCGCCCGGCTGCGCCTGGCAAAAAGACGGCCCGCATGCGCGGGCCGTCTTCATTGGCGAGCCGCTCAGGCGCGCTGGCGCTCGCTGACGCAGCGCCACAAGCCGTGGCCCGATGCCCCGTACTTGCGCTCGAACGGCGTCATCGGCTGCGCCGGGGCCCACGCCTCTACCCGCGCCGGGCGCCCGACCAGTGCCAGCGCCTGGGCAAACTCATCGATATAGATGCGCCAGTTGCTGCGGCACTCCAGATAGTCGCCGCAGGCGGCCAGCGCCGGGAACACCGCATGCCCCTGCCAGCGCCGCCCCAGGTGGCCGATCTTGGGCCACGGGTTCGGGTACAGCACGTAGTGGCGCGCCACCGGCACGGCCTCGGCCTGCAGCAGGCGCCAGGCATCGACCAGGTCGGCGCGCGCCCAGCAGAAGTTGGCGGGCATCGGCGCCTCGCCCCACCAGTCCTTGCCGGCGGCCAGGCGCTTCTCGGACTGGTCGATGCCGATCACGAAGTGGTCCGGGAACGCTGTGGCCAGCCGCAGCGTGCTTTCGCCCACGCCGCAGCCCGCATCCAGGATCAGCGGCGCGCCGCCGGCCTGCTGCCAGCTTTGCAGCGCCGCGCCGAGCTCGCGCCGGCTGGCTTCGCCGATGGGCTTGCGGAACGGCTCGGCCAGGTGGCGCGCGACGCGCGCGGCCAGGTGTTCGTGGACATCGGCCTGGGCCGAGACAATGGTGCGGGAATTGGCAAACATGGGCGCCATTCTAACGGCGCCGTCCCGCATCGGCTTGCCTGCCCGCGCCAAAGGCTGCAACCAAGCCACTTTAGCGGCACAATGCGGGACAAACCCGCCTGAGAACCCGGCCGCGCCCGCGCGGACCCACGAGGAGCCAGCCAGATGACACCGACCCACGCCCTGCCGCCGCAACGCCTGCCCCGCCGCCCTGCCCGTCGCGCCGTGCTCCATGCCGCCACCGCGCTGGTGCTTGGCAGCGCCGCCTTCACGCTGCTGCCGGCGGGTGCCGCCCACGCCGAAGACCTGCGCATCGGCCTGGCGGCCGACGTGACCTCGATGGACCCGCACTGGAACAACTCGGGCCCCAACAACGCCATCGCGCTGCATGTGTTCGAGTCGCTGGTGTTCATGGACAAGAACGCGCGCTACATCCCCGGCCTGGCGCTGTCGTGGAAGCCGGTCAACGCCATCACCTGGGAGATCAAGCTGCGCCCCAACGTGAAGTGGCACGACGGCTCGCCCTTCACCAGCGAGGACGTCAAGGCCTCGCTGGAGCGCCCGGAGAAGCTGGTCAACAGCCCCGGCTCGTTCACCAGCTACACCAAGCCGATCGCGCGCATCGACACGCCCGACCCGCTGACGGTGCGCCTGACCATGAGCGTGCCCAATTACGCCAACCTGGCCAACGACCTGAACAGCGTGCCGATGATGCCGAAGAAGGTCGCCGCCACGCTGACGCAGGCGGACTTCGACTCGGGCAAGGCGATGATCGGCACCGGCCCGTTCAAGTTCGTGCGCTTTGCGCGCGGGCAGGAAATCGTGATGGAGCGCAACCCCAACTACTGGGGCCCCAAGCCCGAGTGGGACCGCGCCATCTTCCGCATCATCACCGACAACGGCGCGCGTTCGTCCGCGCTGCTGGCGGGCGATGTCGACGTGATCGAGAGCGTACCGTCGGCCGACGTCGCCAAGCTGAAGCAGAATCCGAAGTTCAAGATCGAGCAGCAGGTGTCGTGGCGCACCATCTTCTGGCAGATGGACCAGTCGCGCGACAACCCGCCCTTCGTCACCGACAAGGCCGGCAAGCCGCTGGGCAAGAACCCGTTCAAGGACGCGCGCGTGCGCGCCGCAATCAGCAAGTCGCTGAACCGCGACGCCATCGTCAGCCGCATCATGGAAGGGCTGGCGGTGCCGGCATCGTCGATCGTGTCGCCGCAGATCTTCGGGCATCCGGGCACCAAGCCGGAGGCCTATGATCCGGAAGGCGCGAAGAAACTGCTGGCCGACGCGGGCTACCCCGACGGCTTCGGCCTGACGCTGCACGCCACCAACAACCGCTACCTGAACGACGCCGCGGTGGCGCAGGCCACCGCCAGCATGCTGACGCGCATCGGCATCCAGACCAAGGTGGAGACGTTGCCGGTGGCGGCCTACTTCACGCGCGCACGCCAGGGGGAGTTCGCCTTCCAGATGCTGGGCTGGGGCTCGGCCGCGGCCGACGTGGCCTTGCGCTCGATCACCGGCACGCCCAACCCCAAGACCGGCTACGGCACCTGGAACTGGGGCAAGTACAGCAACCAGCAACTGGACCAGCTGATCGAGAAGTCGCTGACTACCGTCAGCAGCGACAAGGCGCGTGAGGAGAATGCCCGCACCGCGGCCAAGTTTGCGCTGGCCGACCACGCGATCATTCCGTCGCACAGCCAGCTGGCGATGTGGGCGATGAAGAAGGGGCTGAAGTACGAGGCGCGCACCGACGAGTGGTCGCTGGCGCAGTTCTTCCACAAGGAGTGAGGGCCGGACTGCCTGCTGCCGCTCTCCCGCGCAGCGGGAGAGCGGCCGTTCCTCAGATCTTCAACCGCTCTTCCTGCCGCGCATTCGCCGCGCGCAGCTTCTGTACCCAGTCGCGCGCAGGCAGACCGGTAGTCTTCTCGACCACATCGGCGCGCGCCTCGATCACTTCCCACGACACATCGATCTCCGGCCCATTGAATGCCAGCGCAATGACGTTGCCGTCATGCACTTCCGGGAACACCAGCACGCGGTTGTCGAAGGCATCGCAGATGCGTTCGATATTCTTCGGAAAGCTGTCGTGGTCGCCGAACAGGTTGATGGTCATCACCCCGGGTGCCTTCAGCGTGCGGCGGCAGGCGCGGTAGAACGCGGTGGTGTCCAGCACCGGGCCGCGCGCGGTGGCGTCGTACAGGTCCACCTGCAGCACGTCGATGGCGCCCGCGTGGGTGCCGTCCATGACGTAGTCCCAGGCATCCTGCTCGCGCACGGTCAGGCGCGCATCGTCCTCGCGCAGGCCGAACATGCTGCGCCCGGCGATGATCACCGCGGGGTTCAGCTCCACCGCGGTCACGCGCGCGCGGCTGAACTGGCGGTGGCAGAACTTGGTCAGCGCCGCGGCGCCCAGGCCCAGTTGCACCACGTGGAATTCTTCGACCGAGGGCGACAGGAACAGCAGCCAGGCCATCATCTGCTGCGCGTATTCCAGCTCGATCGCATCGGGCTTGCGCAGGCGCATCGCGCCCTGCACCCACTCGGTGCCGAAGTGCAGGTAGCGCACCCCTTCCATTTCCGAGAAGGTCACCGGCGCAAAGCGCGGCGTCATGCGTTTTTCTTCGCGTGCCGGCGCCTCGCCTCGGGTGCGGGTGCCACGTGCCGGACGGCGCGAGGCCACGGCTTCAATCGATTTGCGTTTCAGTAGGGTCATGTTGTCGAGAAAGGCGTTCAGCACCCGCTCCGGCATGGATGGGGGAAACGCGGATTACTTGCCCAGCGCCGCCTGCGCGCGTTGCAGCCATTCGCGGTTGTGTTCGCGGGCGTGGCGCGGCCAGTGGCGGGCGTCGTGGACGATATCGGCATAGAGCTGCTGCGCGCGTTCGTGGTCGGCGGCGTCGGGCTGCGCCGCCAGCCAGTCGGCGAAAAGGCAGCGCGGCGCGGCATCGCTGGCGCTGGTCAGCGCCTGCTCGAACGCGGCGCGCGTGCCGGATGCGCCGGTGGCCGCCAGCGCGCGCGCATACAGCAAGGCCGGATCGGGCTGCTGGCGCGACTGCGGATTGGCGGCGAACAGCTTTTCCAGCGTTGCCAGCGCGCCGGCCGCATCGCCGGTGGCGAACTGCGCCTGCGCCAGCCCCTGCAGCAGCGCCGGATCGGTCGCAAACGGTCCGCTGGCCGCTGCCTGGTAGTGCTGCAGGGCTTCCGACGGCTCCTCGGCCGCCAGCAGCGCGGCGCCCAGGCGCATGCGGTGCGCCACCGTCGGGGCGCGGTCAAAGTCTGAGCGGGCCTCGCGCACCGCGCGGTTCGGATCGACCAGTTGCGTGATGGCACGCGTGGCCGCACGCGCGCCGCGCGACTGGCGCAGCTCGGGCAGGTAGATCGCGAAGAAATACACCACGCTGCCCAGCCCCGGGAACAGGAACAGGATCAGCAGCCAGTACATGTTCTGGTGCGTGCGCACCGCGTGCACCGCAAAGAACAGTGCAACGATGATATGGATGCTGATGCCGAAGATACGCATAGGGAATTCACCTTGAAATCAATGGCCGGCGCGCCAGCCGCCGGCATTGTGACAGAAAGGCGGGGCCACGGGTTTCAGCCGCCCGCCGCAATGCCGGCGCCGGCCGGCTGCAGCCCGGCCACCGCCTGCGGCGTCAGCACGGCCTCGCCATTGACCGCGCGCGCCACCAGCGCATCGGCCGCCTCGATGGCAATGCCCTGCGCGCTGTACCAGGCATCGTCGTAATAGGTGTTGCCGTAGCGCTCGCCGCTGTCGCACAGCAGGCTGACGATGGCGCCGCCCTCCCCCGCCGCGCTCATCTGCTGGGCCAGGTACAGCACGCCGACGAAATTGGTGCCGGTGGACCCGCCCACGCGGCGCCCGAAGCGCCCGGCGAGGTAGCGCATGGCCGCGAACGAGAGTGCGTCCGGCACCTTCAGCATGGCGTCGATGCAGGTCGGGATAAACGAATGCTCCACGCGCGGCCGGCCGATGCCTTCAATGCGCGAGCCCTCCGCCAGGGACAGGTCCGGCTGCGGCTTGCCGTCCAGGCAGCTGCGGAAGTAGTCAAAGAACACCGAGTTCTCCGGGTCCGCGCACAGCACGCGGGTCTTGTGGCGCCGATAGGCCACATAGCGCCCCAGCGTGGCGATGGTGCCGCCGGTGCCGCCGCTCGATACCAGCCAGGCCGGCACCGCATGCTCTTCGTGCGCCATCTGCTTGAAGATCGACTCGGCGATATTGTTGTTGGCGCGCCAGTCGGTGGCGCGCTCGGCGTAGGTGAACTGGTCCATGAAATGCCCGCCCGTCTCCTGCGCGATGCGGCGCGAGGCGGCGTAGATCTCGGACGGGCTGCCCACCAGGTGGCAGTGCCCGCCGTAGAACTCGATCGCCTCGATCTTGGCGCGCGAGGTCCCCGCCGGGATCACCGCCACGAACGACAGCCCGAGCAGCCGCGCAAAGTAAGCCTCGGAGATCGCGGTCGAGCCGCTGGATGCCTCCACCACCGTGCTGCCCTCGTGCAGCCAGCCGTTGCACAGCGCATACAGGAACAGCGACCGCGCCAGCCGGTGCTTGAGGCTGCCGGTCGGGTGGCTGGACTCGTCCTTGAAATAGACGCGGATGTCCGGGTAGCCCGGCAGGTCCAGCGGGATCAGGTGGGTGTCGGCGGAGCGGTTGAAATCCGCATCGATCTTGCGGATGGCCTCATGGGTCCAGTCGGAAAGGGGCATGGCAGCGTTCCGGGCAGGCCGGACATCAGGACAGATCCGTCAGGATGCCAGAAGCGCACGCCCCAAATCCAGTTTCCGGGATGAGCAGGCGCCCGGCACAGCCCGCAAAGGGCGGTTTCTCCACAACCGCGGCACCGGGCATGGCATTTCCTGGCCGGATGCAGCCACCGGCTGCGGGTGCTGAGCTATGATAATACGATTAACATCATATGTGACTGCAACAGATGTCCCCGATGTCCGCGATACCCGGGCGCGCGACCCGCCGCCTTGCCCGCCCCAGCCAGCCCACCGGGTCCGCCTCCCGGGTCCTGCATTGCGCAAGGCTGCCGTGATCGAGGCGACCCTCAACATCGCCGCCGGCAAGGGTTTCCAGGGACGCGGCTCGGCGCGAGTGACCCTGGTGGCCAGCCGCTTTGCCAGCCGCATCGTGCTGATCACGGACTCCGGCTCGGCCGATGCGCACGACGTGATGGCCGTCATGCGCCTGCGCACGCCGCCTGGCACCGTGCTGCGCATCCAGGCCGACGGCCCGGACGAAGTCGCCGCGGTCAGGGCCATCGCACAACTTCTCGGACCAGGGGACGGCCAGCCATGAACGAACGCAAATCGGACGCCGGCACCGGCATCGCCGCGGATAGCCGCCGCACCTCCTTTGAGTCCTATATGCGGTTCCTGGCCGAAGCCCCGCGCGACGGCACGCCCGTGGTGCTTGAGACCGAGACCGCCCTGTCGCTGCACTTCGACGTGCTGGCCACGCAGAGCTTCATGTCGCGGCGCGATCCCGACCGGCTGGTGCTGGGCTACACGCGCACCATGATGGGATTCCTGTTGCTGCATCCGTCGCCGGCACGGATTTCGGTGATCGGGCTCGGCGGAGGCTCGCTGGTCAAGTATTGCTACCGGCACCTGCCTGCCACGCGGGTGGTCGCTGTCGAGATCGACCCGGCGGTGATCGCACTGCGCGAGCGCTTCCGCATTCCGCCCGACGATGCCCGCCTGCAGGTGGTCTGCGCCGATGGCGCCGAGTACGTCAGGGGGCGGGAAGCGCGCCCCGAGGTCATTCTCGTCGACGGCTTCCTGGCTGACGGCATGCCGCTGCAGCTTGGCTCTGCCGGCTTCTACGCGGCCTGCCACGCGCGGCTGGCCGACGACGGCGTGCTGGTCGCCAACTTCCTGGCAAGCGACCGCGGCATGCCGCACTACCTGGGCGCCGTGCGCGCCGTGTTCGGGGCCTCGATGTCGGTCGCACGCGCCGAGGACAGCTGCAACTACACCTTGTTTGCCTGGAAAGGCCCGCCCCGGCTGCCGTCGCTGCAGACGCTGCTGGCACGCGCACGGGCGCTGGAAGCCGTGCATGCATTGAAGCTGACACCGACTGCCCGCCGCATGAAGCGCGGCGAGGCGGTTGCCGCCGACCCCGACGCCTGGCACGCCCTTGCCCGGCCCCGGGACACCCTGTAGCGGCAACGCAGGTCCGCCGCCGCCCTTCCCAATCCGCCAGACGCCGCCCCATCGCCATGCCGATCCTGTACCTGCGCAAACTGACCGGGAAGCGGCGCAGCCCCCACGCCAACCGGCACCTGGCCGGCTACCTCTGCTTTGTCGCCGGCGCCATCAATGCCGGCGGCTTCCTGGCCGTGCAGCAATACACCTCGCATATGTCCGGCGTGGTCTCGGCCATGGCCGACAACCTGGCGCTGGGCAGCTTCGCGCTGGTGCTGGATGGGGTCGGGGCGCTGCTGTCGTTTCTCGGCGGCGCCGCGTGCTCGGCGGTGCTGGTCAACTGGGGACGGCGCGAGCGGCTGCACAGTGAATACGCGCTGCCGCTGGCGCTGGAGGCGGGGCTGCTGCTGTGCTTTGGCCTGATCGGCGGCAACCTGGGGCAGCACCAGTGGCTGTTCGTGCCAGCCACGGTGATGCTGCTGTGCTTCATCATGGGGCTGCAGAATGCCATGATCACCAAGCTTTCGAACGCCGAGATCCGCACCACCCACCTCACTGGCATGGTCACCGATATCGGCATCGAGCTGGGCAAGCTGTGCTACTGGAACGCAGCCGCGCCGGCGCACACGCCATCACGCACACAAGCGCGCCCACTGCCCCGCGTGCTCGCCAACCGGCGCAAGCTGCGCCTGCTGGTGGTGCTGGTCACGCTGTTCTTTGCCGGCGGCATCACCGGCGCGCTGGGCTTCAAGCACCTGGGTTTCAGCGCCACGCTGCCGCTGGCCGCGCTGCTGCTGGCGCTGATCACAGTGCCGCTGAGCGACGACCTGCGCAGCCGCTGGCGCACAGGCCCGCTGCCGCGCCTGGCGGCGCGGATGCGGCAATGCGTGCAGGCGGGCGCGCCGCGCCGGCGGCGCTAGGCGTCGCCTAGCGGTACACCAGCACCGGGATCTTGCTGTGGGTCAGCACCTTCAGGGTTTCGCTGCCGATCAGCATGCCCTGGACCCCGCGCCGCCCGTGCGAAGCCATCACGATCAGGTCGCAGCCTTTTTCCTCGGCCGTCTTGATGATGGCCTCGTAGGGATGGTCGTTAACGACGTATGCCGTGTCACAGGCCACGCCCGCGGCGCCGGCCTCGTCGGCCAGTCCGCGCAGGTAGCGGATCGCGTTTTCCCAGGCCTCCTTCACGTAGGTTTCGCGCGTGTCCTCCAGCATCTCGACCTGGTAGGTCAGGACGTGGTAGTTCGGACAGACGCGCACCGCGGTGGCACGCGCCCCCATGTCCCGCGCCAGCGTCAGGGCCTTGCGGAATGCCGATTCAGACAGGTCGGAGCCATCGACCGCCAGCAGGAGATGCTTGAACATGATTGCCTCCTTGCCAGCATGGTTGCCGGCTAAGGCGCTCACTTCCGATGCGTCATCGCCATGCGTCCGAAAGTGCGAGCCCGCAAGGCGCACTACAAGGAGCGACCGATACCCCCGGTTTCGAATGATTCGTCGCCCGACTCCAGTATAGGTGCGCCATGGCCCACGGCAATCCGGCATGCGTCACATGCGCACGGGTGGATTCAATACGGGCGATTTGCGAAGCCGTTGGCTGGCTGCGGGCCGCGTCAGGCCCGACCGGGCTCGCGCCGGATCTTTGCGGAATCCGTTCCGTGAGCGTCGCGCAGTCGTTGGTCAGGTGGCGGAAGCTGCGGAACAGACTGGCAGCGATGACCGGCTCGAAGGCATTCAGCTGCAGCTGGCCACCCTCGGCGGCGGAGGTCACGGTCACGTCATTGCCGAACACTTCGAATGCGAATGCCACCTGGTTCACCACTTCCGGAATCACCGGGTTGACCTTGCCCGGCATGATCGACGAGCCCGCCTGCATGGCAGGCAGGTTGATTTCGCCAAAGCCCGCGCGCGGGCCGCTGGAGAGCAGGCGCAGGTCATTGCAGATCTTTGAGAGCTTTACCGCGATGCGCTTGAGCACGCCGGAAATCTGCACAAAGGCGCCGCAGTCCTGCGTGGCTTCGATCAGGTTGGGGGCGCCGCTCAGTGCAATGCCGGAAATGCGGCTCAGGGCAGCCACGGCATTGTCCGCGTACTCCGGGTGCGCGGTGATGCCGGTGCCAATCGCGGTAGCACCGAGGTTGACCTCGCGCGCCAGGGCCGACACTTCGCGCAGCCGCGCCATGTCTTCATCGATCATGACGGCATAGGTGGAGAACTCCTGGCCCAGGGTCATCGGCACCGCGTCCTGCAGCTGCGTGCGGCCCAGCTTGAGCAAGCCGGCAAACTCGACGGACTTCTCGCTGAAGGCATCGCGCAGGGCCTCCCGCCGTCCGCTTCCAGGCGCCGGCAGGTGGCGTATAGCGCGAGCGTCGGGTGGTCCGCCTGGTGCGGCAGATGGGCGGTGCGGTCAGGGATCTGCGGGTTCTGCTCAACCAGCAGCTTGATGTGGTCCTGGTCCTTTGCGGCGCTGGTGCTGCGCACGATCTTTGCCATGAAGTCCACCGTCGCCGCCGGGCCGATGCCACCGCGAGCAGGAACGTCTTGCGCGGCCGTGAGTAGAGCGGCGGGGGCGCCGCCGGATGGGCGCCAGGCACCCCAGGTTGTCGGGATGCGTCACATGTCTTCTTTGTTTATTGGATGGGACCGTGTGAGCCATGGCATAGATATTGCACAGCGGTCACACAGGCCAACGGCGGCCTTGAAACAAGCTGGCAAGTCGCGATGACATGCTCCGAACAGGAGCATCCCGGGCAACGACGCCCCGAAGCGAATGGACCACGAACCGGACAACCGGTTCGCAGGCATCTCGCTTCGGGGCGCTTTTGCTTCGCCGGTCAGCGCGGTGCGCGTCGGCGTCGACACTACCTGCAAGGCATGGCATGAACGCTCTCTCTGCTCAGTCACCCGAGACCGAAGTGTCCGCCGAAACCATCGGCGCATTGATCGACCTTTCCGGAAGGCAGCGCATGCTGTCGCAACGGATCGTCCTCCAGTTGTTGCTCGCTTCGCGGGGAGACACTGCCGCGCTCGATATCGCACGCAAGTGCCTGTCAATGTTCGAGTCGGCGCATTCGGATCTCATGACGGGCAATGAGCGTTTCCCGGGCATATTCTCCGGCGCCTTGCAGCGACTGTACTTTGGCAGTGCGCGCGCTGACGCTCGCATCCGTGAATTCATCGCCCGGGTCAGAACAGCGATAGACACACCACTGGCCGACACCAGCCGGCGAGCGTCATCCCTCGATGTGCTTGTGACGCAGGCCACGCCGATACTTGAGCTGCTGCAGACCGTCACGCAGGCCTACCAGGAGGAAATGCACCGTTGCGAACTCGCAGTACGCAAACGCCAGACCGACCTCGCCGATCGCCTCAGCGGTATTTCGATGCAAGCCAACATCGTCGCAATGAATGCGCGCATCTCGGCGGCGCGGGCGGGAGAGTACGGCAGGGAGTTCTCGGTGATCACGCAGGCGCTTGCAGACATCATCAAGGAAATGGATCAGCTGATCCGCCACGTCGTCGGCTCGAACGATGCGCCCAAAGGATCAACCAGAACTTGATGCGGAGACGCCCTTGAAACGTGACCTCTGTTCCTTCTGCCTGATTGTCTGCAGCGTCCTGGCGCTGGCCCTGGCCGGGACCGCTTGCGCCGAAACGCTGACGATCAACGCGGCGATCAACAAGGCGGGCCGCCAGCGCATGCTGTCTCAGCGCATGGCCAAGGCTTACTGCCAGGCTGGCCTCGGCGTTGAAGTCGAACGTTCGAAGAAGATTCTCGAGCAGTCCGTGGCGCTCTTCGACAAGCAGCTCATGGAGCTGAAGGTGTTCGCGCCCACGCAGGAGATCAGGGACACCTACGCCAGGCTCGAGCAGACATGGATTCCCTATAGGCAGTTGCTGTCCGGCGGCGATCCGAATCCCGATAGCGCGAAAACCATCGCAAGAATGAGCGAGGACGTGCTGAAGCTTGCGCAACAAGGAACCCTCCTGCTCGAGAAACATTCGGGCACCGCGACGGGCAAGCTGATCAACGTTGCGGGGCGCCAGCGGATGCTCTCGCAGAGAATCGCCAAGATCAGCATGTTCCGCGCCTGGGGCATTACCTCCCCCCAGATGGCGCAGGATCTGGACGCGGCTACCAGGGAATTCGCAGCCGCGCAGGAGCTTCTCGCCTCGGCGCCGCAGAACACCGAGGCAATCCGTCGCGAACTGCTGCTGGCCGGCTCTCAGTGGCTGTTCTTTGAAGAGGCACTCAATCAGACCGGGGTCAGTCGCGCGGAACAGTTGAGAAACATCGCCACGACCAGCGAGCGCATTCTTCAGGTGATGGATGACGTCACCGGCATGTATGAAGGGATGCCCAGGTAACGTGGGTGCGTGAACGAGCTATGCCAGACGCTGGCTTACAGGCAGCCACTCTTGCAATGCCTGCCAGGCGCCCAGCTTTTCCATGTAGGGCAAGGTATGAGCGGGACTACTGGAAGGAAGCCTGATGATCCGGTGATGGTCGCCATGCTGCCCAAGGGCCTTCAAACCGATACGCGCAGCAGTGCCGCCATTGAAGGCGATGACAGCCAGCCTGGGTAGTGATTCGATCAGGCTCGCCAGGTCGTTGCCGGCGTGATCCCGGATGTTGCTGTCCAGGCTGCCCTCACGCTTCGCTTGCGCCACCACGTCCCACAGACCGACGTGATGCGCCAGAAGCGTTTGCAGCCGCGCGGCATAGTCCAGGTGGACCAGGTCTTCACCCAGAACCTCGCCGGTCAGGCGCCAGAACTGATTCTGCCGATGCGCGTAATACTGGCTTTGCGCCAGTGACGCCTCGCCCGGCAGGCTGCCGAGAATAAGGATGCGCGTGCCGGCGTCAACGACAGGCGGGAAGCACCGCTTCAGTGTCATCGGTCACGCGCTCCGTTACAACACCTTGAGATGGGAATCCCCCGCCGCCTGCGCGGCGGGGGCAGCCGGGCCGTCAGGCCAGCAGCTTGTTGACGCGCTGCACGTAGGCAGCCGGATCGTCCAGCATGCCGCCTTCGGCCAGCAGCGCCTGGTCGAACAGCACCTGCACGCGGTCGCTGAAGGCATCGCCCTCGGGGAGATCGCGCAGTTTCTGCACCAGCGCGTGTTCCGGATTCAGTTCCAGGATCGGCTGGGCGTCCGGCGCCTTCTGGCCGGCCTGCTTGAGCAGGCGCTGCAGGTAGCCGCTCATGTCGCCTTCGTCAGAGACCAGGCACGAGGCCGACGCGGTCAGGCGCAGCGTCACGCGCACGTCCTTGGCCTTGCCGTCGAGCACGCCCTTGGCGCGTTCGACCACGTCCTTCCAGTCGGCCTCGGCCTTTTCCTGCTCGGCCTTCTCGGCTTCGTCGGCGAGCTTGCCCAGGTCCAGGTCGCCGCGCGCAACCGACACCAGTTCCTTGCCGTCGAACTCGCGCAGGAATGACAGCATCCATTCGTCGACGCGGTCGGTCAGCAGCAGCACTTCGATGCCCTTCTTGCGGAACACTTCCAGGTGCGGGCTGTTCTTCGCGGCGGACCAGGTATCGGCGGTGACGTAGTAGATCTTGTCCTGGCCTTCCTTCATGCGGCCGACGTAGGCGGCCAGCGCCACATTCTGCTCGGCGGTGTCGTTGTGCGTGGAGGCAAAGCGCAGCAGCTTCGCCACGCGCTCCAGGTTGGCCTGGTCTTCGCCGATGCCTTCCTTGAGCGCCTGGCCGAACTGCTGCCAGAAGGTGGTGTATTTGGCGCGATCGGCTTCTTCTTCACTGTCGGCCAGCGTTTCCAGCATCGACAGCACGCGCTTGGTGCAGCCCTCGCGGATGGCCTTGACGTCGCGGCTTTCCTGCAGCAGTTCGCGCGATACGTTCAGCGGCAGGTCGGCGGAGTCGACCACGCCCTTGACCCAGCGCAGGTAGCCCGGCAGCAGCTGGTCGGCATCGTCCATGATGAAGACGCGCTTGACGTACAGCTTCAGGCCGGCCTTGTGGTTGCGATCCCACAGGTCGAACGGGGCGCGCGCCGGGATATACAGCAGCTGGGTGTATTCGCTGCGGCCTTCCACGCGGTTGTGGGTCCAGGCCAGCGGCGCCTCGTTGTCGTGCGCGATGTGCTGGTAGAAGGCGGTGTACTGCTCGTCGGTGATGTCGGACTTGGCGCGGGTCCACAGCGCGCTGGCCTGGTTCACGCTTTCCCACTCGGCGGTGCGCTGGTAGGTGCTGGATTCAGCGTCCCACACTTCCTTGGGCATGCGGATCGGCAGCGAGATATGGTCCGAGTACTTCTGGATGATGCCCTTCAGGCGCCAGGCCGAGAGGAAGTCGTCCTCGCCCTCGCGCAGGTGCAGCGTGATGGTGGTGCCGCGCTCGTTGCGGGCGATGGCATCGATGGTGAACTCGCCGTCGCCGGTGCTTTCCCAGCGCACTGCGTCTTCGGCACCCAGGCCGGCGCGGCGCGTTTCCACCGTGACCTTGTCGGCGACGATAAAGGCCGAGTAGAAGCCCACGCCGAACTGGCCGATCAGCGCGGCGTCCTTCTGCTGGTCGCCGGAAAGCTGCTGGAAGAATTCCTTGGTGCCCGAGCGGGCGATGGTGCCGAGGTTGTGGATGGCCTCGTCGCGGCTCATGCCGATGCCGTTGTCGGTGATCGTCAGCGTGCGCGCCTTGGCGTCGGCCTCGATGCGGATGGCCAGGTCGGCGTCGTTCTCCAGCAGGGACGGATTCGCGATCGCCTCGAAGCGCAGCTTGTCGGTAGCGTCCGAAGCATTCGAGACCAGCTCGCGCAGGAAGATTTCCTTGTTGCTGTACAGCGAGTGGATCATCAGGTGCAGCAGTTGCTTCACTTCCGCCTGGAAGCTCATCGTCTCGTGCGGTGCGGTCATGGTTCTCCTCTTGGAAACAGGCGAATCTGGAAAGTGGGTGTGGCCACGGTCCTGTGGCCGGTGCCGCCAGACATAGGGCCGCCCGGGCCATTTTTCAAGGCCCGGGTGCTGCCGGGATGTGACTTACAGTCGCTCTAGCTGGTGCGCCAGGAAGGCCAGCATGTCCGGGTGGCCGCTGCTGGCAACGTTGAAGCGCATCCAGCCCGACGGCATCTGCGACGGCGAGAACAGGCTGCCCGGGGCGAACAGGTAGCCCTCCTCATGCCCCGCGGTGGCGATCGCGTTGGTGTCGCGGCCGGTATCGGCCCACAGGTACATGCCGGCGTGCTGGCCGGAAAAGAGCCGCAGGCCCAGGCGCTCCAGCTCGCGCCGGGTCTCGTCGCGGGCGCGGTCCAGCCGGGTGCGCACGCGCTCCACATGCTTGCGGTAGTGGCCCTCGGTCAGCACCTTGTACAGCACGCGCTCGTTGATCTCCGGCGTGGCCAGCCCCGCCAGCAGCTTGCTGTCGGTCAGCGCCGACGCCATCTCCGGGTGCGCGGCGATAAAGCCCACGCGCAGGTTGGCCGCCAGGGTCTTGGAAAAGCTGCCCAGGTAGATCACCCGGCGCAGCTGGTCCAGGCTGGCCAGCCGGGTGGCGGCGTGGCCGGGCGGGCACAGGTCGCAGTAGATATCGTCCTCGACGATCAGGAAGTCGTACTGCTCGGCCAGGCGCAGCAGCTGGAAGGCCTTGGCCGCCGACAGCGAGGTGCCGGTGGGGTTGTGCAGCACCGAGTTGATCACGAACAGCTTGGGCCGCCGTGCCTGCACGATGCGCTCCAGCGCCTCCAGGTCCGGCCCTTCGGCGGTGTAGGGCACCCCGATCACCTGGGCGCCCTGCGCGGCAAAGCGGCCGAACATCACGAACCAGGCCGGGTCGCCCACCAGTACCGTGTCGCCGGGCTGCAGGTAGAGCCGCGCGATCAGGTCCAGGGCCTGGGTGATGCCCGAGGTCAGCACGATCTGCTCGGCGCTGGCACCGATCTCCAGTTCTTCCAGCCGGGTGCGCAGCTGCTGGCGCAGCGGCAGGAAGCCCTGCGGCGTGCCGCTGGCCAGGAAATGGTTGCCGGGCTGGCGGCCCAGGCCGCGCAGCGCGCTGGCGATCAGTTCGCCGTCGAGCCAGTCATTGGGCAGGAAGCCCAGCCCGGGCGCCTTGTGCGCCTCGGCGGTATGGAACATGCTGCGCAGCAGCCAGGTCACGTCGATATTGCGCGCCACCGCCACGTCGCCGGACACCGGCGCCGCGGGCGCGGCCGGGGCACGCTCGCGCACGTAGAAGCCGGAGCCGCGGCGCGATTCCAGGTAGCCCAGCGCCACCAGCCGCTCATAGGCCTCGACCACGGTAAAGCGCGAGATGCCCTTCTCCTGGGCCAGTTGCCGGATCGACGGCATGCGCATGCCGGAGCGGAACACGCGCTCGTCGATGCGCATGCGGGCCCATTCGGTCAGTTGCTCGACCAGCGTCATCTGCGCCGAGGGGATCGGATCGGGGAAGCGCTCGGTGGGCGGCACCACCAGCCGCAGCGCGCGGCCGGAGGTATGCCCCGATGTGCTGTGGGCGTCGCCGCCGCTATCCTTCTGACGGGTGACGGTGGCGGTCTCGCCGCCGGCGTCGCCATCCCTGCTGTTGGCATCCATGTGCTGCTCCTGCAACTGTACTGAATACGATCCGCTCAACTGTACCGGTACTGTACCGACTACCTTGTCTACCATCAAGCCAAGATGAAGCTCGCCCTCGATCACCTCGTCATCGCCGCGCCCGACCTGGACGCCGGCACGGACCATGTTGCCGGCCTGCTGGGCATTGCGCCCCACGGGGGCGGTGCGCACACGGCCATGGGCACGCACAACCGTGTGCTGGGCATGTTGGGCGGCGTCTACCTGGAAGTGATCGCGGTCGATCCGGCGGCAACGGCACCGGCCCGGGCGCGCTGGTTCGGCCTGGACACCGAGGCCGTGCAGCAGCGCCTGCGCGACGGCCCCTTCCTGCTGCACTGGGCCGCGCGCGTGGAACGCCCCGCCGACCTGGGCCGGTGGCAGGCGCAGTACCCGGAGCGCATCGCCCCGGTCATCCCGATGACCCGCGGCGGCCTGCACTGGCGCATCACCGTGCCCGAGGACGGCAGCCTGCCGGCCTGGCCGGGCGAAGCCGACAGCGCCGGCGATGGCCTGCTGCCCAGCCTGATCCAGTGGGACGTGGCCAGCTACCCCGGCGTCAGCCTGCCGCGGCAGGACCTGGCGCTGCGCAGGCTGTCCGGGCGCCACCCGCGCGCCGAGCTGCTGCGCCAGGGGCTGGCCTGGCTGGGCGCCGACCACCTCATCGCCATCGAGCAGGCCGAGGGCCCGCCCGAACTGAGCGCCGAAATCGAAACCGCGCAGGGCATCCGCACCCTGCGCTAGCCACACCCAGAACAAGCCCACCAGGAGACCCCGATGTCCGCCACCCGCAAGCGCTTCGACGAAGACCCCTATCTTGGCCACTGCACCGCCACCGTGGTGGCGGCCGGCGCCGAAGGGATCGAACTCGACGAAACCGTGTGCTACGCGCGCAGCGGCGGCCAGGCCGGCGACACCGCCACACTGGCGCTGGCCGACGGGCGCGCGGTGGCCATCGTCGACACTGTCTACGCCGACGACCGCAGCCGCATCCTGCATGTGGCAGCACCGGATGCGCCGCTGCCGCGCGTGGGCGAGCGCGTCACCGTGACCATCGACTGGGCGCGCCGCCACAAGCTGATGCGGCTGCATACCTGCCTGCACCTGCTGGGCTCGCTGATCCCGGTGCCGGTGACCGGCTGCGGCATCTCGCCGGAGTCGGCGCGCGTCGACTTCGACTTGCCGGAATCGACCCTGGACAAGGCCGACCTGACCGAGCGCCTGAACGCGCTGATCCATGCCAACACCGCGGTGCGCACCACGCTGATCACACCGCAGGAACTGGCCGCCCAGCCCGAGCTGGTGCGCACCATCGGCGCCGCGCCGCCGGCGGGCACCGCCAGCATCCGCATCATCGAGATCCCCGGCGTGGACCGCCAGCCCTGCGGCGGCACCCACGTGGCCAACACCAGCGAGATCGGCACGGTGGTGGTGACCAAGATCGAGAAGAAGAGCCGCACCAACCGGCGCGTGGTGGTCGCGTTCGCGTGATGGCGTCCGGCTTGCTCACCGGCCTGACGGCCGCGCAGTTCCTGGCCCTGCTGACCCTGCTGACGGTGGGCCTGTTCACGCCCGGGCCCAACACCACCATCGCCGCGGTCACCGGCGCCAACTTCGGGCTGCGCGCCACGCTGCCGCACTGCGTGGGCGTGGCCTTCGGCTTTGCCAGCATCCTGGCGCTGTGCGCGCTGGGCGTGGGCGCGCTGGTCCTGGGCCAGCCCGCGCTGGCCGCCGGCGTGCACCTGGCCGGCGTGGCCTACCTGCTGTGGCTGGCGTGGAAGATCGCGCGCAGCACGGCGCTGGCACAGAAGCAGGTGCTGCGCCCGCTGAGCGTGTGGCAGTCGGCGGTGCTGCAGTACGCCAACATCAAGGCGTGGATGCTGGCGCTGGCGGTCGCGGCCTCTTACATGACGGGCGCGCCCTCGCCGGTGCAGCGCGTGCTGCTGGTGTGCGGCGTGTTCGCCGCGCTGGGCTTTGTCAGCAACGGCGTGTACGGCGTGCTGGGCGCGTCGTTGCGGCAATGGCTGCAGCAAGGGCAGCGCGTGCGCTGGTTCAACCGCGCCATGGGCGCGGCGCTGGCGCTGACCGCGCTGTGGATTGCGGTCAGCGCCAGCCCGGGCGTGCAGTGACCCGCGGCGATCCGATTCCGAGCCGATGACAACCAAGACCCCGACCATGGCCGCCAGCCGCCCCGCTTCGCCACTGACATCTGCCCCGCCGGCCTCCGGCGGCATGCTGCTCGGCTTTGTCGGCGTGGCGATCTTCAGCCAGACGCTGCCGTTCACGCGCATGGCGGTGGCCGAGCTGGACCCGATCTTTGTGGCACTGGCGCGCGCCGTGCTGGCCGCGCTGCTGGCGCTGGCGCTGCTGGCCTGGCGCGGCGCGCTGTCCGCCAGCCGCCGCCCGCGCGGCGGCCAGTGGCCGCGGCTGGCCGTGACCGCGCTGGGCGTGGTGGCAGGTTTCCCGCTGTTTTCTTCGCTGGCGATGCGCGAGGTGCCGGCCAGCCACGGCGCCATCGTGATCGGCCTGCTGCCGCTGGCGACCGCGGTATTCGCCGCCTGGTTCGGGCGCGAGCGGCCGTCGCCGGCGTTCTGGCTGTCGGCCGTGGCCGGCAGCGCGCTGGTGGTGGGCTTTGCCGTCTGGCAGGGTGCCGGCGGCCTGCAGCATGCGGACTGGTACCTGTTCGCCGCCGTGGTGCTGGGCGCGCTGGGCTATGCCGAGGGCGGCAAGCTGTCGCGCGAGCTGGGCGGGCTGGAAACCATCAGCTGGGCGCTGGTGGTATCGCTGCCGGTGCTGGTGCCGGTGGTGGCCTGGCTGACCCTGCGCGACCTGCCGGCGATTGCCGCGGCGTCGCCGCGCGCCTGGGGCGGCATGGCCTATGTGTCGGTGTTCTCGATGTTTGTCGGCTTCCTTTTCTGGTACGCCGGCCTCGCAAAAGGCGGCGTGGCGCGCGTCGGCCAGATACAATTGCTGCAGCCGTTCCTGACGCTGGCGGGCGGTGCGCTGATCCTGGCCGAGCCGCTTGACGCCCCCACCATCGCCTTCGCGGTTGCGGTGATCGCCGTCGTGGCCCTCGGCCGCCGCGCCGCCGTGCAGCAAAGCGCACCCGCCCCCGCCCCGGAAACGCCACCGATCCTCCCTGGACGCATTCACTGACTGGAGCCTACATGTCCGTCTACGACACCCTTGCCCGCCTCGGCATCGAACTGCCGGCCGTCAACGCCCCCGCCGCCGCCTATGTAATGGCCGCGCAAACCGGCAACACCGTATTCCTGTCGGGCCATATCGCCCGCAAGGACGGCAAGGTATGGACCGGCAAGCTGGGCAAGGACATCGACACCGAGTCCGGCAAGGCCGCAGCGCGCGCGATCGCCATCGACCTGCTGGCCACGCTGCACGCGCATGTGGGCGACCTGAACCGCGTCACCCGCATCGTCAAGGTGATGAGCCTGGTCAACTCGACTCCCGAATTCACCGAGCAGCACCTGGTCACCAACGGCGCCTCGGAGCTTTTGGCCGAAGTGTTCGGCGACAACGGCAAGCATGCGCGCAGCGCCTTCGGCGTGGCGCAGGTCCCGCTGGGCGCCTGCGTCGAGATCGAGATGATCGCCGAAGTGAAGGCGGCCTGAGGCCCGCATGCGCATCGACAACCTGCCCTTCGGCACCACCGACTGGTCGGCCATCGCGCCGACCCGCCACCCCGGCGAGCAGGGCGAGGCCACCTGGCGCACGCGCCAGTTCGGCGACATCCGCGTGCGCATGGTCGAATATTCGCCCGGCTACCTGGCCGACCACTGGTGCAGCAAGGGCCATATCCTGTTCGTGCTGGACGGCGAGCTCCATACCGAGCTGGAAGACGGCCGGCAGTTCGTGCTCGGCGCGGGCACCAGCTACCAGGTAGCCGACCAGGCGGAAGCGCACCGTTCGTCCTCGCCGAAGGGCGCACGACTATTTATCGTTGACTGAGCGGCAGGCTTGCCGCTCAGCCCAGAACTCCCCCAGACCACAAGAGACACATCATGAAATGGGCCATCTCCCGCCGGGCACAGCAACTGACCAGCTCGGCCATCCGCGAAATCCTGAAGGTCACCGAGCGTCCGGAAGTCATTTCGTTCGCCGGCGGCCTGCCGTCGCCGGCCTCGTTCCCGGTAGCGGCCATGGAGGCAGCGACGGCCCGCGTATTCGCCGACAACCCGCAGGCGGCGCTGCAATACGCCGCGACCGAAGGCTACCTGCCGCTGCGCGAGTTCGTCGCCAGGCGCCATGGCGCGCCGGTCGAGCGCGTGCTGATCACCACCGGCTCGCAGCAGGCACTGGACCTGATCGCCAAGGTGATGATCGACCCGGGCAGCAAGGTGCTGGTGGAAACCCCCAGCTACCTCGGCGCGCTGCAGGCGTTCTCGCTGTTCGAACCTGAGTTCGTCTCGATCCCCAGCGACGACAAGGGCCTGCTGCCCGAGGCGCTGACGCCCGAGCTGACCGCCGGCGCGCGCTTCCTGTACGCCCTGCCCAACTTCCAGAACCCGACCGGGCGCCGCCTGCCGCTGGAACGCCGCGAAGCGCTGGTGGCCCGCGCCAAGGAACAGGGCGTGCTGCTGGTCGAGGACGATCCCTACGGCGCGCTCAGCTACACCGGCGACCAGCTGCCCAGCCTGCTGTCGATGAACCCGGACGGCGTGATCTACATGGGTTCGTTCTCGAAGATCCTGGCCCCCGGCATGCGCCTGGGCTACGTGATCGCCCCGCCCGAGCTGCACTTCAAGCTGTGCCAGGCCAAGCAGGCGTCTGACCTGCACACGCCGACCTTCACCCAGCGCGTGGCCTACGAGACCATCCGCGACGGCCTGCTCGACACGCATATCCCGACCATCCGCGAGCTCTACGGCAAGCAGTGCCAGTACATGCTGGACGCGCTCAAGCGCCATATGCCCGAGGGCGTGACCTGGAACGCGCCCGAAGGCGGCATGTTCATCTGGATGGAGCTGCCCGAGGGCCTGGACAGCATGGTGATCCTGGAAGAAGCCGTGAAGCGCAACGTGGCCTATGTGCCGGGCGCGCCGTTCTACGCCAGCAACCCGAAGCGCAACGCGCTGCGCCTGGCCTTCGTCACGGTGTCGGCCGAGCGCATCGAGCAGGGCGTGGCCATCCTTGGCGAGCTGTTCCGCGAAGCCATCGCCGCGGCCGCCGCCAGGCAACCGCGCGCGGCCTGAAGCCCGGGCGCGCATCACCACTGGAGCCGAAATGTTGCGTATCTGGGGCCGACTCTCCTCCATCAACGTGCAGAAAGTGGTCTGGTGCGCGCGCGAGCTGCACCTGGACCATGAGCGCGTGGATATCGGCGTGACCAAGGGCGACCTCGACACCGAGGCCTATGTGCGCCTGAACCCGAACCGCCAGATCCCCGTGATCGAGGATTTCCGCGGCACCGATGTCGGCGGCGAGCCCTTCGTGCTGTGGGAATCCAATGCGATCGTGCGGTACCTGTGCGCGCGCTACGGCGAAGGCACGCTGTGGCCCGAGGACGTCAAGGCACGCGCCTCGGCCGACCGCTGGATGGACTGGCAGACCACCGCCTTCAGCCCGGCCATGGTGACGGCGTTCCTGAACCTGGTGCGCAAGCCAAAGGCGGAGCGCGACGAGGCTGCCATCAAGGCATCGTGCGAGCGCACCGAGCCGCTGGCCGCGCTGCTGGACAAGGCGCTGACCGGGCGCGAGTTCATCGGCGGCGACCGCTTCACCATGGCCGACATCTCGCTGGCCTGCGCCGCGCACCGCTGGATGGGGCTGCCGCTCAAGCACCAGCCGCGCCCCAACCTGGAGCGCTGGTTGAGCGCGATGCGCGCCCGCCCCGCCGCGGACGGCATCCTGGAACTGCCGCTGCGCTGAGCCGCGGCAGTTTTTTCTTTCCTGCCGTCCTGCCTTACTTCGCCGCGCGCGAGCCCGACGCCGCGGTAAAAACCCCCAGCCCGATAAACGCCGCGCCGGTCAGGTAGCGGCCGAGCGCTCGCGCCCTGCCGGCGCGGCGCAGTGCCGGCATCACCGCGGCGGCGGCCATCACGTAGCAGGCGTCCGTGGTCGCGGCGATCAGCACGAAGGCCACGCCCAGTGCCAGGCTCTGCGTCAGCGCCGAGCCTGCCGGGTTCATGAACTGCGGCAGGAAAGCAGCAAAGAAGATCGCGGTCTTGGGATTGAGCAGTGCCACCACGAAGCCGTCGCGCACCACCTGGCGCAGGCTGCGTGGCGCTACTTCAACCGTGCCGCCGTCAGCCGCCGCGGCGCCGCCACGCAAGGCGCGGATGCCCAGCCAGATCAGGTAGGCCGCCCCCGCGTACTTGACCACCGAAAACGCCAGCGCCGATACCGAGAACAGCACCGCCAGCCCAAGCGAGGCGCCGATCGCGTTGCCCAGGTTGCCCAGCGCCACCGCGCCGATCGAGGCCAGCCCGGCCTGCCGGCCCTGCGCCAGCGTGCGCGTGACGATATAGACCACGGCCGGGCCGGGCGTGATGGCCAGCGCCAGGCTGGCCAGCACGAATGCGGTCAGCAAAGGCCAGGGGGGAAGGAATTCGGTCATGGGCAGCCTCATTCAATGGTTGGATGCGGGCGGCAGCGCGCCCGCGGCATGACGCCCGCCAGTATGCGCCGAGCGCCGGCGCTTGCGCCAGTCCCGGCATGGCTGCCGGGCCGGTCATGCAAGCCGGTGGCAGGCACGCAGGCTTTTGCAACAGGCGCCGTTTAGAGTACTCTGGCCTGAGTGCCTGGAAGGCACCACGTGCGCCGCAAGCCCCCCCAGGGAAACCCTGATCCCTGAATGTGGCTCATGCCAGGCATGACGCAATATACGACAGCGAACACGGAACCCGTTCCTACAATCGCTGGTTCTTTCCCGCGCGCGGCGGATGCCGTTCGCCGGTGCAAAGCGCATGCACGGCGCCGAGGGCACGCAGATCGTCCCGGCGCCTGAGCCAACCTGAGGAGGACATCGATCGTGTGGAGTCAAGTCTATGACCCGCTAGGCAATATGGCGCTGTCGACCATTGCCGCGGGCATTCCCGTCGCCGTGCTGCTGGCAGCGCTGGCGTTCTTTCATATGCAGGCCCACCTGGCGGCGGGGCTGGCATTGCTGATCGGCATCGTGGTCGCCTCCACGGTGTTCGGCATGCCGGCGGCAATGGCCGGCAAGGCAGCGGGGCTGGGCATCGTGTCCGGGCTGTTCCCGATCGGCTGGATCGTGCTGAACATCATCTTCCTGCACCGGCTGACAACCCTTAACGGGTCATTCAAAGTCTTGCAGAACTCGATCTCCGGCATCACCGAGGACCGCCGCCTGCAGCTGCTGCTGGTGGCGTTCAGCTTCGGCGCCTTCTTCGAGGGCGCGGCCGGCTTCGGCACGCCGGTGGCCGTGACCGGCGCCATCCTGATCGGCCTGGGCTTCTCGCCGCTGGCCGCCTCGGGCCTGGCGCTGATCGCCAACACCGCGCCGGTGGCCTACGGCGCGCTGGGCGCCCCGATCATCGGCCTGGCGTCGGTGACCGGGCTGGACCTGCTCGACCTGTCGGCCATGATCGGCCGCCAGCTGCCGTTCTTCTCGGTGATCGTGCCGTTCTGGCTGATCTGGGCTTTTGCCGGCTTCCGCGGCATGCTGGCGATCTGGCCGGCGATCCTGGTGGCGGGCGTGAGCTTTGCGATCCCGCAGTTCCTGGTGTCGAACTATCACGGACCGTGGCTGGTGGACGTGATCGCCGCGCTGGTGTCGATGGGCTCGCTGACGCTGTTCCTGAAGGTCTGGCATCCGAAGGAGATCTGGACCTCGACCAGGATCCTGGGCCGCCACGACGACTCCAAGGTCGACCATCCCGAAGCGCTGGAAGCCGATGCCCGCGCCAGCGCCGCCTCGGCCGGCATCTCGGTGGCCAAGGCCTGGATGCCGTGGGTGATCCTGACCGTGTTCGTCTTTGTCTGGGGCGTGCCCGAGTTCAAGAAGCTGATGGATAGCCTGTGGGCGTGGAAATTCCCGATCCCGGGGCTGGACAAGGCCATCGTCAAGGTGCCGCCGGTCGTGCCCAAGGAAGTCATCGAAGGCGCGGTCTTCAACTTCAACGTGCTGTCGATGGCCGGCACCGGCATCTTTGTCTCGGCCATCGCCGGCGGCCTGCTGATGGGCTACTCGGTGCCGCGCCTGTTCAAGGAATACTGGGAAACCATCAAGCTGGTGCGCTACTCGCTGCTGACCATCTGCGCGATGTTCGGCGTCGGCTACCTGACCCGCTACTCGGGCCTGGATGCCACGCTGGGCCTGGCCTTCGCCCACACCGGCGTGTTCTACCCGCTGTTCGGCACCATGCTGGGCTGGCTGGGCGTGGCGCTGACCGGTTCGGACACGGCCTCGAACGTGCTGTTCGGCGGCCTGCAGAAGACCACGGCGGAGCAGCTGGGCCTGTCGCCGGTGCTGATGGCCTCGGCCAACAGCTCGGGCGGCGTGATGGGCAAGATGATCGATGCGCAATCCATCGTGGTGGCCTCGACCGCGACCAAGTGGTACGGCCACGAAGGCGACATCCTGCGCTATGTGTTCTTCCACTCGATCGTGCTGGCGATCCTGGTGGGCCTGTTCGTGACACTGCAGGCCTATGTGCCGCCGTTCACGCATATGGTGATCCACCACCCCTGACCATTCAGAAGTTTCCGCGCTGCGGTTCTGACAAGGCCCCGCCCCCTGGCGGGGCTTTTCCATTGTGCAAGGCGCGTATCATGTTGTGTCTGATCCGCCGCACGCGCGCCCCCACCTCCCACGAAGACGCCGGGTTGCGCCGGGCACAACGGGAAACCTGCCATGTTGCGTCGCCTGGAAAGACTGATCGACCCCTTCCGGGGCATGCCCGACCACGAGCCGCCCGGCCAGGTCTGGCGCTTCTATGCCTGGTACCTGCGCGAAGTGTGGGGCGTGTTCGCGCTGCTGTTGCTGGTGGGCTTGGTCGGAGCGCTGATCGAGGTGGCGCTGTTCAGCTTCCTCGGCCGGCTGGTCGACATGGCACAGACCACGCCGGGCGCGGAGTTCTTCAGCCGGCATCGCAATGAACTGCTGTGGATGGCGGTGGTGGCGCTGCTGCTGCGTCCCATCTTTTTCGGGCTGCACGATGTGCTGGTGCACCAGGTCATCAACCCCGGGCTGGCCAACCTGATCCGCTGGCAGAACCACCGCTACGTGCTCAAGCAGAGCCTGTCGTTCTTCCAGAACGACTTTGCCGGGCGCATCGCGCAGCGCATCATGCAGACCGGCTACTCGCTGCGCGATTCCGCGGTGCAGGCGGTGGACGCGATCTGGCACGTGGTGATCTATGCGGTCAGCTCGCTGGTGCTGTTCGCACAGGCCGACTTGCGGCTGATGATCCCGCTGCTGCTGTGGATCGTCTGCTATGTGGCTGCCCTGCTCCATTTCGTGCCGCGCGTGAAGCAGCGCTCGGTGGTGGCCACGGAGTCGCGCTCGCGCCTGATGGGACGCATCGTCGACGGCTACACCAATATCACCACACTCAAGCTGTTCGCCCACACCCGTCACGAGGAAGACTATGCGCGCGACGCCATGTCCGAGCAGACCGAGAAGTCGCGGCTGGCCGGACGCATGATCAGCGGCATGGACATCACCATCACCGCCATGAACGGCGCGCTGATTGCCGGCACCACGGGGCTGGCCCTGTGGCTGTGGAGCGAGGGGCACGTCACCACCGGCGCGATTGCGCTCACCACCGGGCTGGTGATCCGCATCAACAATATGTCCGGCTGGATCATGTGGGTGGTCAACGGCATCTTCGAAAACGTCGGCCAGGTGCAGGACGGCATGAAGACGATTGTCGTGCCGCGCGTGGTGACCGACCGCGCCGACGCGAAGCCGTTGCGCGTAACGCATGGAGAGGTCCGCTTCGAGCGGGTGGGATTCCACTACGGCAAGGGCTCAGGCGTCATCGAAGGCGTGGACCTGACGGTGCGCCCGGGCGAGAAGATCGGGCTGGTCGGCCCCTCCGGCGCCGGCAAGTCGACGCTGGTCAACCTGCTGCTGCGACTCTACGACGTCGAGCGCGGCCGCATCCTGATAGACGGCCAGGACATCGCCGCGGTCACGCAGGAAAGCCTGCGCGCACAGATCGGCATGGTCACGCAGGACACCTCGCTGCTGCACCGGTCGATCCGCGAGAACCTGCTCTACGGCAAGCCCTCCAGTACCGAGGCTGAACTGCAGCAAGCCCTGCACCGCGCCCGCGCCGACGAATTCACCCCGCACCTGGTCGACGCCCACGGCAATACCGGGCTGGAGGCGCAGGTCGGCGAGCGCGGCGTGAAGCTGTCAGGCGGCCAGCGCCAGCGCATTGCCATCGCGCGCGTGCTGCTCAAGAACGCGCCGATCCTGATCCTGGACGAAGCCACCTCGGCGCTGGATTCGGAGGTGGAAGCGGCAATCCAGGAAAGCCTGGAAACGCTGATGCAGGACAAGACCGTGATCGCCATCGCCCACCGGCTGTCGACGATTGCGCGCATGGACCGGCTGGTGGTGCTGGACAACGGCCATATCGTGGAAAGCGGCACGCACGCGCAATTGCTGGCGCACGGCGGGCTGTATGCGCGGTTGTGGGCGCATCAGACCGGGGGATTTGTGGGAGTGGATTGAGATATTGCCCGCCAGATTGGGGGCTCCCCTCTCCCGCAAGCAGGAGAGGGGAGCAAACCGGTAGGGCACTCAGTTGCCAGCCGGCGGCTCCACGCGCACCGGATCGATGCGCGGCTCCTTGAGCTTGGCCTCGATCGCCTTGCCCTTGCGCGCGCGCTTGCCCACGTAGGCCTGCAAGGCCACGCCTGCCAGCTTCTGCGAGGTCGGCTTGCCTCCGCGCCCCGCGCCCGAGAGCATCAGCCCCGGGGCGCCCACGCCCACTGCCTGCAGCAGCTTCTCCTTGGGTTCCAGCTCGATCAGGATGACGCCACGCCCGCCGGCCGACAGCACCTTGACCTCGTCCAGCCCCACCAGCAGCAGGCGGCCGTTGCCGGACAGGCAGGCCACATGCGTGGCCTCGTCGCCGATCGGCGCCGGCGCCAGCGGCGTGTCGCCGTCATCGAGCGTCAGGAACGACTTGCCGCCCTTCTGCCGGCTGATCATGTCACCGACCCTGGTCTGGAAGCCATTGCCGCCCGCGGTGGCGATCAGCATGCGCTGCTCCGCGCTGCCGGCAAAGGTGTGCGCGACCTGGCTGCCGGACTGCAACTCGATCAGCGTGGTGATGGGCACCCCGTCGCCGCGCCCGCCAGGCAGGCTGGCGACCGGCACGGAATAGACCCGGCCGTTGGTGCCGAACACCAGCAGCACGTCGACGGTACGGCATTCGAAGGTGCCGTAGAGCGCGTCGCCGGCCTTGAAGGTGAACTGCTGCGCATCGTGGCCATGGCCCTGGCGCGTGCGCACCCAGCCCTTCTGCGACATCACCACCGTCACCGGCTCGTCGATCACGCGCACTTCGGCCGCGGCGCGGCGCTCTTCCTGGATCAGCGTGCGGCGCGGGTCCTTGTCTTCCGGGCTGTATTGCTTGGCGTCGGTCTCGATCTCCTTGATGATGCGGCGGCGCATCATGGTCTCGGACTTGAGCAGCACGTCCAGGTCGGCCTGTTCCTCGCGCAGTTCCTTCAGTTCCTTCTCGATCCGGATCGCTTCCAGGCGCGCCAGCTGGCGCAGCCGGATTTCCAGGATGTCCTCGGCCTGGCGGTCGCTCAGGCCGAAGGCCTCGATCAGCGCCGGCTTGGGCTCGTCGCTCTCGCGGATGATGCGGATCACCTCGTCGATATTGAGCAGCACCAGCATCCGGCCTTCGAGGATATGGATGCGGTCCTCGACCTTGCCCAGGCGGTGGCGCGTGCGGCGCGTGACGGTTTCGAAGCGGAACGCGATCCACTCCGACAGGATCTCGCGCAGGCCCTTCTGGCGCGGGCGCCCGTCGGTGCCGATCATCACCAGGTTGATCGGCGCGCCCGACTCCAGGCTGGTATGCGCCAGCAGCGTATGGATGAACTCCTGCTGGCCGACGTTCTTGCTCTTGGGCTCGAACACCAGCCGCACCGGCGCATCCTTGCCCGATTCGTCGCGCACCGCGTCCAGCACCGCCAGCACGGTGGCCTTGAGCTGCTGCTGGTCCTGCGTCAGCGCCTTCTTGCCGGTCTTGATCTTGGGGTTGGTGATTTCCTCGATCTCTTCCAGCACCTTCTGCGCCGAGGTGTTCGGCGGCAGCTCGGTCACCACCAGCTGCCACTGGCCGCGCGCCATCTCCTCGATGGTCCAGCGCGCGCGCACCTTCAGGCTGCCGCGGCCGCCCTCGTAGATCTGGGCGATATCGGACGCCGGCGAGATGATCTGGCCGCCGCCCGGATAGTCCGGCCCCGGCATCAGCGCCAGCAGCTCGGCCAGCGTGATATTGGGATTGCGGATCATCGCCACGGTGGCCGCGGCGACTTCGCGCAGGTTATGCGGCGGGATCTCGGTCGCCATGCCCACCGCGATGCCCGAGGCGCCGTTGAGCAGCACGAACGGCAGCCGCGCCGGCAGCAGCCTGGGCTCCTGCATCGAGCCGTCGTAGTTGGGGGCGAAATCGACCGTGCCTTCATCGATCTCATCGAGCAGCAGCCGCGAGATCGGCGTCAGGCGCGCTTCGGTGTAGCGCATCGCCGCCGCGCCGTCGCCATCGCGCGAGCCGAAGTTGCCCTGGCCGTCGATCAGCGGGTAGCGCAGCGAGAAGTCCTGCGCCAGGCGCACCAGCGCGTCATAGGCGGACTGGTCGCCATGCGGGTGGAACTTGCCCAGCACATCGCCGACCACGCGCGCGGACTTGACCGGCTTGGCGTCGGCGCGCAGGCCCATCTCGTGCATCGCGAACAGGATGCGGCGCTGCACCGGCTTCTGGCCGTCGGCCACCTCGGGCAGCGCGCGGCCCTTGACCACGCTGACGGCGTAGTCCAGGTAGGCGCGCTCGGCGTAGCGCGCCAGCGTCAGCGAATCGGCCGGCTCTTCAGGTTGAAACGTGATGTCTTGTTGTTCCATGGGTAGGCAAGAATTCGGCGCGCCACGTTGAACTGCCGGCGCGCCGGGTTGCTTGTTGTTCGGGTATGCCGGTCAGGGCATGGGGCGGCGCCCGCCGATGACCATCTTCACGCGCGGGCCGTCCGCGCTGGCGCTGGCGCGCTTGAGCACCGCGCCCTGCTGCGGCTGGTACAGCCGGTAAAACTGCAGCACGGTGCTGACATACTGCCGGGTCTCCGGGTAAGGCGGAATGCGGTTGTTGTAGCGCTGCACCGCGCCCTCGCCGGCGTTATAGGCAGCCAGCACCAGCTCCAGGTTGTTCGGGAACAGCTGCATCAGCCAGCTCAGGTAGCGCACGCCCGCGGTGATATTGGTGCGTGGATCGGCCAGCTTCTGCTCGATGCTTCGGCGCGCATCGGCGCTCACGCCAAAGCGCGCGCCGGTGTCGGGGATCACCTGCATCAGGCCGATCGCGCCCTTGGGCGACACCGCGCCCGGGTTGAAGCCCGACTCCACCGCCATCACCGCCTTGACCAGCGCGGGATCGACATCCTGCTTGCCGGCGATCTGGTGGATCAGCGGTTCGACGGTCTTGATATTGGGATGGTTGACGACGTAACGGTACAGCTTGTGCTGCTCCAGATCGATGTCCGCGCCAGCGGCCGCCTGCGACTGCCGCGCCGCCAGGCGCGCGGTATCCAGCTTGCCGCCGTCCTTCATGAACAGCTTGTAGCGCGCGTCCAGCTTCTGGTCGGCAAAATGCGCCACGCCGTCGGCATCGATAAAGCCCCACAGCTCGGCATGCGCCGCCGGCACGAAGGCGAGCCCGGCCAGCGCCACGACGGCTGCCGCCGCCTTGCGCCATGGTTTGCCGGGAGTTCTCGTCGTCATCGTGCGTTCCAGATTACTGTCCGTTGGCGGCCGTCGGGAATGACGGCCAGGCAGACTGGGGGATTATCTACCCAATCACCGGCCGCCGCTTTCCGCTCAGGTATCGCTCAGATATCGGCCTCGACCTCGTTGCCCTTCTCTTCCAGCCAGCTGCGGCGCTGTGCGGCCTCGCCCTTGCCCATCAGCATATTCATCATCTCGACGGTCTGCGGCAGGTCGTATTCGCCCAGCGACACGGGCAGCAAGCGCCGCGTGTCGGGGTTCATGGTGGTTTCCCAGAGCTGCTCGGCGCTCATTTCGCCCAGGCCCTTGAAGCGGGAAATCTGCCACGAGTTTTCCTTGACGCCGTCCTTGAGCAGCTTGTCCTGGATGGCCAGCAGCTCGCCTTCGTCCAGCGCGTACAGCTTCTGCGCCGGCTTCTTGCCGCGCGCGGGCGCATCGACGCGGAACAGCGGCGGACGCGCCACACAGACGTTGCCGGTCTCGATCAGCTTGGGGAAGTGGCGGAAGAACAACGTCAGCAGCAGCACCTGGATATGCGCGCCGTCCACATCCGCGTCGGACAGGATGCAGATCTTGCCGTAGCGCAGGTTGGACAGGTCGGGCTCGTCGTTGGCGCCGTGCGGGTCCACACCGATCGCCACCGCGATGTCGTGCACTTCGTTGTTGGCAAAGAGGCGGTCGCGCTCGGTCTCCCAGGTATTGAGCACCTTGCCGCGCAGCGGCAGGATGGCCTGGAACTCCTTGTCGCGGCCCATCTTGGCCGAGCCGCCGGCCGAGTCGCCCTCGACCAGGAACAGTTCGTTGCGGGTCACGTCGGTGGACTCGCAATCGGTCAGCTTGCCGGGCAGCACCGCCACGCCGGAGCCTTTTTTCTTCTCGACCTTCTGCGCCGCGCGCGTGCGCGCCTGGGCCTGGCGGATCACCAGCTCGGCCAGCTTCTTGCCGTACTCGACATGGTGATTCAGCCACAGCTCCAGCGCCGGGCGGCTGAAGGTGGAGACCAGCCGCACCGCGTCGCGGCTGTTCAGGCGTTCCTTGATCTGGCCCTGGAACTGCGGATCCAGCACCTTGGCCGAGAGCACGAACGAGGCGCGCGCAAACACGTCTTCGCTCATCAGCTTGACGCCCTTGGGCTGCAGCGCGTGCATCTCGATAAAGCTCTTGACCGCCTGGAACAGCCCTTCGCGCAGGCCGGATTCATGCGTGCCGCCGGCCGGCGTCGGGATCAGGTTGACGTAGGACTCGCGCACCGGCGCGCCGTCTTCGGTCCATGCCACCACCCAGGAGGCGCCTTCGCCGTCGGCAAAGCCTTCTTCGCCGGGATTGGCGTCGGGGTCGGCGAAGTGCTCGCCCTCGAACATCGGGATCACCAATTCCGCGCCGCTGCCCTGCGCCAGCGCCTCGACCAGGTAGCCCTTCAGGCCCTGGTCGTACTGCCAGGTCTGGCGTTCGCCGGTCTTCTCGGTCACCAGCGTGACCTTGACGCCCGGCAGCAGCACCGCCTTGCTGCGCAGCAGGCGCTGCAGCTCGGCCAGCGGGATCGCGGCCGAGTCGAAATACCTGGCGTCCGGCCACACCTGCACGCGGGTGCCGCTCTTCTTCTCGCCCCGCTCGATCTTGCGCGAGGCCAGCGGCACGGTCACGTCGCCGCCGGAGAAGGTCAGCGTCGAGCACATGCTGTCGCGCCACACGGTCACGTCCAGCTGCGTCGACAAGGCATTGGTCACCGACACGCCCACGCCGTGCAGGCCGCCCGAGAAGGCATAGGCGCCGCCCTTGCCCTTGTCGAACTTGCCGCCGGCGTGCAGCCGGGTGAAGACGATCTCGACCACCGGCACGCCTTCTTCCGGGTGGATGCCCACCGGGATGCCGCGGCCGTTGTCCTCCACGCTGAGGCTGCCGTCGCGATGCAGGGTCACCAGGATCTCGGAGCCGTGGCCGCCGAGGGCCTCGTCCGAGGCGTTGTCGATCACCTCCTGCACGATATGCAGGGGGTTGTCGGTCCGGGTGTACATGCCGGGACGCTGCTTGACCGGCTCCAGGCCCTTCAGGACCCGGATGGAAGATTCGCTGTACTGACTGGTTTTGCTCGCCATGGAGTCGCTACGAAAGTGATGGTCCCGGCTGCCATGAGGCGCACAACTGTGCACGCGCCGGGGCACCGGGCACTGCATTGTAATGGAAGCGGGCGACGGCAATCCCGCCAAAAAAGCGCTTGGCCTGCCGACCCGCGCTGGCGCCGGTTTGCCGGGCCGCCGCCACTTTTTGCCAGGGCGCCGGCAGCGCGGGCAGCGCCGTACGCGTTTTCCCGAGCCGGAGTAAACTCGCCAGCACCCGGCCCCGGCAAGCCCGATTGCCGTCCCGGCACGGGCAACAACAAGCACACACAATCCCTGTCGGCACCGCGCTTACCCGGCGGGACTGCCGCACATCGAGCCAAGACATGCAGAACCGACAACTCTCCCTGACCACCGTACTTGTGTGCGGTGGGCTGCTCGTGACCCTTTCAATGGGCATCCGGCACGGCTTCGGCCTGTTCAACCTGCCGATCACCCAGGCCCATGGCTGGAACCGCGAGACCTTCGCCTTCGCGCTGGCGCTGCAGAACCTGATGTGGGGCGCCAGCCAGCCCTTTGCCGGGGCGCTGGCCGACAAGTTCGGCGCGCTGCGCATCATGCTGGTCGGCGTGGGGCTGTACGTGGCCGGGCTGGTGGTGATGGCGCTGGCCACCAGCGGCACCGCCTTTGCCACCGGTGCCGGCGTGATGATCGGCATCGCCCAGTCCGGCACCACCTACAGCATCGTCTACGGCGTGATCGGCCGCGTGGCCAGCCCCGAGAAGCGGGTCTGGGCCATGGGCATCGCCGCCGCGGCCGGCTCCTTCGGCCAGTTCCTGATGATCCCGGTGGAACAGGGCCTGATCTCCGGGCTGGGCTGGCAGAACGCCCTCTATGTAATGGCGCTGATGGCCTGCGTGATGCTGCCGCTGGCGCTGACGCTGCGCGAGCCGCGCGAAGCGGCCCACACCGGCGGCCACCACCAGACCATCGGCCAGGCCGTGCATGAAGCCTTCGGCAACCGCAACTTCCAGCTGCTGACACTGGGCTACTTCGTATGCGGCTTCCAGGTGGTGTTTATCGGCGTGCACCTGGCGCCCTACCTGAAGGACCAGGGCCTGACTGACCCGAAAGTCGCCGTCGTGGCGCTGGCGCTGATCGGGCTGTTCAATGTATTCGGCACCTATACCGCCGGCGCGCTGGGGCAGCGCCTGCCCAAGCGCTACCTGCTGTCCGCCATCTACGTGACGCGTTCGGTGGTGATCGCCGGCTACCTGCTGCTGCCGCTGACGGTGGCCAGCACCTGGGTGTTCGCGGCGGTCATGGGCTTCCTGTGGCTGTCCACGGTGCCGCTGACCAACGGCATCATCGCCCAGGTGTTCGGCGTGAAATACCTGTCGATGCTGTCGGGCGTGGTGTTCTTCTCGCACCAGATCGGCAGTTTCCTGGGGGCCTGGCTGGGCGGCTTCCTCTACGACCGTACCGGCGGCTACAACACGGTGTGGCTGATCGCGATCGCGCTGGGCGTGGTGGCCGCGCTGGTGAACCTGCCGATCCGCGAGCAGGCGCTGGTGCGCGTGCAGCCGGCGGCGGCATGATGAGCACGACCCAGGCGCGCGTGATGAAGGCAGCCGGGCTGGCGGTGCTGGCCGGGGTGCTGGCGCTTGGGTTCGTGGGTTACCTGCGGCCGGGGTTCATGGTCGACCTGACTAATATGGTGTTGGCTTGGTGTGGGTGAGGGACGGCTTGCCTGACCCTCAGGCTCCCTCGCCCTTCGACTTCGCCTCCAGCACTTCCCAGCGCTCCAGCGCTTCCAGCAGTTCCATCTCGATCTCATCGTGCCGCGTGCCCAGCTGCGCGGCCTTGGGCGCATCGCTGACATAGAGCGAGCCGTCCGCGAGCTGCGCCGAGATCGTCTTCTGCTCGGTTTCCAGCGCGGCAATGCGCTCCGGCAGGCCGTCCAGTTCGCGCTGCTCCTTGTACGACAGCTTGACCGTACGATTGGCGCCGCGCGCCTCGCGCGAATCTTTGCCCTTTGCCGGCTCTGCCGCCTTCTGCTCCGGCTTGCGCGCCGCCTGCAGCGCCGCGCTGCGGGCCGACTGCTCGACCCAGTCGGAATACCCGCCCACCGATTCGCGCCACACGCCACCGCCCTCGGCGGCCAGGGTCGAGGTCACCACGTTGTCCAGGAAGGCGCGGTCGTGCGAGACCAGGAACACGGTGCCGCCATAGTCCTGCAGCAGTTCTTCCAGCAGTTCCAGCGTATCGATGTCGAGATCGTTGGTCGGCTCGTCCAGCACCAGCACATTGGCCGGGCGCGCAAACAGGCGCGCCAGCAGCAGCCGGTTGCGCTCGCCGCCTGACAGCGACTTGACCGGCGAACGCGCGCGCTCCGGCGCGAACAGGAAGTCGCCCAGGTAGCTCATCACATGCTTGCGCTGGCCGTTGACCTCGACCCAGTCGCTGCCCGGGCTGATGGTGTCGGCCAGCGAGCGCTCCAGATCCAGCGCGGTGCGCATCTGGTCGAAATACGCCACCTGCAGGTTGCTGCCGTTGCGCACGGTGCCGCTGTCCGGCGCCAGTTCGCCCAGGATCAGCCGCAGCAGCGTGGTCTTGCCGGCGCCGTTGGGGCCGATCAGGCCGACCTTGTCGCCGCGCATGATGGTGGCGGTGAAGTCGCGCACCACCACTTTGTCGCCATAGGCCTTGCTGACGTCGGTCAGCTCGGCCACGATCTTGCCGGAGCGGTCGGCCTGCGACACCTCCAGCTTGACGTTGCCCTGGACTTCACGGCGCGCGGCGCGCTCGTTGCGCATCGCCACCAGGCGCTGGATGCGCGACACGCTGCGCGTGCGGCGCGCCTCCACCCCCTTGCGGATCCACACCTCTTCCTGCGCCAGCAGCTTGTCGAACTTGGCCTGCTCGACCTGCTCCGCCGCCAGCATCTCTTCCTTGCGCGCCTGGTAGGCGGCGAAGTTGCCGGGGAAGGACACCAGCCGGCCGCGGTCCAGTTCGATGATGCGGGTGGCGACACGGTCGAGGAAGGCGCGGTCGTGGGTGATCAGCAGCACGCTGCCGCGGAAGCCCAGCAACAGGTCTTCCAGCCAGCGGATCGCTTCCACGTCGAGGTGGTTGGTGGGCTCGTCCAGCAGCAGGATGTCGGGCTCGGCCACCAGCGCCTGCGCCAGCGCCACGCGTTTCTGCAGGCCACCGGACAGTGCCTCGACGCGCGTGTGCGAATCCAGCCCCAGGCGCGCCAGCGTGGTTTCCACGCGGGTGCGCAGCTGCCAGGCATCGGCGGCGTCCAACTCGGACTGCAGCCGGTGCAATTCGGCCAGCGCGGCTTCGTCGTCGTGGTTCTCGGCGACGCGGTCGGCGGCGGCCTCGTAGCGCACCAGCAAGTCGTGCGCATCGCCCATGCCCTGCGAGACGGCGTCGAACACGGTGATGCCCGCCTCGAACTGCGGCTCCTGCGGCACGTAGGCGCTGGTCACGCCGCTCTGGCGCGCGATCAGCCCATCGTCGGGCGCCGACAGCCCCGCCACGATCTTCAGCAGCGAGGACTTGCCCGAACCGTTGCGCCCGATCAAACCCACGCGCTCGCCGGCCTCCAGCGAAAAGTCGGTGTGATCGAGCAGGGCCACGTGCCCGAAGGCAAGCTGGGCGTCGGTAATGGAAAACAGGGCCATGGGAGAAAGACGAGACGACGAGAGAAAGGAGGGACGGCCTGGCAGCCAGGGCTGGCGTGGCACGGCAGCCCGCATTGTAGACGACCGGGGCCGGGCCAAGGCTGGCCCCAAAAAAGAAGGGCCCGCGCACTGCGGGCCCAAGAGTCTCTCCTCGGTGCCCTGCTCGCAAGGCACGAAGCCAGCATAACAACGCCCCCTTGCCCGCTCCAGTCGGAAAAGTCCGTAAGGGAAAGCCCCGTCAACCGCGATTTCTGGACGCCGCCGCGGCAAATTGGTACGGCCAAGGCACTCATGCGAAGATGTCGGCCGTGCCAATGGCCTGCTGCCACCCTCATGACCACCGCTTCACTGAAATTGTCCGACCTGTCCGTGTCCGCGCTGGTCGCCGGGCTGGTCGCCACGCTCACCGGCTATACCAGTTCGCTGGTGCTGATGATCCAGGCCGGCCACGCCGCCCACCTGACCGATGCCCAGATTTCGTCCTGGATCTGGGCGCTGTCGATGGGCATGGGAATCACCACCATCGGCCTGTCGTTGGCGCTGCGCGTGCCGATCGTGGTGGCCTGGTCCACGCCCGGCGCGGCGCTGCTGATCGCCAGCCTGCCCGGCGTGCCCTACGCGGAAGCCATCGGCGCCTTCCTGCTGGCCGGGCTGATGATGGCCGCGGCCGGCATGACCGGCTGGTTCGACAAGCTGATGCGCGCCCTGCCCGCCAGCATCGCGTCAGCCCTGCTGGCCGGCATCCTGTTCCGCATCAGCGTGGATGTGTTCGTGCAGGCGCAGCACCAGACCGTGCTGCTGCTGGCGATGTTCGCCGCCTACCTGCTCGGGCGGCGCCTGTGGCCGGCCTATGCGGTGCCAGGGGTGCTGCTGACCGGGGCGGTAGTCGCCGGCGTGCTCGGCCAGCTCGATTTCTCGGGCGTGCGGCTGGCGTTGGCGGTGCCGGTTTGGACCACGCCGGCCTTCTCGCTGTCAGCCTTGGTCAGCATGGCGGTTCCGCTGTTCATCGTGGCGCTGGCCTCGCAGAACATCCCCGGGCTGGCCGTGCTGCAAGCCGACGGCTACCACGTGCCGGCCTCGCGCCTGATCTCGCTCACCGGCCTGACCTCGGCCGTGCTGGCGCCGTTCGGCTCGCACGGCGTCAACCTGGCGGCGATCACTGCCGCCATCTGCACCGGCCCGCAGGCCGACCCCGACCGCAACCGCCGCTATACCGCGGCCGTGGTCTGCGGCGTGGGCTACCTGGTCGCGGGCACGCTGGCGGCCAGCATCGCGGCGCTGTTTGCGGCCTTTCCGCAAGCGCTGGTGGTGGGCGTGACCGCGTTCGCGCTGATGGGCTCGATCGCCAACGGCCTGACCGTGGCCATGCAAATCCCGGCCGAGCGCGAAGCCGCGCTGCTGACCTTCATGATCACGGCGTCCGGCATGACCCTGGCGGGTGTCGGCTCTGCGTTCTGGGGCGTGGTGGGCGGCCTGCTGGCGTTCCACGTGCTGCGCCGGCGCGCCGCCTGAGCATCGCCGCTAGAGCATCAGGAAAGCCACGTCCGCGTAGCCGATATCGTCGGACGATGCGCCCCTGCGGCGCTGGAACAAGACATGCTGCAGCACGCGGTCGCGGTGGGCCGCGAAGGTTTCCGGATCCAGGTTCAACGCCGCGCGCGCGTAGTGCTCGGCCATCAGCTTGTAGACGCGATGGCGCACCTGCAGCATCTCGTTCGCCGCCTGGAGCCGGCTCATTTCCCCCACATGGTCTTCGTCCAGCTGACGCATGCTGACCACCACCCGGGCATGCATGCCCCGGTAGCGATCGACCTCCGCATGGGCCTTGCGCAACTCTTCGCGCAGCGACCGCACCTCCTGCAACAGCTTCAGGTTGTGCTGCACGCCGCGTTGGATGCGCGAAGCCTCTTCCAGTGCTTGGTCCGCCGCGGCGATGGTGTCCTGCCACGGATTCGCGTCCGGCGCGGGCTCCCCGTCCCCGGGCTGCGAAGACGTCCCGGCGGACGTGCCGTCGATGCCATTGTGATGCATACCGCTCCCCTTACCCATGCCCGCCGCCGGCATCGTTGGGTTCGTGCCGGCTTGGTCGGGCCAACTACCGCGACTGCCTTATAGGGCTTGTGCCGCGGGCCGGCCATGCGCCCGCTTGCTTTCGTCGTTATAGCCACATTCAATCCTCCATCACCGCTTTGCACAACCACCGCAACGGAGGGACGCGGCTTTGGCGCAACATGCGGGAGCGCTAAGATGCCGGCTTCGGCCCGTTTCGGCCCACCCACTTGTACTCCCATGAACGGATACCTGCTCCTCGCCCTCGCCATCGTCGCCGAAGTCATCGCCACCAGCAGCCTGAAGGCGTCGCAGGGCTTTACGCGGCTGGTCCCCAGCGTGCTGGTCGTGACCGGCTATGTGGCGGCGTTCTATTTGCTGATGCTGGTGATGCGGACAGTGCCGGTGGGAATTGCCTATGCGATCTGGAGCGGGGCCGGGATCGTACTGGTGTCACTGATCGCGGTGGTGCTGTACCGGCAGGTGCCGGACCTGGCGGCTTGCGCTGGGATTGGTCTGATTATTACCGGCGTCGCCGTCATTCAGCTGTTTTCGAAGACTAGCGCGCATTGATCGTAGGTATGCTCGGCAGTGGCTGACCCCTCATCCACTCTTGCCGCAGTCCCATTTTGGGACTAGCATTGCCCATATGCGAATCATAGCGAAGAGGTCTTTGCTTCAGTTCAGCAAGTTCCACCCCGAAGCCAGGCAACCGCTGCTTGCCTGGCATGAAGAAGCCCGCTGCGCGGCCTGGACCGCGCCCAGGGACATCAAGGCGCGCTACGCCAGTGCCAGCTTCGTTGGCAACAACCGCGTGGTCTTCAATCTCGGCGGGAACAAGTACCGGCTTATCGTCGCTGTCGCATACCGGTTGGGCGTCGTCTACGTGAAGTTCATCGGCACCCATCTCGACTATGACCGCATTGACGCCGCCACCGTGGAAATGGAGTGATCACCATGGATATCCGCCCCCTGCACACTGAAGCCGACTACCAGGAAGCGCTGGCCGCGGTCTCCGCCCTGGTCGATGCAGACCCGGCGCCCGACACGCCTGAGGGCGACAAGCTGGAAATCCTCTCCATGCTGGTGGAACGGTATGAAGCCGGGCACTTTCCGATGGACCTGCCGGATCCGATCGCCGCGATCCGCTTTCGCATGGAGCAAGCAGGCCTCACGCCACGCGACATGCAACCGTACCTGGGTAACCTCAACCGCGTATATGAAGTGCTGAATGGCAAGCGCGCGCTGAGTCTGGCCATGATCCGGCGGCTGCACCGTGACCTGAAGATTCCCGCGAACGTGCTGATCGCCGAATGCAGCGCGGCATAAGCCCTGGCGCAGCGCGACTGGCGCGCGTGCTAGCCAAAGCGCGCATCGATCTGCTTCCTGGCCCAGTCCGAGGCATGCTGCCATGCCTCGCCTTCGCTGAAGAACTGGCCCGGAACAAGATGGTGATCGAAGACCTTGAGTGGCGCTCCATCCGCCGCTTTCGCGCAGATGGTCACCTCACCTTGCCAGGGGCCGCCAACGCCAAGGGACGTTGCCGATGCTTCATACCAGTGGTCGCGGTAATACGTGAACCCTTGGAGATCCATGTCTTTCTCCACTAGTGGCATTCAGGAAGTGTCAGTCGTTGGCGTCGCCTGAAGTGGCCTGGTCAATCTCCCGTTTTGCGGACGCATAGGCGTTATCGATCGCGACCGATTCCGTGGGAGCAAGCGCCCCGGTGTTGTGCCGGTGTCCGTGACCGCGGATGCCATACGACCAGTCCCACTGGCCGCTCGCGTCCTTTTTGGCCTGGATTGAGATTTCACGACCTTTGTATTTCAGTTCCATGGCGAGCGCTCCGGAGTCTGGAGGATTGATGTCTAACGGAATGTGGCCGCTGTCGGCGGGGCTAGTCCACAGTAACGCCGCCTGAGGTCAGTCACCCCGCCGCTTGTCCTCATGCCGCGTCAGGCATTTCTGCAGGAAGCGGAACAGGTTGGTGCCGCAATGCAGATGGACTCGCGGCAGGCCGAAAGGGTCGTCATCGGCACGCGCCAGCCCGCGCTGCGTCAGCGTGGCGTTGTCGTAGCCAGCTTCGCGCACCATTTCCCGGTGCGTCGCCTGCTGTTCGCCATAAGGGTAGCAAAACGCAGTGACCGGCATCGCCACGAGGTCCTCCAGCGCTGCCTTGGAGGTTTCAATCTGCCGGCGGGCTTCCGCCGCCGGCAATGCCGGCAGGTGCACGTGGTCGACCGTATGGGCGCCGACCTCATGGCCGAGGCGGGCCCATTCCAGCACCTCTTCGGCGTTCATCAGCGGAGCAGGCGGCACGCCTTGGCTGGCGTCCCAGACATTGCTGCCGTCGATCTGGCCGGACACAAAGTAGGTGGTGGCACTAAAGCCGAACTCCGTCAGGATGGGCAGCGCATACCGGTGGACATTGCGGAAGCCGTCGTCAAACGTAATCCCGAACACTTTGCCGGCAGACTCGCCCCGAACATAGGGCATGAGTTCGCGCATCGACAGGCCGCGATAGCCCAGCCGGCGCATCCAGGCGATCTGCTGGCGGAACTGCGCGGGACTGACGGTCAGGCCACGAAACGGCGTGCCATGGGGCGGCACGATATCAATCTGGTGATAGGTCAGGATCGGGATCGACATGTCGTACGAAGTGCGCGGTTACTGGCTGGGCTCTGGGTCAGCGCGGCGGGCACGGGTTGAGGCGGCGCTCCCCGCTCGAGAACCGCCTGGTACACGCTGAGGGTGCCGGCGACGAAGGTATCCATGCCAAAGTACGTCCGACTCTTGGACAGGGCAGCGTCACCCATCTCGGCCAGCCGATCGGGCGCTGACAGGATTTGCTCCAGCCGCGCCCGTAGTGCCTCGATGTTGGCGCACGGCACCACCCACCCGTCTTGCCCATCGGTCACGTTCTCGGGCAGGCCGCCGGCATCGGAAACCAGTACCGGCAGGCCCATCGCCATCGCTTCGCGGCAGGCAAACGACAGAGTCTCACTCCGCGACAGCACAAAGGCGGTGTGCCCTGCCCCCAGGGTGGGACGAACATCGTCCAGCAAGCCCGTAAAAACGACCTGAGATCCGAGTCCCAGCGCCGCGACCTTCCCGGTCATGCATGGCAATGGCGCTTCGCCAGCCAGGATCACGCGTACACCGCTACGCAAGTGGGCGGGCAACTGCGCAACGGCTTCCAGCAGGTCCGTCCAGCCTTTCTCATAGCGGGTACCCGCGGTACTGACGAAGACAGTGCATGCCGAGCCTGCACCAAAGTATCGTGCCCGCAGCGCATCGGCCTCCGCCGGCGCCGGCGGTGCAAAGTGCCCCATGTCGACGCCATGGGACACAGTGGACAACGAGCATGACCAGCTTGTGGTCGGCTGAACCGTTGACATGGACGATATCGAAGCGCCCAAGGCTCATGAGCCGCCAGAGCGCCCACAACTCGCGCAGCCAGCGCAGGCCCCGCGGCGCATAGTCGACCGCCGCCACCTCGACGCCTGCGCGGCCGCTGGCGAGCCGGAACAGACGGCTGGTCCGTGGAGCCGCCACCGTCACTTCATCGGCCGGCGCCAAGCCTGCCAGCAGGTTGATGACATAGGTATCGTGCCCGCCACCGTTTCCACGGTGGAAGTTCGTGAATAGCACCCGCAATTTCTCCTCCACCTCTGGGAGCTCTTTTGTGGTCAGAGCATTCCTCAATCATTACAGAAAATTACAAGGTACCCCATAGGGGTTGGCCCAAACCCCGAAGCGATTTGATCGGCTTTAGCAGCCATCTTCGTCGAAAAGAGAGTAAAAATTCGCATGACACTCAAGGAAGCGGGTGCCGCTGTCTTCGCATACCGACCGGCTTCTGCGAGCGATGTAAGATTCCGTAACGTATTGAGAACAGTTCTCGTTGACCGGCCGTGTGGGGGAAAGCGAGCGGACGAAACTGGCGGTGGGAAGTCCCCCAACTCGTCGCCACGCGCAGCGACTAGATCTGGTACTGCGATTTGTTGCCGGGAAATAAAGGGAAGCGTGTGGGGCCGGGACCCGCCGGCAGCAAAACGGCCGAGAACCTTTGTTTAGGGATGCTTTGGGGATTCGCGGGGACAGTCTGAGGAATGGTCCCGCCGACAGGATTCATAAATCCGCCGGAAACCATTCACTAGCGCGGGATTAGAAGATTGTGATATTCCCAGTGCCCCTTACGGTGCCCCGAAAATAATTTGCTGCCCGATTTGGCGGTTGGGTACACTGTATATCCATACAGTACTCAAGCGAACCGCTATGGACATCATACTCGCCGCGCCTTCCGTGTTCCTGGAGGCGCGGTTCTTTGCCGACGACCTGGTCGAAGAGCGACTGGCCTGCGAAGGCGTCAGCGATGCGCGAGACGGGATCATCGTCCACGGCCTTGATGTGCGCCACGTGCGCGCGCTGCGCTGGACGCCAGACTACCTTTCATTCCACGCCTACGGGCAAGTGCAACGGCACCCGGTAGCTCGATGGGTCGAGCTCGGGCCGAGCACGGTGTTGTTCGCGCGCCGCCAGCGGCCATAGCGCGAGGCTAAAAATCCGTGTGATCCGGGAGATTTCTCAGTTGCCGGCAACTCAACACGGATCAATCCGCCAGATTGCAAAGATTTCACGTCCATGCCAGCCAAGGAATTGCCTCGGGATCTGCCGGCGCTGTCGGAAGACGAGTTGCGCGACATCGGGCTGCGGCATCGCAACCCGGATGTTCGGGACTTGCTTTGGGAGATTGCGCGTTTGCGCGCGGTTGTGCAGCAGGCCCACTACATCGCGGAGCTGCTATACGGGGGAGGCGGGGTGATGGCCGAAAGCTGGCTGCGCACCTTAACGGATGAACCCTGCATCGTCGAAAAGCTGGAGGCAGACTATGCCAGTGGCACTCCAGGCTCGCGAGGGTGGCTCGGGGAAGTCAGGACGCCAGAGCATGAAGTCCAGCTGGCGACAATGAAGGCGGAAGCGCTACGGCGCATTGCATTGCGCAGGGCACGCTGGCGCAAATAGCGCTGGGCGTCGTCGCTTTGTCCGGCGGCGCCTGATGCCAGAATCTCTACTACGGTTACCAATTCTTCTATTTTTTGGGTTGGCGGCTCACAGATTCACTACGTGCTGGGCGTCAATGTGTCGTAGCTGCACTCGCAGGCCTGCCCTGCGATACGGGCGCGATCCGTGGCTAAGGCACGCGGTGCCCATAGCGGGCGAGATACTCCGGGGCGAACTTCGCTCCCCATCCGGTGTGTATGCGTGCGATGGCTTCAGCCTGGCAAACCCCGGTACTGATAAGCCGGTGCACTTCGGCGTCGACGTATTCCTCGGTGAAAATGCGGGTGGTCACCGGCTCGCCATCATCCGGGCAACGCGGCGGCGCCATAAACGAACTCGGGATGAAATCGCAGAACCACGCAGCCCCGCATGACCGCCCCTCGGCGTTGATGAGGAACACAACGGGGCCGAGCACCATGATGCCCGCGACCCACAATGCGGCCCGCTTGGCGCCCGTCAGCCAAAAGCACACGAGCGCGCCGAACATTGCGATTGCGCCCCCCATGTGTTAGCCCTCTCCGCTGCGGACGCGTGTCGTGGTAGTGCTCATGGCGCGTATCTCCTTTGCAGTTGTTGGTAGACGGCGAACGCGCCGTCTCTCATCTCACGACCCCTTTATACCCCCCCGACATGTGGCGAGCCTTTTGCCATGGGCGACACAATCAGCTTCGCCATTCAGCCTGGCCACGCCTCCACGGTCTTCCGGTGTCGCGCCGCGCATTCGCCCAGCGCGCCCAGTAGATCCTTCATCACCCACTCCTGCCACACGTCATAGTCTGCCACAGCCGGCGCGTCGGGCACCGCGCACGGCGCCGCCAACGTGCTATCGAGCGGCGGCGGCTTGCTTGGCCGCGCCGACGGCGTCGGACAGCTTGCGCACCCGGAAATCGTCAGGGCGGCAATCCACAGGCAGAGGCTTCTTCGCATTTCGGAATTCCTTCACGGCTGCGTCTACCTTGGCGCCAAGGGTCGACTGGATGGTGAGGTAATCGTCCGCGTGCTGGCGGATCTTGGCACCGGCTTCGCGCATATCCCCGATCGCGGCATTGGCGCTGGCCAGATCCGCCTGCGCACGCGCGGCGGTGAGTTCGGCAATTTCGGCGTCCTTGCGCCAGCCGTTGACAAGCCAGCCGGAGGCCACCAGCAAGGCAGCTACGAGTGCCCATCCGATAGCGCGCCACGGGATGTTAGTCGGGATCGGGATCAAGCCAGCCTCCGCTTCACGATGTGCCGCAGCTCCAGCCGCCAGACGCCCCACAGCACGCCGAGGGCGACAGCGAGGTTCAAGCCGATCTCGGGCTCGCTGTGGCATGCCCAGGGGCTGACCATGTTCCCGAGCGCGGCGAAGTTCACCAGCAGCAGCACGATGGCGCCGCCAGTCCGGTTGGGCACCTTCTGCGTCAATACGGCCCAGATCGAGCCGCCCCAGATGATGGCGTTCGCCACCAGGTTGATCGTCATCAGCATGGGTCAGCTCCCCAGGGTTTCCGGGAACAGGTCGTCCGACACGTCCACGTCGCCGCAGGCGGCCACCGCCCGCTTCCAGTCGCCCTTCACGAACACCAGCACGTTCTGGTGCGTCTTGCCCAGCTTCCGGCTCGCCGCGAACTGCTTGCCTGCCCGGATGGGCAGGCTGCCGTAGGCGGTCAGCAGGATGGCCTCGTTGTACAGCTGCGCGCCGGCGTCGAGGAACGCCTCGATAGTGTCGGCCACGAAGTTCCGGTAGACACCCGTGCCGCGCTTCTCGCGCACGTCGCCGACCACGAAGCAAGCAAAGCGATCCGGCTTGAGCTGCCCGACGGCACCCGCGATCACCTCGCGGTAGGCCGTCAGGAAGGCCGGATAGTCCATCGTGGACAGGTCTACCGGGTCGTCCGAGTAGCGTTCCAGGTCCGCGTATGGCGGGCACGAGAACACGAAATCGGCCTCGACATCGGCCAGGCGCCGCCCGATCTGCCGGCTGTCGCCGACGTGCCAGGCGGGCGCGGGATCTTCCGGCTGCAGCAGGCCCAGCTGGCCGCGGTTGGCCTCGACCTGCTCGGGCCGCAGCTCCATGCCCAAGTATTGCCGCCCCAGCCGCGCCGCCACGATGCCGCGCACGCTGCCGCCGGCAAACGGGTCCAGCACCAGGCCGCCGGCCGGGCAGAACCAGCGATAGGCCAGCTCGCTCAGTACCGGGTCAAAGACGCTGGTCCTGTGCTGCGTCGCCGGCCCGCCCGCCTTCTGGTGGTCGGACGCCGAAGCGTACGCCGGCGCGTCGCGGCCCAGCTCGGACTGGATGCCCAGCGCCAGCCAGGCCTTCTTGCGTTCCTGCCATGCCGCGTCGCGCGCGTTGAGCGTGCTGAACGGGGGAACCATGAAGCGCTCGGCCAGGGACTGGCCACCACCGCCACCGGGCCCCGGCTGCTGCGGGTCGAGCAGCTCGGCCAGCTCGCCGGCATCGAAGCCGATCACCTCGAGGTCGAACCCGACTTCGCGCAGGTCAGATAGCTCGGCGACCAACAGGCCCGGATCCCAGCCGGCGTTCTCGGCCAGCTTGTTGTCCGCGAGGATGTAGGCGCGGCGCTCGTCGTCGTCCAGGTGCGACAGGTCGACCGTCGGTACCTCGCCTGCCACCGGGCAATTCTGGATGGTCTCGCCTTCCGCCCAAAGTTGGGTGGCAGCTTCGAGCCTGCCGTGGCCGGCCAGCAGCTCGTCACCGGCGGTCAGGGCCGGGTTCGTCCAACCGAAGCGCCGCAGCGACGCCTTGATCTGATCGATCTGCCCGGCGCTGTGCGTCCTCGCATTCCGCTCGTACCGAACCAGGTCGCTCGCCGCGCGGTAGCGGATAGCGAGCTGGTCGGGCTTTTTCATACGCGGGAAAAATGCGGGGACGGGAAAGAAAAACGCCCGGAACGGGTGACCGGGCAAACCACCACAGGGAGTGGGTGGAGGAGACAACCGGTGCACGACGGATCAGCCGTCGCAGTTGGGCCAGCACGCCTGTGCCCAGACGCCCCAGAGCAGGAAGCAGTAGGTCGGCAGGAACATGATCGGCGGGCCCAAGAAACGCAAAAGCCCGCTTGCGCGGGCTCTGGACGTAGTTCGGAGGTGTATCGAATTGAGGCGATTTTTGTGCATGAAATGCACAATGTCAAGCCACCTCTTCGATTTTCACCATCGCCGCCGCCTTCAGCCGGATGTCGATCGCGGTCCAGGCAACCGACTCAACCCCGGGCGCGGCCATCAATCCGCGCTTCTTCTCGCCTTCGATCCAGACCTTCAGCTTGGTGTTGTGGGCACTGACCGTGTTGCGGTGCGCACCGCAGTCTTCCGCGATTTGCTGCAGGTCGACCCGGACGCCGAAAATCTTCTCCAGGATCGACCGGCGGACGCGGTAGTGCGAGAACGTGCCGGACAGCTGCTGCATGGCGCGGTCCGTGAGCCAGACGATCGCCGCCTCCCATTCCGGGTTGGGGCGCCGGGCGGCGCAGCACGGCCGGCCGCAGTCGCAAATGATGTCGCGCGGCGCACAGCGCGCGGTCAGTACTGCCTGGTGCAGCTCGGGCAGCATGCCCAATTCGGCGCGGATCATCCCCGCCTGCGCAGCGCCGTCAACGCCGACCAGCCCCTTCCCTGAGCCGATGGCAGGCGTCATGGCCTTGTTCATCGCCGAGGCCTGGTACTGCTGGCCTGAGTAGTTGAACGCGAACACCAGGGCGGCGTGCGAGCTGTCGAAGAGGCGTTCTTCCGTCATGTTTTCCCCCGTCAAATTCATTCCTCACGCCGCCTGCAGCGGCAGTTGTTCCACGATGACCCGCACGCCGGGCGTCGTGCCGTAGCGCTTGCTGATGCGGTACTCGACCGCCTGGGCGTCATCGACCCACACGATGCCGTTCATGCCGTCCTTGACCGCCTTGAGCACGTTGTCGGCGTCGGGCTTCTTGGTCGCGGCGACCTGGCCGGCCTCGGCCAGTTGCTGGCGCTTCTTGGACCAGCTCGCCGGGATCTGCAGCCGGATCTCCAGCGTCAGCTCGACCGGGCCGTCGAACGGCGGGCGGCCGGACATAGCCTGCGTCGCGGATAGCTTGACCAGGTTCTCGTAGCTGGCCGTCTTCTCCGGCGTGTAGGTCCGCACGAAGGCGCCCTGGCGCGCGAACTTGGGCCGGCCCTTGGCCACCGGCTGGCCGGGGATGGTGAACGCCACGCGGCGTAGCGCGGGCTTGGGTTGGTCGAAAAGCGATTGCGTCATGCTGCCACCTGCCCCGGCGCGATGCCGTACATGAAGCGGTACACCCGCTGGAACTCGTTGGGGTTCATGCGCTCAGCCTTGCTAACCTCGCGCTCGATGCGCTGCTGCTCGCCGGACTCACGGATGACCCGCAGCCGGAACCAGAGCCACGCTTCGCCGTCCTGCTGCGGCGGTAGCCCAAGTTCGGCAGCCTTCGCCTGCACGCCCTCGGTGGTCTCATCCCATTCCGCCGCGCTGCCGGCGCCCTGTCCTGGCGCCATGGCCTCGTCGATGAACGGCTCGAGGAAGCCGGGGTTCACCGGCGAGGGATCCCCGTCGGCAGCCCTTCGCGCGCACGCGAGGGCATGAGCCCGGAGCAACACCGGCAACGCGACCTGGCGGGCCTCAAGTCGGAGCAACGCCTCGTGCGCGCGCGAGGACAGCCGCAGCGCCCTGCCCCGCTCGGCCTCGAGCAAGACCAGCTGTTCGCCGATCGCGTCAGCGGAAAGCGGCGGCGGCGAGCCCGAGTTATCCACAGGTCCTACACCCTGCGAGCTACCTACGCCGCCGTTTACGCTTTGGTTTATATGGCTATGGCTATGGTTAACCAGCGCGGGTTCTCCATTGGGTTCTGTCTGGGTTTCAGTTTGGAAACCCAATGGGTTTTCTGGTGGGTTATTCATGGGTTGTGTTTTCCGAGGACGACCGCCCTTTTTCCCGTTCTCTCGGTTCGCGTCCGCCTTCGGTTTGGCTTTCTCGATCTCGGCGTCGATGCGCTTGTGCCGGAACCCATCGACGGCGCCCTGGAAGAACTCGGCCAGCACGCTGTCCACGGCCTTTTGCTCGGCCTTGTCGGTGGCGCGCGCGATGCGATACACCGCCTTGCGGTCAGCCGGCAGCGGCTTCTCCGTCGAGTAGTAGAAGTCCATCAGGCGGTTGTATGCCCCGTCCTCGACCATCGACAGATGGACCGTGTCCCGCGCGTAGTCGCCGGTGTAGCGCTTGTAGAAGTTCATGTTGCAACCTCAGGCCAGTACGATTTCTTCCTCCGCCGCACGACGAGGCGCCCGCACAGGCCGATGCTACGATCCATCCATAACACGGAGACCACAACATGCTCGAGTTCAAGGATCACACGTTCGCACTGCAGGGGCCGGGCGACTTTTTTGGGAAACTGGAATGGGAGTTCGCGCGACTCAAAGGGATTCCCCCGCATGAGGTTGGATTCCTCTACCAAGTAGTCACCTGCGCGAGCGATGCTTGGCACATGGCAGACTGGGCATTTGCCGCGCTGACGGGTGAGGAACAAGCCAAACATAAGAACAAGGTTCGGGAATTTCGAAAGTGGCTTAGCGCCGAACGTAGATCGCTTGCGATCTGCCGAATGATTGCTGATGCCCATAAGCACTCTCGCGTCGACCGAAACCCCGATCCGAACATTTCCACCCGCTATATCTTGGGCCCCGGAAAGCTGCATCAGGCGCCGACTACTTGGTTGATCGTCGATGGCGATGACTGGCGGGATCCCAGGGAGGTCCTTGAAGATTCCGTGATGTACTGGGTGCGATTTCTCGGCGACAGAAATATGCTGAAGGGCACGCCGATTGAAGAGCTCTATCAATCGAAACGCTCGCTTCTGTAGCATTTCGCGGCACGCCCTACGTTTCTCGGGCGGGCTCTTCATGACCACATCCCCGGCACGATCAAGCCGATCACCGACACGAACATCAGCGTCGCGGCCCCCACGCTAATCACCTCGTCCATCACGCGACCTCCAGTCCTTTGCGGGCCAGCGTGCGCAGCGCCTGGTATTCCTCGCGCGGCAGGCAAACCATGCTGTCGTCGCCGGGCGCGACGACGTCCAGCTCGAGGACGTCGAACAGCTGGCAGAACTCGGCGAACGTCAGCCGGTGGCCGCTGTTGTTCAGGAAGCGGGAAAAGTTGGTCGGCTCGACGCCGATGCGCTCGGCCACCTTCTTCTGGGTGAGCGGAGCAACACGGTTCAGCACCATGGATTCCAGGCTAGGCATGTGATGCTCCCAAGTGCTCAATGAGGTTCATACGATTCACCCAACGAAACAAGGCAGCCGGCGCGCAGGCCGGCGAGAAAAAGAAAATGGGGAACAGATGCCTCCACCGCTCACCCGCTTGGCAAGCAGCGCGCCGCGCTCTGTCGAGCCGGCTTCGGCCAGATGTCGCCCTCTGCGGACTGCGCAGCATGGCTGTTCCCCCGGTTGGGCTATCGCCCGTGTTTTGTGCCCGGCGAGCCAAGCGGCGCGCCAAAGGTCTATGTGTCTGGGCCGCCTTCAGGCAGCCTCAGGATGCGATTCGTGAGCGTCAGCCTTCGGCTTACCGCCCTTCCGCGCGCCGCGCTCGGCCGGCGAGTCGCGCGACGAACGCACGAAGCCCCAATCAACCTTGTCGTTCAACTCTTCGCAGGTCACCTGGCCGCCGGTGATCAGTTCGATCTTCGGGCAGTGCTCAGCGGGGACTTGGCGGCCCTCATCCAGCCACTGGTGCACAGCGCCTCTGGTGACGCCCAGCGCCTTCGCCAACTTTTCATAGCCGCCTGCCAGCGCGGCAGCTCGTTTCACGGGGTGATCGCTCATGATTCCGAATCCGGTCGAAGTTTTCGGCAAGTATAGAACTTCTAGACACGTTGGTAAAGAAAACGTAGACCTTCACTGTTTAGATTCTCTGTACTATCGCGCGATGGAAATGAAGTCCTGGATCCGTCTCGCCCGAAAGAAGGCTGGCCTCACGCAGGAGCAGCTCGCGGAACAGCTCGGCCTCACGAAAGGCAACGTGTCGGCGTGGGAGAACGGCCGTCATGAAGCCAGCTTTGCCCAGCTCAGCGCGATCGCTGAGTTAAGCGGTTTGCCCATAGGCCAGGACGCACCCGCCCAAGCGCAGGGAGTTGGAACGCTCGTGGCCTGGCAAAAGGAGGATGCGGACCGTCTCCGCGACCTCTTCACCCAGCACCGCGGGCGGCTAAGCATTGAAGAGTTCAGCCGGCGCTACGAGATTGGTCCGCAGATCAATCAGTACCTAGCGGGCCAGATTCCTCTCTCGACGAAGGCAGCACAAGGCTTCGCCAAGGGGCTCGGCGTCGATCTCGAATCAATCAGCCCGCGGCTTGCCGCAGAGTTGCGTCGCCCCGGTTCCGAGGCAAACATCCTCGCGCCCTTGGCACCGGGCGTGGAGCGGGGAAGTACGCCGGCCGAGCGCCTACAGATCGTTCTGGTCGAGCAACATCTGGACGTGAATGTGCTCGCCGCGCTACTGGGAGTCGAGACTGCCGTCGTGCGGTCGTGGCTGGAAGCAGATGCGCCGAAGCTTCAGCTCCATCATGCGGTGAAGCTGCAGGAGGCCTATGGCTATAGCCCCGCCTGGCTGATCAACGGCAAAGGCGCAACGCAGTTGTCGAATCCCCTGGAGGCCGAGCTGGACGAACCCAGCCTGCCCTTTGACATCGTCCATATCCCATCAAGCAGCTACAGGCGCATCCCAGTGGTTGGCATGGCTCAGCTCGGTGACAACGGGCACTTCTCCGACATCGAATACCCGGTAGGCCACGGGGACGGTTTCCTGGTGTTCCCCACCATGGATCCGGACGCCTACGGCTTGCGCTGCAACGGCGACTCCATGCGCCCGCGGGTGAAGCACAACGAGTTCGTCGTGGTCGAGCCCAACCACGGGGTCACCAACGGCGACGAGGTCCTGGTTAAGTCCCAGGACGGCCGCGTCATGGTCAAGGAGCTGGCCTATGTCCGTGACGGCGTGGTGCATCTGTCGTCGGTCAACGAGCGGCACGGCATGGTTCGCATCCCGCAGGACCAGATCGAGCGGCTGCAGTACGTCGCGGGCATCGTGAAATCGTCGGCCTGGCGGCCGGACTGACGCGCTGCTCGGGGCGGTCGACCACCCAACCTCCATGCAAAATCACAAATAAGTGATACACTCAATGAGTCGTTCGAAGCTTTGGTGGCTTAGAGACCACAGCAGCGCTTCTGGTAAGCGCGAGGTGAGAGAGGACTATGACAGGGCGAGCGATGAGTTACAGGCAGCATTCGACACGCACTGGGAGTATCTGGAGGTTCGCGGCAGGGATCAGTGGGTTCGCCCGGCCGCAGCAAAACTGAGACCCGAGCACAAGGGCGGGTATCGTGATTTTTTTGAGTTTAGATTTCGTGCAGAAAAGGTCCAACAGCGTCCACTTGGCTTCTTTGGTCCAGAAGACAAGAATTTCACTCTGTTGATTTGGGCTCAAGAGAAAGGCAATAAGTTTGTGCCTCTCGATGCCGTTAAGACGTGTGAAACAAGAAGGAAATCGGTCATAGAGGGTCAGTCTAGATCGGTTCCTTGGAACAGAGACGAAGAAAATGAGGACGACCAGACTCTTGAAATTGAGGCGAAAGTCGTACCGCGACAGCTACGTTAAGGCTCACCTTGAACAAGGGCTCGCCTTTCAGTTGCGCGAAATGCGGTTATCGCGAGGTTTGACGCAAGGCCAATTGGCGAAAGCGCTTGGGATCAAAAGCCAATCAGCAGTCGCTCGACTGGAAGACCCGAGCTACGGCAAGATGTCCATTCCCACCTTGCTAAAAGTGGCTGCGTTCTTCGATGTTGCACTTGTGACAAAGCTTGTGCCGTACTCGAAATTTCTCTGCGAAATCGCGAATGTCGCGCCGGCAGACTTGGTTGTCCCTTCATTCGAAGATGAAGACGCGGCGGGCGCCATCGAGAACGCACCTCAATTCAAGCTCATTCGCAACCTGAATACTATCGAGGCAAGGTCCATTGCATGGGGAGCTTCTTGGCCAACTCTATCGACCGAGATTGGCCCTCATGTGTACCAGGGCAATATCGGCTCTAGCCAGGTAAATATCCATATTGAGAGGGATTTTAGCCATGCCACGTACGATGCAGCATAGATCGGACCTTGGGAAATTTGACTGCCTGGTGCCAGACAATTTGCCTGAGTTGTTTGTAGATGGGGTTACACAGTTGCAACTGGGCATCCCGATCTCCCGCATTATGTTTCATTCAGTCACGGCTCCCACGGACGGGTCGGAGGGTGACCCGGTAGAGCAACGTGTCGCGAAGCTATCGTTGGCCATTCCAACGGCTGCTCTGTTTGAACTCGTTGCAAACATTGCCGCAGGCGCGGACGCAGAAGCAGTGACCCAAACTAACGTTGCCGTCAATGCGTACGGCGCGGCGGTATCCAAGCAGCTTTCGCGACTATCTGCACTTGCTGCTAACGTCAAGAAATAAGCACGACCGCTTCAGAATAGAAGCCCGCCCCCCGGCGGGCTTTTTGTTGCCCGCGACACACACTCTAGCGGCCCTCAGACCTTCAGAGCCGCCCTGACCCGCTCATTCAGGCCCAGCCGGTAGAGCGTCGCCCCGACCTGCGTCAGGAGCACCCTTTCTTTCCCCTCGATCGTCGGGTCCGTCAGAAGCACCGCCAAGCCGGCGATCGCCTCGTCGATTTCCAGTTCGACCGCCTCATCCAGAGCCAGTTGCTCAAACTCGCGAATCACGTCATCCGGTTCCATAGTCTCCCCCTCCATAGAGCACCGCCGAGCGTAGTGCAGACAGATGATAGCCGCCCTTGAGGCGGCTTTTTTGCGCCTGCGCGCCTAGAAGTTACGTCCGGCCTCACAGCAGGTATAGCCCGGCTACACATTTGTATAGATTGCCTTGACTTCTATTGTCTAGTGTTTCTATACTTGCCTCTACGCCGCTGACGTTCGCAGCGGTTCGCTGGAGACAGAGATGCCAAACGCCGTTCCCCCTGCAGCCGCCTATCAGCGCGCGTACGAAGCGCAGCAACGCGCCGGCGGCGGCCATGCCCTGCCGGCCGTGCGCGAGATCAGCCACACGATGTACGGCAATCCGCACTTCGAGTTCCGTGGCACCGACGAAGACCAGGTCTACGCCGCAGCGCTCGATCGCAAGAACCTGATCGACCCGTACCGCTCGCCCGCGGTGGTCGGCCGCTACTGGGATGGAGTCGACTACGTGGTCGTGGTCCGCGCCTTCAACCTGGACTGAGGCGCGCCATGACCCCGACTCAAGCCGCAATCCGCCAGGCCGCTGTCGACAGCGCTCGCGCCGAGCTGCTGCGCGAGCTGCAGGCTGCCCACCTGATCATCCGCAACGCCCTGAACCTGATGTCGACCAGCCAGAAGATGGTCTGGGGCGAACGCAATGCACGCGACGGCGTCGACGGCGACGGCATCACCCGCGCCTTCGAGCGCGAGGCCGTCATCGCACGCGTCACCGGGGCCGCAGCATGAAGCGCCGCCCCACCCTCGCCCGCGCCGTTGGCCAGTTGATCTGCCTCTGGCTCGTTTCCACCGCCGCCCTGGCCGCCCTGTTCTGCGTGTACGCCGCAGCCATCGACGAGCCGGTCCTGGTCCACCCCACCTCGATCCGGAAGACCACATGAACCCCGAAATCACCTGGGAGGCCTGGTTGCGCCTGCAGCGCGCGGCGGGCTTCCGACTCACCGGCCGCTGGCTCGCCAGCGGTGAACCCGAGCTGATCCGCATCCACTGAGGCCACGCCATGAACATCGTTACCATCCGCGCCAGCTCGCTGGCCGAACTCTTCGACTGCCCGGCCCGCTGGGAAGCCAAGCACATCCTGGGCATGCGCATGCCGTCGGGCGCCGCCGCGCACCTGGGCACCGCCGTGCACGCCAGCACCGGCAAGTTCGACCAGGCCACGCTCGACGGCGCGCCCATCACCGCCGATGACGCAGCCGGCGCGCTGGTCGACACCATCCGCGACAAGAACGCCGAAGTGGACTGGGACGACACCGACCCGGCCGCCGCCGAACGGATCGGCCTGGCCCTGCACGCCCGCTACTGCGCCGAGATCGCGCCGCGTCAGCACTACGTCGGCGTGGAAGTCGCCTGCGAGCGCCTGGAGATCCCTGAGCTGGGTATTGCGCTGACCGGCACCACCGACCGTGTGCGCACCACCGCCGCCGGCGTTGGGATCTCGGATTTGAAGACCGGCGGGCGCGCCGTGGGTACCGACGGCACCGCGGTGACCGCCGGCCACGGCCCGCAGTTGGGCGTCTACGAGCTGCTGGCTGAACACGCTCTGGGCGTGCCCATCAGCGCGCCGGCGCAGATCGTCGGCCTGAACACCGGCAAGACCGCCGCGGCGCAGCGCGTCGGTACCGGCGAAATCGAATCCCCGCGCGCGGCGCTGCTGGGAACCGACGAACAGCCGGGCCTGCTGCAGCACGCATCCCGCCTCATCCAGTCCGGCGCCTTCTACGGCAACGGCAAATCCGTCCTGTGCTCGGCGAAGTACTGCCCGCGGCACGCCACCTGCCCCTACAAGAGCTGAGTTCGCCATGCAGCGCATTCCCCTCGAAGGCAAGGTGTTCGGTAAGTGGACCGTCTTGTCACGGGCCATGAACCCGCCCGCCCCGACGCGATACCTCTGCCGCTGTGCATGCGGCACCGAGCGCGTCATCGCCTCGCAGACGCTGCGCAATGGCGAATCCCGCTCGTGCGGCTGCCTGCGTGCCGAGGTGATGCGCGAAAAGCAGACCACGCACGGCCACTACGGCACACCAACCTACCGCAGCTGGCGCGCCATGCTCGCGCGCTGCAGCGACGCAAAGCACCGCCAGTTCAAGGACTACGGCGGCCGCGGCATCGAGGTTGCCATCGCCTGGTGCGAGAGCTTCGAGGCTTTCCTCGAACACATGGGGCCGCGGCCGCCCGGCAAGACCCTGGACCGCATGGATAGCAACGGCAACTACGAACCCGGCAACTGTCGCTGGGCCACCCGAACCGAGCAGAACCGCAATAAGCGAACTTCCACGAAGGACACCCAATGACCGCCACCACTTCTCTCGCCGAAATGAAGCAGGCCGCAGGCACGCCCCGCGAGGCCAACATGCCCACCGTGCGCGCCGGCTTTTTTGATCTGCAGGGTTTCGAACTCATGCAGCGCGTTGCCAAGGCTTTCGTGAACACCGACCTGGTGCCGAAGGCATACCGCGGCAACCTGGCCAGCTGCATGATCGCCTTGAACATGGCGCAGCGCATGAATGCGGATCCCATCTTCATCATGCAAAACCTCTACGACGTGCACGGGCAACCGAGCTGGTCGAGCAAGTTCCTGATCGCCACTGTGAATGCGTGCGGCCGCTACGCCTCGCTCAAGTACGAATGGCGCAACGAGGACAAGCCAGGGTCCGAAGACTATGGCTGCCGCGCCTGGACCACCGAAAAGGCCACGGGCGAACGCCTGAACGGCGTCTGGGTGACCTGGAAGATGGTCCGCGCCGAGGGCTGGGATTCGAAGAACGGGTCGAAGTGGAAGACGATGCCCGACCAGATGTTCATGTACCGGGCCGCTGCGTTCTGGGCGCGCACCAATGCGCCAGAACTGAGCATGGGCCTGCCGACGGTCGAAGAGTCGCAGGACATCATCGACGTGCATCCCGACGGTACCTACACGGTCGCCAAGACCTCCGTCGACGAACTGCGCGGTGGCGCCCGCGCGGCGGCGGCCCAGCCCGCACAGCCGGCCGAGGTCGTCGAGCGCAAGACCGCGCCGGCGCAGACCGCCTCATCCGAGGTCGAAAAACAGGAAGCCGCTACCTCTGATGCGCCGGCAGGCGAGCCCGAGCAAGGCGATACCGGCGACGCCGGCGCGGGTGATGTCCCGACCTTCCAGGACGTCAACCGCGAGCTGCTGCAGGCCGCGTCGATCGAGGATCTGGACTACGCCCGCAGCCTGATCAAGCAGCTGCCGGACGAAACGCAGAAGGCGACGCTGAACCAGGTTGCCGCGCGCCGCATGCGCGAGCTGGCGCCACCCGACGAGCCCGCCGCCCAGCCGCAGCGCCGCGCCCGCGCGCCGATCAAAGCTGACTGAGGCCGGAGCCCATGGACAAGTTCCGATTCATGGGTCGCGCGACCATCCTGCACCTCAACACCCGCAAGGAAGGGCCCGAGGATGCGCAGGAGCTTGCGCTCGACCTGAAGCTCAAGACTGTGGCCGACCACAACGTCATGCGGTTCTTCGATGAGCTGCTGTCCAACTTCGTCTTCCTTTCGAACGGCGCCGTGCGCAACAAGATCATGGGCCCCGTCACCTACGGCCATGAGCTGGAGAGCTACCGGCTGGACATGGTCAGCAGCACGTTCTTTGGCGTGCGCGTCAAAAAGTTCGCTTTGGAGCCCAAGGACGGATTCAAGGTGACCGTGACGTTCTCGGTGTCGCTCAAGCCCAGCGGCGACGAGGTGGCGCGAATCGCGGAGTTCCTGCAGGACGAAATCGAGCTGTGCCTGGTGCCGAGTGACAGCGAGCTCGACTTTGGAGCAGGCGCCGAATCCAGCTACGTCTACGCAGAAAGGGGTTCGGAAGATGAACTCTATCCCGCCGCACGCGAGCTGGTCATCGAACACCGCCGCGCGTCGATCTCCTTGGTCCAGCGCCATCTGCGCATCGGCTACAACCGCGCGGCTCGCCTGATCGAGGCAATGGAAGTCGACGGCATCGTCTCGGCACCCGACAACGAGGGCAACCGCCACCTGGTGGCATCCGAAGGGGCAACAGCATGAAGCTCACCCACATCCACGCCCGCAACTTCCTCGGCATCCGGGCCGCCGACATCAGCCCGGCCACGCCTGTGACCCTGATCTGCGGCCCGAACGGCGCCGGCAAGTCCAGCATCCAGGAAGCCGTGCGCATGGCACTGGCCGGCGAGAGTGTGCGCGTCAGCCTCAAGAAGGAATACGGCCAGCTGCTGCACGACGGAACCGAATCGGGGTCGATTGTGATTTCCGTCGGCCCGCAGTCCAACAGCGTCGCCCTGCCCTCGGGCAAGGCCACGCAGGGCATCCCGGCTGATCCGCGGCTGTCGTTTGTGCTGGACGCCCAGCGCTTCGCCCACCTGGACGTCAAGGAACGCCGCGCTTTCCTGTTCGACCTGATGGGCATCAAGATCGGTACCGACCAGGTGCGCGAGCGCCTGGTGGCGCGCGGCTGCGACGCGAAGAAGACCGAAGCCGTGCTGCCGCTGGTGCGAGCAGGCTTCGACGCCGCCGCCAAGGAAGCGCAGACGAAGGCCACTGCCGCGAAGGGCGCCTGGCGCGCCATCACCAACGAGACCTATGGCAGCGTCAAGGCCGCCGACTGGATCGCGCCGGCCGCGGCTGGCGGGCCCGCGCCGGAAGACCTGGCCGCCACGATCGCCGAATGCGAAGCCGATATTGCCGTCGCCAGTGCATCGGCTGGCGACCTGCAGCGCCAGCTGGGCGAGATCGACGCCGCGGCGCGCCAGCGCGCGCACCGTGAGCGCCAGATCTCCGACTTGTCGGCCAAGGCTGATCAGCTGCCTAAGGCGCAGGAATCGGTTGAGCGGGCACAGGCAGAGCTGGACACCTTCCGCCCCAAGGTCGAGGCGCTGCGGGCCGCTGCCGGCGGCAAGGTGGCCGGCATGCCCTGCAGCTGCCCCGAGTGCGGCGCCATGCTGCTCTTCCTGGCCGGCCAGTTGGCGAAGTACGAGCCGACCCAGGCCGACCCCGAAGCGGCGGCACGCCTGCCTGAGTACGAACGCAGCCTGAACGTCCTGGCGAACGCCCTGAAGAGCCGCACGGCCGAGCGCGACGCAGCCGACGCTGCAGCCAAGCAGCTCGAGCTGCTGCGCAAGGACGCCGCGGCTGACGGCGGCGACGCCGATGACGAGCTGCGCGCCAAGATCGAGGCCGAACTGAAGATTCTGCAGTCGGCCATCGGCAAGGTCAGCGAGGAACTGGAAGCCGCGCGCGCCGCATGCCGCGCGATCGCCCAGGCCGCCGAGCAGACGGCCAAGGCGGCCCAGCACCATGCCGACGTGGTCGCCTGGGAAGCGTTGGCCGACGCCTTCGGTCCCAGCGGCATCCCGACAGAGCTGCTGTCCGAGGCGCTGGACCCGATTAACGAGCGCCTGGCAGCCGCGGCTGTCGAGTCGGAATGGATGCGCATCGGCATCGGCGCCGACATGGCTATCACCGGCGACGGTGGCCGGCCCTATGCCCTGTTCTCCGAATCGGAGAAGTGGCGCGCCGACGCGCTGCTGGCCGAGGCAATCTCACGCCTCACCGGCATGCGCCTGCTGGTCCTGGACCGGGCGGACGTGCTGATCGGCACCGAGCGCGACCGACTGTTCTGGTGGCTGGACGACCTGGCAGCGGCCGGCGAGATCGACACCGCGCTGATCTTCATGAGCCTCAAGGCGCCGCCCGGGCAGCTGCCTGAGTCCATCACCGCCTACTGGATCGAGGACCACCAGGTCGGAAGCATCAGGGAGGCCGCGTGATGGTCAGCACCACCACCATGATCCAGCGCCTGGAAGGTCTGCTGGGAACCAAAGACCTGAACGACTGGGAATCCAGCTTCGTGCGCACGTTGGCGCATCGCATGCACGCCGGCGAGGTGACGAAGCTCACCGGCAACCAAGTGGAGAAGCTCGACGAACTGCATGGGAGGCATTTCTCATGAACACCCAACCGCAGCGCCGGATCATCCGGCTGCCCGAGGTCACTGAGCGTGTTGGCCTTGGCAAGACCGCCATCTACGAGCGCATCAAGGAACACACCTTCCCGGCGCCCATCAAGCTGGGCCGGGCCAGCGGCTGGATCGAGGAAGAGGTCCAGAAGTGGGTGGATGAGCAGATCATCGCCACGCGCGGGGGGCACTGATGCACGCCTTCTCCGTTCTTGGCACTGACGCCTCCCTGCAGCGAGAGAACGCCGAACTGCGCCGCCAGCTGGCCATCGCCCGCGAGGCGCACGCCGTCATGACGCTGCAGATCGCGCAGCTCGAGAAGCTGGCGCGCGAGCTCAAGCGCGCCGCCGTGAAGCACCCGCACCAGCCGCTGTCGCGCTGGGTGAAGTTCGGGCCGATGGCCTCTTTCCTCGAATCGATCAAGGATCACTGAGATGAGCTATCAGAACATCATCGGCCGAGTGCAGGCCTGGAAGGACGACGCCGACGGCCCATACACCTCCGACGAGGTGATCGTAGGCGTCAATAACGACAGCGATAGCGGTCCGGAAACGGTGGAGATCGCTGTGCAGATCGGCACTAAACGTGAGCGGCTGTTTCTGACGGTCAACGCCGAGGAACTGATGCTGGCAATTCTGCGCGTGAGGAGCAAGGCATGATCGAGAAGAACGAAGTGAACAGGATCGCGGCGCTGCTGCTGGCCACATGGCAGAAGGCCGAACCGGAGCATTCGATTAGCCAGTACCCGGAAAGCTATTTCGCGACGTTCGCTGATATGGCGCGTGCCGTCATTGCGGACGCCGCCACTGCGCCGAGCGCAGCACCTGCCGAGCTGTTCCAGGCGCGCGTGCAACCCTGGATGTTGGCGTGCTTCGGCGCTCAGATCGCTGCCGACGAGCAGGAGCGCAATCACCGCTTCCTCGAAGAGGCACTGGAACTGGTGCAGTCCTGTGGCGCCACGGCCAGCGAGGCGCATCAACTTGTCGACTACGTCTATGGGCGCTCGGTCGGCGACAAGCACCAAGAGGCTGGCGGCGTGATGGTGACGCTGGCCGCACTGTGCCTGGCGCAAGGGCTGGACATGCACGCGGCAGGCGAAAAGGAACTGTCCCGCATCTGGACGAAGGTCGAGCAGATTCGCGCGAAGCAGGCTGCCAAGCCGAAGCACTCGCCGCTGCCAGAGCACCTGCCGAGCGCATCGCCTGCCGAGGTTGATCGGCTTCGTGACGCGCTGGATCACATTGCCCGCACCGCCCGCCGAAGCCGCGAGCAATCCCGCCGTACCCGCTGGATCATCGCACGCGCTCAGGGCGCGCTCGATGGCACCGAGGAATGGAAGGAAATCGACCTGCCTATAAACGGCGAGCGCATCAGGCGACGGCTGGAACACCGCATCAGCGAGTTGGAGGCTGGCGCCACGCCGCAATGCCATGTGCCGAATCGGTGGAAGCTGGTGCCTATCGAGCCCACCACGGAAATGCGCAATGCCATCTTCTCGGGCGTCAACCACGAGCACATGGTTCGCAACTACAGGGCAATGCTCGATGCCGCCCCAATGCCGCCCGCAGCCGGCGCAGGCACGAATCTGGACTTCACGCGTTCCGCCTTGAGTGGTAACGAACTGAAGGCCGCCATGGGATTCGACTCGCCGCCGTGCGCCGGCGTGGCCAGGCCTCTCACCGGCAAGGAGCAGGCATGATCGTCCGCGAGTACAAGACGTTCGGCTTCTGCTGCGGCCTGGGCGGCGGCGCCAAGGGTTTCAAGAAGGCAGCGTCTCGGGTCGGGAACATGGTCGCGAAGTGGCGCTGCATCGGTGGCATCGATGTCGACCCGGCCGCGGCCCGCGACTTTCAGAAGCTGGTGGGTGTGCCTTGCACGGTCATGGACCTGTTCACGCGCCAGCAGTACACGGCATTCCACGGCAAGGAGCCGCGGGCTGGCTGGCGCGAGGCCACGCCCGCTGACATCCGGCGCGCCGCCGGCAACGAGCGCCCCAACTGCGTGTTCATCTCGTCGCCCTGCAAGGGCGCCAGCGGTCTGCTATCGGAAACCCTGAGCCGCACGCCAAAGTACCAGGCCCTCAACGAGCTGACGCTGCGCTGTGTCTGGCTGATGTGCGAAGCCTGGAAGGATGACCCGGTCGAGCTGATCGTGTTCGAGAACGTGCCGCGGCTGGCCACGCGCGGCCGTCACCTGCTGGACCAGATCAACCAGATCCTGCGCCACTACGGCTACGCGGTGAACGAGACGACGCACGACTGCGGCGAGCTGGGCGGGCTGGCCCAGAGCCGGAAGCGCTTCCTCCTTGTTGCGCGGCACATGGAAAAGGTGCCGGCCTTCCTATACGAGCCCGAACTGCGGCGCCTGCAGGGCGTCGGTACCGTGCTGGGCCGCATGCCGCAGCCAGGCGACGCCGCCGGCGGCCCGATGCACCGCGTGCCGTCCCTGCAGTGGAAGACCTGGGTGCGCCTCGCATTCGTCGAGGCTGGCAGTGACTGGCGCAGCCTAAACCGCCTGGAGGTGGTCGACGGCCGCCTGCGGGACTACCTGATCATGCCCGAGCGTCGCAACGGCGCGCTGGGCGTCCTGACCTGGGAAGAGCATGCCGGCGCGGTGGCTGGAGAGTCGCTGCCCAGCAACGGCACCTTCTCGATTGCCGACCCGCGCGGCCCTGCCAATGCTGCCCAATATCAGCAGTACGGCGTGCTGCGCTGGGGCGAGGCCTCCGGGACGATCACCGCCGGCACGAATCCCGGCCAGGGGACGTTCAGCGTAGCCGACCCACGCCACGCCGGCCCGGCCAAGCACAACAACGAGTTCCGCATTGTGCCGTGGCAGCAGGCCGCCGGCGCCGTCACCAGCGCTCACGGTACTGGCCAGTGCGTGCAGGATCCGCGCGCGTCGACGGGATTCGAGGGCGCCGGCAAGTACCGCATCACCGGCTACGACGAGCCGGCCGGCACGGTCATCGCTCGCAGCGACACCGGCCAGGGCGCCTATGCCGTCGCCGACCCGCGTCCGGGCATGCGGCGCGAGCGCGGCGACCACTACCTGACCGGCGGGCACTACGGCGTGGTCGGATGGGATCAGCCCAGCGGCGCAGTCTCGGCAGCTGCTGGCCACGATAACGGCCGCTGGTCAGTTGCCGACCCTCGTCTGCCGGCGGCGAACGACAAGCTGGTCGCGATCATCCGCGCGCTGGACGGCACCTGGCACCGCCCTTTCACCACGCTCGAACTGGCGGCCATTCAGTCGCTGATCGAGCCGGAGGAATATCTCGAGTTGGACGGCCTGAGCGATCAGGCCTGGCGCGAGCGCATCGGCAACGCGGTACCGCCAGACGCCGCACAGGCGATCGCCGAGGTGATGGGCACTACCCTGCTGCTGGCGGAGACCGGTGAGACGTTCATGCTTTCGGCCACGCCGGTGTGGGTGCGGCCGGTTGCCGTCGCCTTGTCCGTGGCACAACTTCCGGAGGCAGCCTGATGCACCAAACCGATTTGACCCTGATTCCGCCAGCGCCGCGCCTCGACGTGACCCGGTATGAGGCGTGGCCGTTTCCTGGCCTGACGGCGCGCGAGACGGCGCAGTCGGTCCTGGCGCAGAGCCGGCAGTACAAGGCGGCTATCGCCGCCTCCATCCTGTCTGGGCCGGCCCAGCTGGTCACCGAAAGCATGGTGCTTGCCGCGATGCCCCAGGACTGGAAGGACACGCTTGGCGGGTTCTTCCACGCCTCCTTGTGTCAGCGTGAGGGCGAGCAGCACGGCATCCGCGTCAAGCACGTAGCACACGACGGTGGCGGTTATCACATCGAGTACAGCGCCATGGAGGACCGTCATGCGTGAGCGCCCCATCCTCTTCTCTGGCGCCATGGTGCGCGCCATCCTGGACGGCCGGAAGACGCAGACGCGGCGCGTGGCCACCGAATTCGACGGCCTCGAAGTCGACAAGGTGCTGGCCAGGTTCCCGAACCAACGGGGCTGCCCCCATGGAGAACCAGGCGACCGTCTATACGTCCGCGAGGCATGGCGGTCTACGAAGGAACTGGACCCGCACAGCGGCGGACGGATTGCGGAGATGTGCCTCGACGCTGGCTATTCGATTCCGTGGGCACCGATCCATTACGAAGCAGACGGCGACCGACGGAACTGGGATCACACCAGCACGCCGCCACACTTTGGACCTCCAGAGCCCGGCCGCTACCGGCACGCGCGGTTCATGCCGCGTTGGGCGTCACGCATCCTGCTAGAGATCACCGGAGTGCGCGTCGAGCGGCTGAACGACATCACTGAGAAAGACGCCGAGGCCGAAGGCATCGTGACTCCGATGTTTCCGGACGCCGTCCGAGGCGCCAGCTATGCGCACGCCTTCCGCCATTTGTGGGACAGCATCAACGGCGCCGGCGCGTGGGAGGAAAATCCGTGGGTGTGGGTTGTCGAGTTCGGGAGGGTGCAGCGATGAAACGACTGATCGAAACGACCCTCGACGGCGAGGCTGGTTGCGTACTCTCCGACTGCGAGCAATACCGGTACCGGCTCTGGCGAGAATGGGACCGCGGCCGGCCTGGGCTCGGCTTCATCATGCTCAACCCGTCGACCGCTGACCACCTGGTCAACGATCCGACGGTCACCAGGTGCATGCAACGGGCGCTGGCCGGGAAGTACGGCCGGTTGGAGGTGGTCAACCTGTTTCCGCTGCGCTCGACAGATCCGGAAGGGTTGCTGACCCACCCCGCTCCGCTGGGCGACCGGCCAGACCGCAACGAGTGCGCAATCATGGACGCGATCGACCGGTGCTCACTGGTGATATGCGCCTGGGGCGCCCACAAGGCCGCGCCGGCGCGCGCGGCCGAGGTGCTGCGGATCATCAGGATGTGCGGCCGCGCGAATCTGCTTCACCACCTCGGGCTAAACAAGGACGGCAGCCCGAAGCACCCTCTGTACATCCCAGCAAAGAAGCGCCCTGATCCATTTCGGTGAGCAGGGAAGAATACCCATCAGACTCATATTCCGCATTCAGCAATCTGATGGGTATTCACGTCCGTGGCTACATTCCGTCCGGCGTTGCCGGAACGCTTGAAGGTTCGAACCAACTCTCCACCAACACGAAATGGCCTGCGCCGATGGTGGCCTGACCCCAGACGTAGTCAACTACATCGGCCTGCCATGCACGATAGCCGATATTCTTGAATCGTCCTTCCCAGATGCGATCCACAGCACTTCCCAGTGCAAGCAACTCGGCGTTAGCCAGCTTCGCGCGCGCATACAGTGAATGGTCAAAAGGCTCACGCAGGTTGGCGATGTCGCTAAGGACCTGTAAGGCCGCGTCGGCTCGTCGCTTCACCTCGTCGGCGAACCAGCGGACATAGCCGGCTTCGTTTGCATTTCCGTCAATTACGGCCTGCACGTCAAGCCTTCGAACTTCGTCATTCATCGCTCGTCTCCCTTTTCACGCTTCAGTTTCCCGATATGGTCCCCCCAGGCCTGCATCATCTGTCGGCGTTCGGGGACATATTGGGCATGGTTGTAAGCTGCCCTCACCTTGTTCCGCTCAACGTGAGCCAACTGTCGCTCGATCACGTCAGGTCGAAACCCTATCTCATTCAGCGCAGTCGAGGCCACCCCACGGAAGCCGTGCCCAGTCATGCGCGAGTGGTACCCCATCCGGTACAGCGCGTAGAGCATCGTGTTGTTGCTGACGTGTCCGGTCTTGCCCCGCGGGCTGTAGAAGAGGAAGTCGCGATGGCCGGTGATCTCGCGCAGCTCGGCCAGGACGGCCAGCGCCTGCGTGGACAGCGGCACGATGTGCGGGTCGCGCATCTTCATCCGGTCAGCCGGGATTCGCCACTCGGCCTTGGCCTCGTCGATCTCGCCCCAGCGCGCCTGGATCATCTCGGTGGTGCGCACGAAGGTCAGCGTCATGAACTGGAGCGCTAGGCGGGTTACAGCATCGCCCTCGTAGGCATCGATGTCGCGCAGCAGCTGCGGGAGTTCGACATGTGACACTCGGGCCTGGTGCTGGACCGGCTCGGACTTCAGCGCCGCGGCGCTGTCGATGTCGGCGGCCGGATTGCGGTCGCACACGCCGTAGATGATTCCGTACTGGAACACCGCGCGCATGCGCTGCAGGATGCGCTTCGTGGTATCGCGCACGCCCCGGGCCTCGACCTTCCTGAGCAGGTCCAGGACGGCCGGCGCTTTGATGTCGGCGATGGGCGTGCTGCCCAGCACTGGGAAGACGTCATTCTCGAGCGAGGCCAGCACCTTCCCGGCATAGACCTCGTTCCAGCTGCCCTTCTGGGTGGCGTGCCAGTCCCTGGCCACCGCCTCGAACGAGTTGCCCGCGGCGATGCGCGCGGCGCGGCGCTCTTCCTGCTTCACGGCGCCCGGGTCACGCCCGTCGGCGACGATGGCCCGCGCGGTCTCGCGCTGCGACCTGGCCTGCGCCAGGGTCACCCCCGGGTACACGCCAAAGCCCAGCCGGCTCTCGCTGCCGGACGGTCGCACGTATTTGAACCGCCAGAGCTTTCGCCCGTCCGGCATTACCTCGATATAGAGGCCGCCGCCGTCAAAAACCTTATAGGCCTTGTCGCGGGGCTTGGCGTTGCGGATTTTGGTATCGGTTAATGGCTCGACCGTGCGGGGCATCGCTTAGGGGCACCGAAAATAGGGGCATTCGAAGATGCCCCTAAGGATGCCCCAAAAAGTGACGGATGCCAACGGTCAAAGACGAACTCTGGCGAACGTCGATTCGACGCGAAGCCTTGATTTACTTGGGAAGGGAGGACTTTGGCGAACTGCCGCGAACTATTCTGTGGTCCCGCCGACAGGAATCGAACCTGTATCTAGCGCTTAGGAGGCGCTCGTTCTATCCATTGAACTACGGCGAGGGACAGGACTGTCAGGATCGGGAACCGCAGGCGCGGTGATCCTGGAGACGGCCCGAAGTATATCAAAATCCGCACCTGCCCGGCGCGCCGGCGGTGGCGGACCCGTCCCGCCGGCCTCGCCCGGAAAGGCGGCCGGACGACGGCAGGCGCGTCGGCCGGCCGGCATGGCGCAGGGCGCGGCGCCCTGGCCGATGGTGGCCGCGGGCGCAGTTGACGGCGGCAGTGGCGCAACTGCGGTGGCAAGCTTGTCCGCGCAGGTTGCAGCGCAGTTCCCAGTCGATCAGTCCGGACATGGCAGGCTCCTCGATTCGGTGATGTGCCGCGCGGTTCAGGCGAGGCTCAGGCCCAGGTTCAGGCCGCCCAGTTGGGCTTGCAGCAGCGCGCCCAGCAGCAGCCAGCCGATGTGCAGCGCGGCGCGCGGGCGGCGCATGCATGTTTCCACCTGTTCGCTGCGGCTTTCGCCGGACAGGCACCAGGAGCAGAAATGCTCACAGTTGTTGGTCAGCAAGTGGTAGGCATTTTCGCCCACACGGGAACGGGCGCGTTCGACGGCCTGGCGGCCGGCGAAGCGGGCGCAGGGTTCCGGCTTGACGGCGATGCCGAATCCGGCGGCGAAGGCTTCGAGGGTAGTTTCTTCAACCGGCGCGGCCTGCAGCGAGCGGGCGAAACCGGCGTAGTGGATGACGCGGCCGGCGCCGGCGTAGATCCCATGATGGGCGTAGCCGTGGCGTTCGGTGACCAGGTGGGCGCCGAGCGGCAGCGGGTCGGCGAAACGATCGTCGCTGCCGGTAGCGCGTTCTTGTACTTCCTGGATGTTCATGGCTGGCCTCGGTGTGTCTGGTTGCTGCAGGCATTGCTGCTTCGTGCCAGACCAACCGCATCAACCATGCCAATACCAGGGAGGCCCGGCCCGACAACGGTTTGGCGGAAATCCGGGGGTTTTGGAGGGGATCGAGTGTCGGATGGCAGCCAACCGCGTGGCGGCAACTCTGTTGGCTGGCAGCCACCATTCGCCGCGCGCCGCGAGGCCTGCGCGGGCTGGCGGCAGGGATCGCGCGATGCTTGCGCTGTGGTGGGTCCATCCCGACACTGGCTGGCCGGGTGTCGGGTCAAGGCCAACGTGGCTGGACTGCCGGGGTGCGCCCCATTGTCCCCGCCCCGCCCTGCAGCCCGCGCCGGCCTTGGGTTTCCAGTCGACCTACTGCCACACCCATGCTGTGGCACGCGCCTTGCTCAATACCGGTACCGCCCGCGGCGCCACGCCAAATCCACCGGAGACCGAACATGGCCACCCTTGCAATCAACGACCTCGCCAGCTGCCGCGAACTTGCTTCCGCCGCCATGGCCCGCGTGCGCGGCGCCGGCGGGCAGTGGGTGTTCGGGTGGATCCGCCCGTTCGTGCCCTCGTCTCCGCTGCCGCTCGGGACGGTGATCAACTTTTACGAGATCAACTACAGCTTCTATGCTGATCAGATGAACAACCAGTTCCAGAACATTGATATCCGCAACAACGCGCCAAACGCCAACATCAATGTCCAGGGCGACCAGGGCGCGAGGAACGACGGCAGGCTGATCTGATGCTGATCTGAGCGCCAGCGCCGCCGTGGCAGTGCCCCGGCTGGTCCGGGGCTTGACGCGGACCGGAGACAAGATTGGGTTTCGACTCGCACTTCCAGTGGACCTCGGCCGCATGCACGGACGTCGGGCGCGTGCGCGAGCGCAACGAGGACGCTTGCCTGGACCTGCCCGGCCAGGACCTGTGGGCGGTGGCCGACGGCATGGGCGGCCATGCCGTGGGGGACTTCGCCAGCCAGGCGGTGGTCCAGGCGCTGGCCACGCTGCCGCCGCAGCCCCGGCTGGAAGACCGGGTCGACGCCACGCGCGCGGCGCTGCAGGGCGTGAACCTGGCGCTGGTCGATGAAGCGGCACGCCTGGGCGTGCGCTGCATCGGCAGCACGGTGGTGGTGATGCTGGCGGGCGATCGCCGTTGCGCCTGCGTGTGGGCTGGCGACAGCCGCCTGTACCGGCTGCGCGGCGGCCAGTTCGCGCGCCTCACGCGCGACCACAACCAGGTCGAGCGCCTGCTGGCGCGCGGGCTGATCACCCCGGAAGAAGCGCGCCACCATCCCGCGCAGAACACCATCACACGCGCCGTCGGCGCGGCCCCGACGCTGGCGCCGGAGCAGCTGCTGACCGAGGTCGCCGATGGCGACGTCTACCTGCTGTGCAGCGATGGCCTGAGCAACGAGGTCGACGATGACGACATCGCGGCAGTGCTGGCGCAGCAGGACGTTGCGCAGGCCGCGCCGACGCTGGTGCAGATGGCGCTCGATGCCGGCGGCCGCGACAACGTGTCGGTGGTGGTGCTGCGTGCGGCGGACCCCTACGGCTCTGACAAGACCCTGGTCAATCCCGAGCTGGACGCCTGAAGGCACGACCGCCGGCAGCCTCGCCGCCCTACCCCTTGCCGCCTTCGGCCTGCCGGTTGGCGCGGAAATCCTTAGAGTGGATGCCGTGCTTCTTCAGCAGCATCTGCAGGTGCGAGCGGTTCATGTCGAAGCGCCGCGCCAGTTCGGCGACGGTGCCGCCGACTTCCTGCAAGCCCCGTTCGAGGAAGGCCCGCTCGGCCTCGTCGCTGGCGGCGCGCTTGGCTTCGCTGAGGGACGTCGCCATGGCGATGTCGGCAGCCGCGGGGCCATTGCCCACCACCGCCAGCGCGGCGGGCCTGGGGCGGATGTCCTGCGGCAGGTGGGCCAGGTCGGCGGTGTCGCCGGCCAGGCAGCTCAGCCGGTACATCAGGTTGCGCAGTTCGCGGATATTGCCCGGGTAGTCGTAGTGCAGCAGGAAGTCGCGCAGCCGCGGCGTCAGCTTGAGTGGCCGGCGCTTGAGCATGCCGGCGGCCTCGTCACTGAAGTACGAAACCAGCAGCGGGATCTCGTCGCGCCGCTCGCGCAGCGACGGCAGGCTGACGTGGATCACGCTCAGGCGGTAGAACAGGTCTTCGCGGAAGGTGCCGGCCTGGCTCATGCGGCGCAGGTCCTTGTTGGTCGCCGCGACGATGCGCGTATCGACCGAGATCGCCTCGTCCGAGCCCACGCGCTGGATCTCGTGCGCCTCTAGCACGCGCAGCAGCTTGACCTGCCCGGTCAGCGGCAGTTCGCCGATCTCGTCCAGGAAGATGGTGCCGGTATGCGCGCTCTCGAACTTGCCGCGGCGGTCGTTGCTGGCGCCGGTGAAGGCGCCCTTCTTGTGGCCGAACAGCTCGGATTCAAGCAGGCTGTCGGGGATGGCGCCGCAGTTGACCGAGATAAACGGCTTGTCGGTGCGTGAGCCATTGGCATGGATCACCTTGGCCATCAGCTCCTTGCCGGTGCCGCTCTCGCCATCGATCAGCACCGGCAGGTCGGTCGGCGCCGCCTTCTCGGCAATCTCCAGTGCCTCCAGCAACTTGGGGTTGTCGCCGAAGGTCCCTTCGAAAATAAAGCTGCGCTCAACCAGTGCCTGCCGGCGCGCGCGCGGCATGCGCTCGACTTCTTCCTGCGGCGGGGCGGCCTCGGCCGATGCCGCCTGCACGAAGCGCTCCTTGTGCGACAGCCCCATCACCTCGTCGCGCAGCGTGGTGGCCTGCTTGAGCAGCTTCTCGATCTCCGGCCGGTCAAGCCGCGACGACCAGCGCAGCGTGGAACGCAGGATCTCGATCTTCTCGATCAGGCCGGCGAACGACACCGGCGAGGTGGCCGAGGCGGGGGTGGCACCCTGGTTGTATAGCTTCATGCGGCACTCAGTTGCTTCTGCACCAGTTGGAAGTACATGCCCTTGCGCTCGATCAGCTCCTCATGCCGGCCCTGCTCGACGATGGCGCCCTCATACAGCACCAGGATCTTGTCGGCCTGCATGATGGTGCTGAGCCGGTGCGCGATGATGACCGCGGTGCGCCCGCGCAGGATCTCCTGCATGTTCGCCAGGATGTTGCTCTCTGACTGCGTGTCGAGCGCCGAGGTGGCCTCGTCGAACACCAGCAGGCGCGGGTCGTGGTACAGCGCGCGAGCGATGCACAGGCGCTGGATCTGCCCGCCGGAAAGCCCGATGCCGCGCTCGCCCACCACCTGCTCGTAGCCCAGCGGCAGCTTGCTGATAAAGGCATGGGCATCGGCCATGCGCGCCACCTCCTCGATACGGCGCCGGTCCGGGCTGTCGTCGCCGCAGGCGATGTTCTCGGCGATGGTGCCCGAGAACAGCAGGTTGGACTGCATCACGTAGCCCACCTGCGCGCGGTAGAACGCCGCGTCGATCACGTTCAGGTCATAGCCGTCCACTGTCATCGAGCCCTCGGTAGGCTTGTAGAAGCCCACCAGCAGCTTGGCCAGCGTGGTCTTGCCGGAGCCGCTGCGCCCGACAATGGCCACCATCTCGCCGGGGCGGATGGCAAAGCTGATGTTCTCCAGCACATAGGGCGTGTCTTCGCCGCCGTAGCGGAAGTACAGGTCTTTCATCACGATCTCGCCCTGCAGGTCGGGCAGCATCACGCGCGACAGCACGTCCTGCGGCTTCTGCTCGGGCTCGAGGTCGAGCACGTCGCCCAGCCGCTCCATCGCCACGCCGGCATCGTTGAGCTGGCCCCACAATGCCACCAGCCCCATCAGCGGCGCCAGCACGCTGCCCATGAAGGCATTGAAGGCGATCAGCTGGCCGATGGTGAGCTCGCGCTCCAGCACCAGCGTCGCGCCCACCCACAGCACCGCGATGGTGGTGGCGGCGTTGAGCAGCTGGCTCACCAGCCCCACCAGGATGTGGAAGGCCTGCGCCCGGTATTGCGCGTCCAGCGCCTTGGCGTACTTGCGCTCCCAGCGCAGCCGCACCGGGCGCTCGATGCCCATGCCCTTGACGGTCTCGGCGCCGCCCAGCGTTTCCATCAGGTAGGCCTTGGCATCGGTCGATGCCGCGAACACCTCGCGCGCATAGGTCTTGACCTTGGGCGTCACCACCACCGTCAGCGCCGCGATCGGGATCACGAAGGCGATCAGCAGCAGCGTCAGCTTGACGTTGTAGAGAAACATGATGGTGAAGTAGATAAACACCATCAGCAGGTTCAGCGCCGTGGTCACGGTCGACTCGGTCAGGAAGGCGCGGATGGTCTGGTTCTCCTGGAAGCGCGCGAAGATATCCCCGGTCTTGCGCTTGGCAAAGAACGACAGCGGCAGCGACAGCGTGTGCTTGAAGAAGTGCGACATCATGGCGAAATCCATGTTGCGCACCATGAAGTTGGCCAGATACGCGCGAATCGTCGACATCAGCTGCGAGAACACGTTGGAGATGATCAGCCCCGCGATCAGCAGGTTCAGCAGCCTCACGTTCTGGTGCACCACCACGCCGTCCAGGATGTTCTGGATGATCAGCGGCGGCACCACCCCAAGCATCTGGATCACGAAGGTGGCCAGGAACAGGTGTGCCAGGATCCTCTTGTACGGCGCCAGGTAGCCGATAAAGCGCAGCCACGGCGAGCGCGACACCGACAGCTGGGTCATGCTCTCGCCCGGCGTGAACAGCAGGCAGGTGCCGCTCCAGCCGCGCTCGAACTCCTCGGCGCTCATCTTGCGGAAGCCGATGGCCGGGTCGGCCACCCACACCCAGCGCGACGAGATTCCGTACACCACCACGTAGTGGTAGCCCTCCCAGTGCACGATGAAGGGCAGCTCAAAGCCCATCAGCGAATCCCGCGTGCACTGCACCCCGCGCGTGGTGAAGCCGAGCGCTTCGCCGGCGCGCGCCAGGCTGTCCAGCGTGGCGCCCTGGGTGGTCACATTGGCCAGTTCACGCAGCTTGCCCAGCGTCATCGGGATGCCGTAGTGCCGGCAGATCATCGCCAGGCAGGCCGCGCCGCAATCCATCTCCTCGGCCTGCTCCACCAGCGCGAAGCGGCGGATCAGTTTTTCGCCGAGCTCGGGCTTGGAATGCAGGTCGAGCAGCACCGGGCGCTTGCGCCGTTCGGCCAGCTTCTTCTGCCGATGCAACTCGCGGTCCAGCACGCGGATGCGCTCTTCCAGCACCTCGCGCAGGCGCGGGTTGCGCTCCAGGATCAGCTGCACGGTCTTCTCGGGAATCACCAGCATGCGCACGTCGGTCTCGGCAATGGCCGAGGCCAGCTGCTCCTGCCGCATCACGCAGGCACGCTCGCCGAAGATGTCGCCCTGCCCCAGCGTCGCCAGCGGGTACTCGCTGCCCTCTTCGCTGCGCATGATGCGCACCGTGCCCTGGCGCACCACGTACAGGCGCCGGTCTTCGCGGCCGTCCTGCTTCAGGATTTCCTTGCCGGCCGCCACGCGCTTGACGCCGACGCTGCGCACGGCGTCCTCCAGCTCCTGCTTGTCGAGCTTGCCACGCAGGTCGAACAGCCGCGCGACAAAGCCTCCGGCCGAACTGATCGCGACATAGCTGGTGATAAACGCAAGCGCCGCCGGGTTGCCGGCCACCACGGGCTCACCCACGCTGCGCGGGATCATCAGCAGCTCGGTCTTGCCCGAGGCGCGCACCGACGACTCATGCCGGTAGTCGCGCAGCAGCGCGATATCGGCAAAGACCTCGCCGGCCTTGCGCACGCCCATGCTGATTTCCTTGCCGTGCTCCTCGTTGAACACGCGCACCGAGCCGGACTTGACGATAAACAGGCCGGGCGCCGCTTCGCCGGCATTGCAGACGGTGTCGCCAAAGCCGAAGGTCAGCACCTGCGCGGCTTCCGCCAGGCGTGCCAGCTCCTCCGGCGTCAGCACCGACAGGATCTCGACGGTGGCGAGGAAGGCGGCCAGCGCCGACCCTGCCTCCGGCTGGTCCGGGGCAGGCGGGGCGGCGGGCTCGCCGCTCGCGCTAGCGGGCTTCGATGACATGTTCCTGCGCCCTGGCCATCAGCCAGTCTTCGCGCAGCAGGCGGCGCACTTCCACCGCCACCTCGCTGTCGAGGGTGGCCGGGTGCTTGTCGCGCACCAGGAAGACTTCGAAGAAGGAACGGTCAGCCGACGGGAACGGTCCCAGCAGGTCGCCCGGTTCGGCATTGAACACCTTGGCCTCGATATCGGTCTTGAGCGAACCGCGCAACACCTTGCCGATCTCGCCGCCGCGCTCGCGCGTGTCGGCGATGGAATGCTCGCGCGCCATCTCGGCAAAGGCATCGGGATCATCCTGCAGGTACGAGATCAGCTCCTTGGCCTTGCCCTCGCTGTCGACCACGATATGGCTGACCTCGATGCTGTCGAAGCGCGGCGAGTTGAGCGCAAAGTACGCCTGCACCGCGGCCTCGCTGCACACCTGCTCCATCATCCGCTCCTGGTACAGGTTGTCAGTGATAAAGGCTTCAAATTCGTCCAGGCTGATGTTCAGCGCATCCAGGTAGTGATTCATGTCTGCGGCGCGATGCAGGCCCTGCACGCGGCGGAACTGGTCCGCGCGTTCCTGGATCTCCTCCGGCGTGACCACCACGCCCTGCCGCTTTGCCGCGTGCACGGTCAGCTTGTCGCGCACCATCTGCTCGACCAGCCCTTCGAACTGTCCGGTCAGCTTGAGCAAGCGCACGAACTCCTCGAAGCCAAGCACCTCGTCGTCGATACGCACAATGCCAGTCATTTTCTCGGCTCCTTTGACGCCCGCGCGGTTGCGCGCCAGGCTGTCCAGATGTTCTGCGCCTGTCTCTCCCCGCTGCGCTAGCCGGCCACCTCGCGGAAGGGGTCAAGCCCCAGGTCGATCAGGCGGCGTTCGCGCACCACGATCTCTGCCGTGGCGGTCATGCCGTAACGCAACGGATACTTGTTGTCGGCCACCGCGTAGTAGTCGCGCGCCAGGCGCACGCGGCCCTCATAGACCGGCTGCTTGTCGGGTCCGCCCGGCTTGGTCGCGGGCGAGATGAATTCCAGCGTGCCCTCGATGATCCCGTAGCGCTGGTACGGGAAGGCACTGAACTTGAGCTTGACCGGCAGGCCCTCGCGCAGGAAGGCGCGGTCACGCTCGGCGATGACGATCTTCACCACCGGGCGCGCATCCTTGGGGGCAATGCCGCCCAGCGGCGTGTTGGCCTGCACCTTGTCGCCGCGCTGGGTGGAGGTGACATCGGTGATCACACCCGACACCGGCGCCAGGATCAGCAGGAAGTTGTCCTTGTCGATGTTCTCGAAGCGGATGCGCGCTGCCGCATCCGCCACCAGGCGGGCGGTCTGCACCTGCAGGCGCAGCTTGTCCTCGGTGTTGGCGATCTCGCGCAGCGCCGCGTCGTACTGCACGCGCAGCCCGGCCAGGTCCTGGCCGCTGCTTTCGAGCTGGGAACTGGCCTGGGTAAGCTCGCGGCCCAGGCGTGCGTCCAGCTCCGTCAGCCGCGACTGGGCCACGCGCAGATTGTTCTCCGCGTCCTGCGCCGCGGCGCGCTTGGCATCCACCTGCGACTGCGAAACGCCACCGCCACCCGGCAACGCCAGCAGGCGCGCGTAGCGGTCCTGCTCCTGGCGCGCGAATTCGCGCGCGCGCCGGGCGTTCTCGAGGTTGCTGCGCGCTTCCTGCAACTGCGCGCGCTGCTGTTCGGCAAGCCGCGTGGTGCCTTCGGCAATGCGGGTCTCGTGCTGGCGCGTGGCCACGTCGATCTGCTGCTTGAGCGCCGCCGCGCGGCGTTCCATCAGCGCCTTCTTGTCGGGGAACTGCTTCCATTCGCGCTCGGAGTCTTCCAGCTTGAGCTGCGCTTCCAGCGCGTTGGCCGCGGCCTCGATCGCGCCGCGCGCATTCAGGCGCGCCAGCACGTCGTCCTTGGACACCGGTTGCCCCTCGGCCACGTAGAGGTCGGCCAGCTCGCCGTCCACCGGGGCATAGAAGCGGCGCACCTCGGATTCCGGCGCCAGCGTGCCCTGCGCCGTGACAATGACATCGGCATGCCCGACGAAGGACCACACCAGCCCGCACAACACCAGCGTGAAAGTCGTGACGATGGTCAGCAGTCCCAGGCGCGACGGCTCGGCACTCAGCAGTCCAATGCCCTCGGCGCTGTGGTCTTCCAGCGCCTCGGAGAGTGGCTTGAGGCCGCCCTGGCGGGCATCGTCCTTCATGGCTGCCCCGCTTGCTGTGGCGCCGCGGCAGCCGCGGCCGGCTCCGGCGCCTTGCCGGTGTCTTCACCGCCGATCAGTTCCAGCTTGGTCTTGAGCACGGCGGGATCGAGCACGGTGCGCAGCTCGCGCAGCGCGTGCCGCTGCTGGTCGGCCTCGGCGCGGATCTCTTCCTCGATCTTGGCGAGTTGCGCCAGGTCGGCGCTTTCGCCCGCGCGCAGTTGCGTGAAGATGCGCATGCCCTGGCGCGCGTCATCCTGTGCCTGCGACAGCAACCGGGCCTGCGCGCGGAACTTGGGCGAGATGCCTGGCTCGAGCCGCTGCTCGCTGCCGATCACGCCATTGCTGCGGTATTGCTTCCATGCGGCAACGGCGCTGCCCATCAGTTCCCGCGCGCGCCGCAGGGCACTGTCGCGCACGCCGTTGACGTCGGCCTCGACCGCCTTGGCGAAGTGGCCGTCATCGGCGGCATCGAGCATGGCGTAGAAGCCCAGCAGCCGGTCCTCATAGCCCTTGCTGCCGCGCGCGGACTGCAGCTCGGCGTACTGCGCCGCCACCTTCTGCTTGTGCGACAGGTCGCGCGCCAGGTCTTCGGCCCAGGGGCCGCCGCTGATCTGCTTGATTCCCGCGAGCGCAGCGGCGCTGTCACCCTGCTGCCACGCCTTGGCCGCACCGGCGTACTGGCGCACCATCTCCGGCGGCGGCAGGCGCGCGGCCAGTTGGTTGAACTGCGCCTGGAACGGCGGCGTGGCGAAGCGGCTGTCGGCAAGGCGCGCCACCAGCGGCCCGGGCCGGCGCGCGCGCAGTGCCTGCACCAGCGCGGTGTAGCGGTCCAGGTCTGACTGCACGCGGTCAAGCCCGGCCAGGCGCGGATACTTCTCGCGGTACTCGGCAATGACCGGCTGCAACGCCTCCGGGCGGTCGCGGCCGAGTTCGGCAGCAATGGTGGCGTTCAGCCGGTCGATCGCCGCCAGGTAGACCGAGGCGTCGTTCTGCAGGCGGCGCACGTCGCTGAGCGCATCGGCATAGAGATCGCGGAACGCCGGCACATCGGCCGCGATGCGCCCGAGCGCGCGCTGGTGCGCGGTGGTGTCCTGGTTCCAGTACGCCAGCAGTTGCCGGATCGGCGCCTCGTCGGTGTAGAGGCGGATCGGCGCGTCGGCGCCGCGCTGCGCGGTGAAGCGTTCGAGGCGGCCGATCCAGTCGAGTTCCGCCACCAGCGGCCGCGCATCGGCATTGTGCGCGCTGAGCTTGTGCATCCGGGCCAGCACGGCATCGGCGCCGCTGAAATCACCGGCCTTCAGCCTGGCGGCGAAAGCGGGCACGTCAGCACGCATCAGTGCCTCGGTGCCGATGGCCTGCACCTGGCCATCGCCGGGATGGCGCGCCAGGTAGTCGTCGGCGGCCTGCGCCGCGCGCGCGTGATCGCCTGCGGCAAACAGCGCCTGCACTTCGCGCTCCGGCGCACCGCGCCAGTACACGGCCGCCCCCGCCAGCAGCGCGAGCAACAGCAACGCGCCGCCCCATCGCGCCGCGCGCCGCGTGCGTACGGAATCGTTCAGGCCGAACTGCCTGGCACCTTCGGCCAGCAGCAGCGCGGCACGCCCGCGCTTGCGGCGTGCCTGCGCGCCGTCGTGCGCGGCCGTGGCCGCCGCGGCCTGTGCCTCGGCCTCGGCGTTGACCTCGTCGTCTTGCTGCGCGGCATAGTCGACGCAGAAGATGTCGAGGAAGGAATCGGCGGCACCGACAAAGGTGGTGCGGTCATCCTCGTCGCGCACGGGCGAAGCCTGGGACGCGGGCGGCGTGTCCGGCGCAGCGACAGGCTGCAGCATCGAATGCGTCGCGGTGGCATCGCCGTCGCCGGTGTGCTGGACCTGCACCTTGTAGACAAAGTGGTTGCCGCCAAAGGCGATCAGGTCGCCGTCGTCCAGCGGCACGCCGTGGTCAGCCAGGCGCTTGCCGTTGACGAAGGTGCCGTTGGTGCTGCCCAGGTCCTCAACGAATGGCACGCCACCCTTGAGGTACACGTGCGCGTGGCGCCGCGACAGGTAGTTGACCTGCTGCGGATAGCTGTCGCGGTAGCGCGCGAAGGCATCGTCGGCCTTGCTGATCAGGTAGGGGAAGCCATCCACGTGCAGCGGCTGCAGCCCGACATCGCCGCGCTCGGGCACCAGCGTCACCGCTACCCGCGGCGGCTCGGGCTGCGCCGCGCGCGGCGACAGCCGGACCCGGAACGACAGCGCCGGCCCGAAGGCCACCTCGTCGCCATCAATGAGCTGCGCCGGCTGGCGCGCCACCGCTGCGCCGTTCACGCGCGTGCCGTTCTTGCTGCCGAGATCCGCCACATAGACCGCACCATGCTCGGCGAAGATGCGCGCATGCCGGCGCGACAGCGGTGCGGCCAGGTCTTCCGGGTAGGCGGCGAACGGCAATTCGCTGCGTCCGACGGCGAACAGGTCTTCGTCGATGCGGATCTCGCCCAGCTCCGGGCGCGACACGGGCGTCAGGAACACATCGAATTCCTGCGCCAGATCCTGAGAGAATTCCCGCGTGGATCCCTGGGCCATTTTCACCGGCATTTCCATGATCAGTGCTTCGTCAGGAGCCATGTTTCCAGCAAGCCAACAGCGCGGCTGCCGCGGCGGCAGGCCAGGGGATGAAGCGACTAAGAACATAGTAGGCGACGGCTAAGGCTAGTCAATCGGGACGCGGAACGCGCGGTTGGCGCGGCAGCGGCACATGCAGCGGGGCAGGTGGCCAGGGCTATGGGCGCGTTGCGCAACGCGTTGCAGGCGCCGGCATCACCTGAACCGCCCTACAGCACCGTTGGCAGCACTTACTGCGGCGGATTCGACGCCGCGTTGCGCACGTCGGTATCGGGCCAGCCACCGCCAAGCGCCTTGTACAGGGTGACGGTGTCGGCCAGGATCTGTTGGTGGACCGCCAACAACTGCAGTTGCGCGGCCAGCAGCGAGCGCTCGGTCTCGAACACTTCCAGCTGCGAGACCACGCCCTCCTTCAGTTGCGCCTCAATCTGCGCGGACACGACGCGCAGCTGCTCAACCTGCTGCTGCAGCTCGATGCGCTGCTTCTTGTGCGCGTCGACATTGACCAGTGCGCTCTCCACCTCTTCGAACGCGGTCATCACGGTGCGGCCATATTCGTTTTCCGCCACGCCCACCTGCGCCTCGGTGGTCTTCACGCGCGCGCGCACGCTCGGGTCGAGCATCGGCAGGTTGATGCTGGGCATGAAGCCGAAGGTGAATGACTTGAGCAGGTCGCTCAGCGCAAAGCTGGCGGTGCCGCCGCGCGCGGTCAGGCTGATGGTGGGCAACTGCGCCAAACGGGCCTGGCCAACGATGTTGTACGCGGCCAGCACGCGGTATTCCGCCGCCACCACGTCCGGGCGGCGCGCCAGCAATTGCGATGGCAGCCCGGCCGGCACCGCGGGCGGCTGCACGCGGTCCTGCAGGCGCCCCGCCGGCACCTTGAGATTGCCCGCGGGCACGCCGACCAGCGTGGCCAGCGCGTTTTCAGCCACATCGCGCGAACGGCGCAGCTCCAGCAGGTCCTTGTTCAGGCGGTTGATTTCCGCCTGCTGCTGCATCACCCGGATCTTTGGCACCAGGCCGTTCTGGTACATGGCCTGGTAGGTCGACAGGATCTGCCCGTTCTTGGCCACGGTGCGCGCCTGCTGCTCGATCTGCTCGTCGAACTGCAGGATCTGGAAGTAAGTGGTCGATACATTGGACACCAGCGTCAGGTAGCCGGCGCGCCAGTCGGCCTCGGTGGCGCGGAACTCGGCGGTCTGCGCCTGCACGCCCTTCTCGACCTTGCCCCAGATGTCGATGTCCCAGTTCAGCTGGGCGCCGGCGTTATAGGTCCAGGTGGACTTCTGGCCGGTGCTCTTCTCGAAGCTCGCACCGGCGCCGATATCGATCACCGGCAGCCCGCCGGCACGGGCCTCGCCGATCTGTGCGTTGGCCACGCGGATGCGCGCCGCCAGCACCTTGATGTCGTAGTTGCCGGAAAGCGCCTGGTCGATCAGCCTGTTCAGGTAAGGATCCTTGAAGCCCAGCCACCAGTTGGGCTGCACCGTTTCGGCCGGCGATACCGTGATCGATTCCTGGCGCGTCCATTCGGCCTTGGCCGGGGTTTCCGGGCGCTGGTACACGGGCGGCCGGAAATCGGCGCAGCCTGCCAGCAATGCCGCGCAGGCGGCCAGCGCGGTCAGCCAGGCGGTTCGGTGCGGCGCAGCGGTTGACGCAACCGCGGGCGAGGCAGTGATGGATTCGGGCACGATGGGTTCCTGCGTGCGACGGCGGCGGACGGGATGCGCTGGAGATACCCCAAGGCATGCCGGGGCCGCGAAGTCTGTCTGTATTGTGGTGCGCGCTGGCGCGCGCTCCAACCCCGATATGCAGGGGCTCAACAAAAGCGCCGCGGGGACGCCCCCGCGGCGCTGCGCCATCTCAACAAGCTTCTCAACGATAGATATTGTTGCTGGCGTTCTGGTTGGTATCCACATGCGAACGGACATGGTCGAGGAAGGCCGAGCCATTGCCGTTCAGGTTGGTCACGGACTGCAACTGCGCGATTTCCTGCTTGGCGGTGATGCTGCTGTCGAACGCGAGCTTGATCGGCGCATACACGGCGGCAAAGGGCAGGTACGACAGGCCGCCGCGCACGGCATGCATGCGCTTGCTGTCGAGGGCTTCGGTGGCGGACAGGTCTTTGATGGTCAGCGTGGTCATGATGATCTCCGGTATCGGTAACAAGCAGCTAGCTGGCGCGCAGGGGCTCAGCCGTAGATGTTGTTGGTGGCGTTCTGGTTGGTGTGCACGTCGGACTTCACGTGGTCCAGGAAGGCCGAGCCGTTGCCGTTCAGGTTGGTGACGGTCTGCATCTGCGCGATTTCCTGCACGGCGGTGATGCTGTGGTCGAACGACAGGTTGAGCGGGTGGTACACCGGCATGAACGGGAGCAGGGTGCGGCCGCCGCGAACGGCGAGCATGCCCTTGCGGTCCAGGGTGTCGATGGTGGTCAGGTCGGTGATGGTCAGCGTGGTCATGATGGTCTCCGGGTAGAGGAAGGTGTTGCCTTGGTTTGGTCGAGCATCGGGTTGGTGTCGCGCTCAGGAGGGACAATCGCAGGGAGCGTGCCAGCCCCGGGACCACGGCTGCGCGGATCACGGAAGTGCCTGTAAACACGGGGATTTCTGCTTGCAGCCGGCTCCCGCTGCGGAGGCGCGGCGAGCTTGCGTCAGCGCGCACTGGCGGGGCGCAGCCAACAGATTGCGCGTCGATGTTGGATGGCGGGCGACACTTGCTTCGCCGGCGCACGAAAAAAAGCGGCGCATGCGCGCCGCCGTCACCGCAAGGTCCGGGTCACTTCACGTAGATCGTGATCTTCTTCGAATAAACCGGCGGGTTGGTGGGAATGTGCTTGTCATCCCCCATCAGCAGCTGCAGCGTATGCTTGCCGGGCGGCAGCTCGATCATGGTCTCGGTCTCCCCCGCCCCGAAATGCAGGTGATTGCGGTCATTGGGGATTTCCTTGTCCATCGGCGGCAGGTCCACATCGACAAGCAGGTGATGGTGCCCGGTATTGGGGTACTTCACGTCCTTCGGCGCCACCCCCATATTGCGCAACCCGAACCAGACCTTGAATGGCTTGCCCGCGGGCATGGTCTGCCCGTCGTTGGGCCAGCCGATATACAGGTAGGCGTTGGGCGGCGCCGGCGTCGAACTACCCTGCACCACCGCTGACAGCAGCAGGCTGGCGGCAAAGACAGCCGCGGCAAGTACTCTGGACATGGTGCTCTCCCTGTTTGCTGATCGGCCTGGTTCGGCTTCCGCGGCGCGCGCTGCCCCGCTATTTCACCGTGATCGTGATCTTCTTCGAATAGATCGGCGGTTCGAACGGCACGTGCTTGGCATCGCCCATCAGCAACTGCAGCGTGTGCTTGCCGGGCGGCAACTCAATGCGCGCGTCGGTCTCGCCCGCGCCGAAGTGCAGGTGGTTCTTGTCCGAAGGGATTTCCTTGTCCAGCGGCGGCAGCTCGGTGTCGACCAGCAGGTGGTGGTGCCCGCAGCGCGGCGACTCGACGCCCTTGGGGCACACGCCCATATTGCGCAGGCCCATGCGCACCCAGAACTTGCCGCCGCTGATGACCGTGCCATCGTGCGGCCAGATGATGTAGGCCTCGGCATTGGGCGGGGCTGCCGTCGACAGCGACAGCGACGGGGCCGCGGCCAGGGCGGCAACCGCCAGCAGGCGGAACAGGAATCGTCTGGACATACGCGGCGCCTCCCGGATAACAGTCCGAAACCCGATCACGTTGTCCCGAAAGCCCATTCTTGTTGCTTGTTGGTCAGCGCTCGGCGATTCGTCATTCAGGTTAGGTCGCAAGCCCGGAAAAAGCGACCCCGGCGCGTCGCGGTGGCATGGCAATGCCCCGCCGGAGACACAGGCGCTGTGCTATCTTGAAGCAAGCCGGTCGACGTCTCGGCAACACCACAATGCGCCCCCGACGCATGTGCCGGCAGCTACCGGCATGCAGCGGGATCGCCGCGGCTCCAGCGAGGTGTGAAGATGTGGCGCAATCTACCAGTCGTACGCACGGCCGCCATGGCCGCCATGCTCGCCGCCGCGCCGCTGCTTGCGCAGGCGGCCGCCGCTGCCGCCGGCCCCGCGGCCACGGAACCGCTGCTGCTCGCCGGCATCATGCCCAAGAACACCGACGAGCAGTACGAGCTGAGCTTCTGGGAATCGATCAAGAACAGCAATTACGCCGGCGACTACGAGGCCTACCTGAAGCAGTACCCCAACGGACGCTTCGCGGTGCTGGCCAGGGCGCGCCTGGAGCGGCTGGCAGCGTCCGCCTCCGCACCCAAGGCCCAGGCGCCCGCGCCGCCGCCCCGCTCCGGCACCTCTGCCGGGGGCCAGGTCACGCGGCCGCCGGCACCGGCCGCGGCAGCGCGTCCGGCATCGCCGCCCGCTGCGCCACCTGCTGCGCCACCGGCAACGGCATCGCTACGCCCGGGCGCGGCGGCGGGCGGCGCGGTCAGCGCCACATTGCGCACCGGCGAGATCCGCGATTGCCCGGCCTGCCCGGTGCTGGTCTCCCTGCCGGCGGGCAGCTTCACCATGGGCAGCAGTGCCAGCGATCCCGCCGAGAAGCCCCCGCACCACGTCACCATCGGCCAGCCGTTTGCGATCGGCCGCTATGAGGTCACGGTCGAGCAATGGAATGCCTGCGCCGACGCCGGCGGCTGCCAGCGCGTCCCCACCGTCGCCGACAGCGCGAAGACCGCGCCGGTGCGCGACGTCAGCTGGGACGACGCGCAGCAGTACGTGGCCTGGCTCAGCAAGACCACCGGCAAGCCCTACCGGCTGCCCACCGAGGCCGAATGGGAATACGCAGCGCGCGGCGGCACCGCCAGTGCCTACTGGTGGGGCGACCAGATGCGCAAGGGCAATGCCAACTGCAAGGACTGCGGCGACCCGTGGAGCCAGGATGCGCCGGCCGCGGTCGGGACCTTCGCGGCCAACCCGTACGGCCTGCACGACGTCAACGGCAGCGTGTGGGAATGGGTGGCCGATTGCTGGCACAGCTCATACAAGGGCGCGCCCGCCGACGGGCGCGTGTGGAACGAGAACGCCTGCGGCGCACGCGTGATCCGCGGCGGCTCCTGGCGCGAGGGGGCGAGCTACATGGTGTCGTCCACGCGCTTCAAGTACAGCCCCAGCGTGCGGCAGTCGCAGAACGGCTTTCGCGTGGCGCGCGACATGAAGTAGCGGCTGGCGCAATTTGCAAGCGGCAAGCCGGCCGGCTGGCGGCAATCAGCGCGCGCGCGTGGAGATCTGCACCAGGTCCGCGCTGATGCGGTCCCGGCCATAGGTGCGCGCCATCTGCGCCAGCGGCTTTTCCAGTGCCTTCAGGTAGTCCTTGTGCAGCTCGACCTCGGCGCGCCGGCCATCGAACAGCGGCGCGGGCGTGGTCAGCAACACCACCAGCTCGGTGCCGAACGGCCCGGAGATGATCCAGTCGCCACCGTCGCCAACCGTGGCGCCATGGCTGGGCGGCGCCTGGTGGGCGGGCACGCGCGCGCTCGGCACCATGTGCGCCACCTTGCCGTCGGCCGCGAAGTAATCGACATAGACATAGGAGTCGCGCGCCGGCGTGCGCAGATCCAGCACCAGCGGTGACCCTTCGGTCAGTTGCGTGCCCTGGCCGCGCAGCCGCAGCGACGAAGCCGTGCCCCCTTCGCGGTGGCCCGACCAGTACGGCGCGATCAGGGTGGCCACGTCGCACTTGTCGGCGGCCAGCGGCTGGGTGTCGATCGACACGCCCTTGAGCTCCTTGACGCCCGGCAACGCGCTGAGCTGCTCGCGCAGCCGCACGGCGCCGACGCTCTCGGCCAGGAAGCCGCGCACACGCAACGTCTGCGCCTGCTGGGTGGCGGTGAGCAGCGAGCACGGCACCGCCGCCAGCATCTTCGTGACGTCGGCCATCGACAGCACCGCCGGACGGGCAGCCGGTGCGGGCGGGGTGACCGGCGCGGCGGGCACCGGTGTAACCGGGGCCTCGACGCGCGTGTCGCCAGCCGGCGCTTCGGCCTGGCGCTGCGAATGCCAGGCGTAGTAGCCGATCGCCGACACGCCCGCCAGCACGGCCAGCGCGCCGCCTGCCATCAGCGGCGAGGGACGCCGCGTGGACACCACCGGCACCGCGCTCATGCCATGCAGGAAGCGCGCGACGGTGGGCGTGCGTGTCTCGCGGTCGAGCGACAGCGCCTCGCGCAGGGTCTTCCATTGCGTGCGGCTCAACTGCGGCGGCTGCGCCGGCTTGAGCCCGGCATCGCGCGCCTGGTTGGCCGAGAGCCGCTGGTAGGGATGTTTGCCGGTCAGCAGTTCATAGGTCACGCAGGCCAGCGCAAAGATGTCGTCGCGCGGGTCGGGCTCGCAATGGTCGAACATCTCCGGGCTGGCATAGGCTGGTGTCATGCCACCCAGCGAGCCGGGATCGAACACGGTCCGGTCGGACTCGTCGGCCGGCGGCAGGAAGCCGCGCGCAATACCGAAGTCGATCACCTTGACCTCGCCGTTGGCGGTCAGGAAGACGTTGGCGGGCTTGAAGTCGCAGTGCACGAAGCCGCGCTCGTGCGCGTATGCCAGCGCATTGCCCATGCCGTTGATGATCGACATGGCGCGCGCCATCGGCATGCCGGTGAAGCCCGGGGCCTTGAGCACATGGTTGAGCGAAGAGCCAGACAGGTATTCCATGGTCAGGAAGACCACCGGCCCGTCGCGGTCGAAGTCATAGACGGTGACGATATTCCGGTGTGCCAGCGTCTGCGCCTTGCGCGCCTCGCGCTGCAGCGCCATCAGCGACTTGGGGTGCCCGCTGAACTGCAGGTTCAGCACCTTGATGGCGATATAGGGCTTGCGGTCCGAGGCTTCCAGCTTGCGCAGGTCGAGCGCCTTGTAAACCGTGCCCATGCCGCCCACGCCCAGGCATTCTTCCAGCACGAAGCGGCCGTTCAGGGTATCGCCCACGCCCTTGGTATGCGCCGCCGGCGGCAGCGTGCCCGGCTCGGGCGAGGTCGCATACAGCGAGCCCGTCTGCGTGCCGGCCAGGCGCGTGGCTTCGGTGGCGCCGTCGTACTGCGTGGCGCCGCGGCGCTCGATGCGCCGCATGACTTCGGCATAGACCGCGGGCGGGAACGGGAAGCGCGTGTTTTCCTCGATGACCACGCGCGCGGCCTGGCTGGGCGTGGTGGGGTCCTGCGCCAGCGCCGTTTCGAACGACGCAACAAACTCGTCGTCGGAGAGACCGCCGTTCTGGAACTTGCGGATCAGTTCTTTGAGACTGGCCACCGGATGCCCCGACATGGTTGCTGGCACGGCGCATCCCACGATGCGGATATGCCTGCCTTCGAGATGGATACTAGTGCGCACCCAAGGCATGCGCAAACCATGCGAAGCCGGCGTGCAACGCCGCGCGCGGGCGCTCCCTGCCAACCGCATCGCCTTTGGCGCGCCACTGTCGCGGCCGCGCCAACACCAGCACGCCGCCTGTTGGCCGCGGCCCGTCACCCGCGGCATGCGGCAGCGCCCGCAGCCAGTGCCCGCAAGCCGACATCGAAAATAAATCGCCCGTGTTTTCAAGCAGTTGCGCGTGCCTGGCGGGGCCGGCAACGTCATTGGCACAGTCCCTGCGTTAGTACCTCCCGAGCGCGACACCAACCCGATGCTCGAAACCAGACCCAAGGCAGTACCTTCCTCTACCGGAGACCATCATGACCACGCTGACCATCAAGGACCTGTCCTCCACCGAAACCCTGGACCGCAAGGGCATGCACGCCGTGCGCGGCGGCCTGGCCTACATGCCGTTCGCCGCGGTCTACAGCCCGGTGAAGCTGTCGTTCGACAGCAGCATCAAGGCCGTGCAGGAAATCGCCCAGATGCAGACCGTCACCAACATGAACGGCAACGGCTCGGCCTTCCTGGACCACGTGCGCTCGCATGTGGATACCAACCAGAACGCCAGCAACAACATCTACGGCTGAGCCCACGCGCCCCAGCCACCCACGCACTGACCGATACCGGAGAACATCATGACCACGCTGACCATCAAGGACCTGCCCGCCGCCGAAACCCTCGACAGCAAGCGCATGCACGCCGTGCGCGGCGGCCTGGCCTACCTGCCCTTCGCCGCCGTCTACACGCCGATCAGGCTGTCGCTGGACAACAGCATCAACGCCACGCAAAGCATCGCGCAGATGCAGACCGTGACCAACCTGAACGGCAACGGCTCGGCCTTCCTGGACCACGTCAAGTCCGACGTGCACACCAACCAGAACGCCACCAACAACATCTTCGGCTGATACGCCCTGGCCGCGACTGGCGCGCAGATGCTGCAATCTCCGCGCCAGCCGCCCCCGGCACCCGACTCAAAGGAGCACCACCATGTCATCGATCCTCGTCCGCGATCTCGCCCTGAGCAAAGAACTCGACCGTGCCTCGCTGTGCGCCGTACGCGGCGGCAACTCGTGGCTCAGCCGCGGTGTCGGCAGCGTCGGCCCGCTGGCCAACGTCACCGTCAACGTCAACCAGAACATCGCGCAGCTGCAGAGCATCAACGTCAACACGCTCAACAACAGCATCGTCGGCCCCGACTTCGGCCCGGTGCGCGTCAACGTCAACCCGTCGCAATGGGCCGGCAATTTCGCCGCAGTCTGAGCGCACCGCGCGGCGGCCCCGCGGACAATACCGCGGACCGCCTCGCCTATACTGAAGCGGTCCCGCGGCCGCATGGCCGTGGCGCCGCTTGACCGGAGACAGCCATGGCAGTGATCGTCATCAAGGATTTGCCCGACAGCATGGATCTCGACCGGCAGGCCATGACCGCCATCCTGGGCGGCGGGCGCACCGCCGGCGGCCAGGCATGGCATGGCTTGCGGCGCCAGGGCGCCGCGCGCATCGTCGACTACCCGGGCGGATTGCCGGGCAACCGCCATGTGATGCCGCAGGAGCAGCCGCTCGGGCGGCTGCCGCGCAAGGCCGCTGGCAACGATGCAGAGGACTGAACCGCGACCGCAACCGCCAAATGAAAAGCCCGCCATCGCTGGCGGGCTTTGGATGCGGACGGGCCCGGACCACCTGGGTCACGCGGTCAGCAGTTCGGTCATTCTGTTCCAGGCAGGCTTCCCATGATTCCGCCCATGTAGCATGTAGCGGACGCCCATCCGGACCACCCGGAGAGTCGCAGGAAGACTGGCGCTTGGAGTCAATGACCGCAGTGCTCGCCGCGAACAGCGGCCCAATGCCGCTGGAAGAGGTCAAGCGGGAGCGTTTTCGTCCGCCCCGTGCGGGCATCCTGTGTGCTCGCGCCTCCAGTATAGGCGGGGGTTTTCGGCTTTCAACCAGCGTGGCGCGGGCGCGTCTGGAAGGTGACGAGCGCCTGACATATCCGGTTACGTTTTCGCAGTGCAACAAAAATTCCGTACTCTGCTATAATCCGCGCCGTGAGTTTCGCAACTGTGAGATCCGCCAAACGCCCGGCTTCCTGCCGCGGCGAATCCGCTGCCCTCCCAAGCTCTGTTTCCTCGCTGCCGGACGCCTAGTCATCACTTCATGGCCCCAGCCGCCCAGCAGAACGCACCGCTCACCTGACGTCGCCTCGTCTCCGATCCTGTTGAACAGCCTGAAACCTGAGCTGTTTGCCTGCCAGGGATACGGCCGGACCGCCTAGCGGGACCAGCCACCGCCCTGCCTGCCGCCGTACTGCCAGCTGTGTCTGTCGTAACGGCCTCACCGATTGGCGCCGAAGCCTTTTTAAGACTTTGCACTGCGCCCACCCCATTTTGCTTTGCCGGGGTGCCATGCATTTATTTGACCATTCCGACATGACCCAGCACGACATTCGTGCGGAGCAAGCTATTGCCTCCGCGACCGACGCTTCGATCACTTCCGACGCTGCCCAGAGCCCGCTCGACAAGCTCGACGCCCTGCTCAACCCCAGCCCGGCAGTTGAAGAAGCCCCGGCCGTGGAAAGCGGTTTCGCCACGCTTGGCCTCGATGCGGCCATCCTGCGCGCCCTCTCCGAACTGAACTACAACACGCCCACGCCGGTGCAGGCCCAGGCCATCCCGGCCTTCCTGGCCGGCCGTGACCTGCTGGTCTCGAGCCAGACCGGCTCGGGCAAGACCGCCGCGTTCATGCTGCCCGCGATCCAGCGCATCAGCGAAATGCCGGCGCCGCAGCGCGCGACCGAGCCCGCCAAGCGCATGAAGGGCAAGCGCCCGCGCCCGTCGCCGGCGCAGCCCGCACTGCTGGTGCTAACCCCGACGCGCGAACTGGCGCTGCAGGTGACCGAGGCCGCCGCCAAGTACGGCCGCAACCTGCGCCGCATCGTCTGCGCCAGCATCCTGGGCGGCATGCCCTACCCCAAGCAGCTGGCCGCGCTGGCCAAGATGCCTGACATCCTGGTGGCCACGCCAGGCCGCCTGCTCGATCATATCGACGCCGGCCGCATCGACCTGTCGGCCCTGCAGATGCTGGTGTTCGACGAGGCCGACCGCATGCTCGACATGGGCTTTGCCGACGACATCGACGCCATCGTCAATGCCACCCCGGCCACGCGCCAGACGCTGATGTTCTCGGCCACGCTGGATGCGCGCATTGCCCAGCTGGCCTCGCGCCAGCTGCGCGACCCGCAGCGCATCGAGATCGCCGCGGCCCGCGCCGACCAGAGCCATATCGAGCAGCGCCTGCACTTCACCGACGACATGTCGCACAAGGAACGCCTGCTGGACCACCTGCTGCGCGACGCGACGCTCAAGCAAGCCATCGTCTTCACCGCGACCAAGCGCGATGCCGATTCGCTGGCCGAGCGCCTGTCCGACACCGGCTTCTCCGCCGGCGCGCTGCACGGCGACATGACCCAGGGCGCGCGCAACCGCACCCTGACCGCACTGCGCCGCGGCAACCTGCGCGTGCTGGTGGCCACCGACGTGGCCGCGCGCGGCATCGACGTGCCCGATATCACCCACGTGGTGAACTTCGACCTGCCCAAGCAGGCCGAGGACTACGTGCACCGCATCGGCCGTACCGGCCGCGCGGGCCGCTCGGGCACCGCCATCAACCTGGTGAACCACAACGACATGTTCCAGTGGAAGCGCATCGAGCGCTTCACCAACCAGCGCATCGACGCTTCGGTGATCGAAGGCCTGGAGCCGCGCCGTTCGCCCAAGCCGCGTTCCAACTTCGGCGGCAAGCCGGGTGGCGGCCGTGGTGACTTCCGCGGCAATGGCGGCGGCTACCGTGGCGGCGAACGCAGCTTCGGCGACCGCAAGTTCGGCGGTGGCGAGAACCGCACCGGCTTCGGCGAGCGCAAGTTCAGCGGCGAGAGCCGTGGCTTCGGTAACCGCCCGGAAGGCGCACGCCCGTTCGGTGACGACAACCGCGGCGGCTTCGGCAATCGTGAAGGCGGCTACCGTGGCCAGGGCCAGGGCGGCCAGGGCGCCGGCTACCGCGGCGCCAACGACGGTGCGCGTGGCTTCGGCAACCGCGAAGGCGGCCGCAGCTTCGGCGACGACAACCGCGGTGGTTTCGGCAACCGCGACGGCGCCGCCCCCCGCAGCTTTGGCGACAACAACCGTGGTGGCTTCGGCGACCGCACCGGCGGCGGCTATCGTGGCAACACCGGTGGCAACGGCGAAGGCCGCAGCTTCGGCAACCGCGACGGCAACCGTGACGGCAATCGCAGCTTTGGCGGCGGTTTCGGCAGCAATGGCGGCGGCAACGGCAACCGCAACAGCCGTTCGCGCTACGAGCGTTGATGCGGTGGTGCGCTAGGCGCACCTGCCAGGCAGAAGAAAGGGCACCCGAGGGTGTAATGCCGTTCAGTTAAGGTCCTTCTTCAGGTACCGAATGGTGTAGCGAGAAGGTCGCGACTTAACGACCCGTGCGCATGAGCGTGCGGGTCGTTTTTCGTTTGGGAGCGCCTTCAGGCGCTCGCGCAAGCGCTGTAGCAGTGCAG